>NZ_CATKQQ010000012.1:0-68285 GCF_949767605.1 Pseudomonas sp. IT-P218
CAGGTGCTCCTGGCCTTCGAAGGCCAGGACGTCGAAGACGGCGTCGAACCAGCGGATGGCGAATTTATGGCGAGTGTGGTCAAAGAAAATGCGCTGTTGGGTGCTCATGGTCAGGCCTCCTTGACGACGCTTGGCATCGCTTCCTGTGTGTCGATGAACTGCAGCGTGATGCCTTGATCGTCGCTGTAACCCAGGGTCACCCCCCGGGCTTGCCGATGGGTCGCCTGGCGCTGCAGAAGTTGCTGGCTGAGCACCGGCAGGATCTGTTGGTTGAGCAGGCTGTCGATGTTGCGCGCGC
Organism: Pseudomonas sp. IT-P218; assembly: GCF_949767605.1. Lineage (NCBI taxonomy): Bacteria > Pseudomonadati > Pseudomonadota > Gammaproteobacteria > Pseudomonadales > Pseudomonadaceae > Pseudomonas > Pseudomonas sp. IT-P218. Next base: position 299 of record NZ_CATKQQ010000012.1, read on the forward strand.
CGGTATCGGGCAACAGGCAGGCGGCAACCAGGGCCTGGTTGAGTGCGTTGTCGACCTGGCAGGTCAGGCCGTAGTGGCGTTGCAGGCGCGTGGCGACCCGGGCGAGTTTTTGCGCGACGATGCGCTGCAGTGCGTCGACTTGCAGCGGGCGGTAGATCAGGGTCTGGAAGCGCGCGAGCAAGGCCGGCTGGAAGTGTTCGCGCAACAGTGGCCGCAGCAGCTCCTGCAAGGTGTTGTCCGTTACGTCAGGGTGTTGTTGCAGGCAGGTTTGCAGTTCATCGCTGCCCAGGTTCGAGGTCATGAGAATGACGGTGTTGCGAAAATCGATTTCGCGTCCCTCGCCATCGCGCATGAAGCCGCGATCGAAGACCTGGTAGAACAGATTGAGTACGTCGCGGTGAGCCTTTTCCACTTCGTCGAGCAATACGACGCTGTAGGGGCGCCGGCGCACCGCTTCAGTGAGCACACCACCCTGGCCGTAACCGACATAGCCCGGTGGCGAGCCTTTGAGTTGGCTGACGGTGTGGGCTTCCTGGTACTCGGAGAGGTTGAGCGTAATCAGCGACTGCCCGCCACCGAACAGGCAGTCGGCCAGCGCCAGGGCGGTTTCCGTCTTGCCGACGCCGCTGGTGCCGACCAGCAGGAACACGCCCAACGGTGCCTGCTCCTCGGTCAGGCCGGTTTTGGCCGCGCGCAGACGCTGGGCCAATGCAGCGAGGGCATGATCCTGGCCGACGACACGCTCACTCAACTGCTGCTCCAGCGCCAACAGGCTGGCCTGCTCGTCCTTGAGCAGACTACCCAGCGGCACGCCGGTCCAGTCGGCAATCACTTCAGCTACGCTGCGCGGGTTGACGTCCAGGGAGAGCAACGGTTGGGCGCCCTGCACTTCGGCAAGCTGATCTTGCAGTCGAGTACAAAGGGTGATCTGCAGGGGGTGAGCCTGACGTGCATCAAGCAGTTGGCGGGTCAGGTCGAGTTCGTTGCGGTATTGCCGCACCAGCTCACTGTGTTGGTCTTTCAAGTCGACAAGTTGCGCATCGATCGAGGCAAGGCGCTCGTCAAGGCTACTGCCACCGAGTTGTGCATCTTCTTCCAGGGCTTGTCGTTCAAGTCCCAGGGCCGCCTGCCCGGCCTTGAGTCTGACCAGTGCCTGGGGTTCGCAGTCGAGGCTCATGCGCACCCGTGCACTGGCGGTGTCGAGCAGGTCGACGGCCTTGTCCGGCAGCTGGCGACCGGTCAGGTAGCGCCGCGAAAGCGTGACCGCCGCCTGTACCGCCGCATCCTGAATGTGCACGCCATGATGGCTGGCGTAACGCGCCTTCAGGCCACGCAGCATGAGACAGGCATCGTGGTCATCCGGCTCGTCGACCTTGACCTTCTGGAAGCGTCGTTCCAGGGCGGCATCGCGCTCGAAGTACTGCTTGTATTCACTCCAGGTGGTGGCGGCGATGGTGCGCAGCTCGCCACGGGCGAGTGCGGGCTTGAGCAGGTTCGCCGCGTCGGCACCGCCCGCCTGGTTGCCGGCGCCGATCAGGGTATGGGCTTCATCGATGAACAACAGCACGGGACATGCCGATTGCTGGACGGCATCGATGACGTTTTTCAGGCGTTGCTCGAACTCGCCCTTGACCCCGGCCCCCGCTTGCAGCAACCCCAGGTCGAGGGTACGCACGCTGACCGGCTTGAGGCTGTCCGGAACATTGCCCTCGGCAATGCGCAGCGCCAGTCCTTCGACCAGTGCGGTTTTGCCGACCCCCGGCTCGCCGACCAGCAACGGGTTGTTCTTGCGCCGGCGGCTGAGGATGTCGATGACCTGGCGGATCTCATCGTCACGGCCGAACACCGGGTCGATCCGCCCTTCCCGGGCCTTGGCGGTGATGTCCTGGGTGAACCTGTCCAGCACGGCCTGCAAGGCCTCGTGGTTGACGGCAGCGGATCCAGTCAATACTTGTGCCTGATCAATGGCAGCCGCTTGCTGCGCCTGGGGACGCTCTTCGGAGTGTTGATCAAGCAGTGCGAACAGATGCTGCAACTGGGTTTCGCTGACACTGAACAGAGGCCAGGCCGCTTCGCAAGCCAGCAGGTCAGGAGACTCCAGCAACGCGCCAAGCAAGTGGGCTGAGCGCAGGTGATCCTGGCTGTCCAGCGATGCACGCAGCCAGGCATTGCTGATCAGTCGCTGTAACTTGCCACACAGCTGCGGCTTGGCGTGTACGCTGCGCGGCAGTGTGTCCAGGTGTTCAAGCAGTCCGCCCCAGAGAGCGTCCAGATCCCATTCGTAGCGACGGGCAATGAGCGTCAGGTCGCCCTCGCCCTGTTCGAATAATTTGAGCAGCCAGTGCTCGATACTGATGTAGCCATGGGCGCGACTTTGGCACAGCGTCGCCGCCGCGCTCAGCGCCTGGGCACAGTAGGGATTGAGACGACGAAGCAAGCGGGAGGCGTTCTGTACCATGGGTACGTCCTTGTTTTGAGTATAAGGCTGGTAATCGAGGGACTTGCTGAGCGCCCGCGTACGGACGCTCAACACGACACGCCGAAACCCGCCGTCATCGACGTATGCGGGTTCTCAGGTGTTCAGCGGTTTGTCAGCCTGCTGGCGCTAAATTGGCTTGCCCGCGTTCGGCCCAGGAATCGGAGTGGCTGAGGTTGCCCTCCAGGAATCTCCAAGTGATCTTTTCGTAGCGCAATTCAATTTCCTCCAGATGATTGTGCTTTTCTTTGGACGGATCCTTGATGTCGTGCATTTTCGACTCGACGTTCACCACCTTGACGTTCTCGAGCAGCGCGGTGTAGTTCACGACCTCCTGGCCTGCCTCGTTGATGCAGTACCACTTGAACTCGGCGCTCATCAGGGTCTGTCCCTGTGTGACGGCTTTAAGCAGGTAGACACTGGAAGAATCAATTTCCTTGGTGAATACAAACGGATCGTGAATCCGTGTACCTGTCAATTTGCCCGTGTTGTTATCGGTTGGGATGGACACGCTGTGATTCAGAGCCAGCACTTCAATGCTGCCCTGACGTGCCTCGACATCCACCGAACCCTTGATGTCCGCGCCGCCGTCATTTTTCAGCCACAGGTAAACGGGAATTGCCATGTGAAGCTCCTTCTCTCTGAACATGAATGCCGCGTTATGCGACAGGGGGTTGCAAATCCGGCCCCGTAGCGGGGAACACGCAGGCTCCCGGCTCCGGCACCAGACGAATATCGACTCGACGATTGGCGCTGCGCCCGGCCTCGTTGTCATTGCTGGCGATGGGCTGGCTGGCACCAAAGCCCTGCACCGCAAAGCAACTGGCGGGGATACCGCCCATGTGCTGCATCCAGTCGTGCACGGCGGCCGCCCGGGCCCGGGACAACTGCAGGTTTTGCTCGGCGCTGCCGGTGCCATCGGTATGGCCGCTGATCACGATGAGCCAGCCAGGCTGGGCCTTGATGTCGACCAGGGCGTTGATCAGGACCTTGGTCGAGCCGGGCTTGAGTTGGGCGCTGCCGGTACTGAACAGCGACAGGCTGTCCAGGCGCACCGGCTTTGGATGACCCGCAAGCCTTGGGGCCAGCGACGGATGACGGTGACCGGCAATTGTCGACTGCAGCCTGATGCGCAATCGCTCGCCCCGGTAAAGGCCCAGCCCCAGCGACAGGGGCGCGCCGTGTCGGTAGTAGCCGTCCAGGCGCAGGGCATCCTCGCGCAGCACCGCAAGTGCCTGCTCGCGCAGGATGAATTCAGGCCGATCGGGTTGTCCTGTCACGGGGATGGCGTGGTAACGACGCAGGTCGTCACTGACCTGGCGGACCAGTAGGGTGTTTTGCCAGGCCGAGCTGGCCAGGGCCGTTGTCCCGACAATGGCGAACATCCACAACGCGATGACGCTCGCGCGGCGCAATGGGGCGCGTTGATTCTGCGAGGGCAGCAGCGCCAGCAAGGGATCGGGGAAAGGCATTGAAGTGCCCTGCCCTGGCTGCGCCTGCCTGACGTCATGCAGTGCAACCTTGTTGCGCAGCCATTGCTGCCACAGGTTGCCCGCGACTGATTGCGCGAGCGCCGGTACGAAGGTGATGGCACTGATCCTCGGCAGGCTGTCGGGATCGCGTACATCACGGGGGGCCAGGTGGGGCATTACCGCTTGATCCAGCCATGCCACGACACTGTTCAGCTTCACGCTGGTGTGCATCCGGGCTGAGCGCGTTGCGCTGTCTGACGGCTGCCTTTGCCAGTCGTCCAGGCTGGCGCAGGTTCCGCCCTCGTGCACCCTGGGGCTGACTTCACCGGCCTCCCAATTGAACCAGGGACCTTCTGCGGCCGAGGCTTGCACATAGCTGGTCAACAGTAGCGGCAGCGCAACGCCGCCCTTGCGAACCATGCCGACCTGATAGCGCAGTGCGCGCGCCTGTCCGGCCAACACGGCGCTGTCGACGTGTTCGGTCGGGTTGACGATGAACATGACGCTGAGCTGCCCACTCCACTCGGGACGCAGCGTCATCAGGCTGGCGGTGATCGCAGGCAACTGCTCAAGCTCGGGTACCCGCACATAACAACCGTGGCGGGTTGTGCGCAAAGCCAGGTGCTCCAACGGCGTCGCGCCGAACAATCCCGTCAGGCCATCGCCACAAACCAGGACCACTGGTTGACGGTAGGCGGCCGGAGGCAGCGAGGTATTTTCGGCCAGGGTCACTGACGCGCATGTCCGGCGCCCAATCCGGCTCCAGGCCAGGACCATGACGCACACAACGACCAGGACGGCGATGGTGCGCAGGCTCCAGGTCAAGGGAACGACAACCAGCAACGCCAGTGAAAGCACGCCCGCCCATAACCAGAGACCACGCATCAGTGTCGGCGTCATCGGTCCCACCTCAAGCCTCACCGGGCAAAACCGAGCTGAGGAGATTGGCCAACAGCTGGTCAAGCCCCCACCAGCAACCGACAAACAGCAGGCCCACAAGCAGACCATGAGCCAGTGGCGAACGCGGCCACAGCCAAATACGCAGTCCCTGTCCGAACGTCATCTTTGTCGCCAGCGTCTGGCTGAGTGCCAAGGGTGCGACCTGTGCATGGAGCGCGCTGAGCAACTGTTCGCGCTCAGGGTCGTCGGCGTCGCGATAACGCCCCTGGAAGCCGAGCATCAGCACCCGATGGAACGCCGTCAGCACCAATGGATCAGGGGCGGGCTCGCGCAAGACTTCGCGCATGTCTTCATACAGGAACTCGCCCGCCTGGTGGCGACTGAAGAACTTCGCTTGCAAGGGCTCTTTCGTCCAGGCATCGCGAGCCTGCTTATCCACACGGAGTACGGTTTCATCGAGCAAAGCGCACTGGGCATGGCTGATGTGATCAATGCTGCGCGGGCTCAGGCCGGCGTGCTCGAGCATCTGGCGGACATGTTCGACCTGCTTGACGCAAAGGTCCTTCAGCGCCATGCCATCGTGCGCCGATGCGCCCTTGCACAATTCCACCACCAGCAGGTAGCTGTCCTGCAGCAATGCGTCGATATCCACCGCCAATGCGGCAGGTTTTCTTGAGGCTTTCAGGTTCATGTGCGCAACACCGCGAACAGTTCAAGTTTTACCTCGGCCAGCGTGCTCGGGACGTAGAAGGCGCAGACCCCTGCAGCCAGCACCGCCTGGCCCTTGGCATGGTCGAGATCGAGGGCGAAATACTGGTTCTCCAGTCGCAGCGGAATGGCTGCCGGTACATGGCTGAGCGACTGCAACGGCACACCGTCGAGCGCGGCATTGATCAGTTGATCGACCTCATCCGGGGTGCCAATCTTGCACAGGCGCGGGAACTGGCTCTGCACCTGTGCTGCCGGCAAGCGGCAACGCACCGACAGATAAAAATCAGCGCCTTCACGCTCGCGCAGGCGTGGATCATTGAGGCTGACCTTCCAGCGGTTGTCGCCGTTCTCCTCCAGCGCCAGGGCGATCACACGCGAAGGCAGGCTGGCCTCCAGCAACGTGGAAATCAGACGCAACAATGGGGGGAACACACTTTCCAGATGCTCATGCCGGTAAGCCGGGATCTGGTCGATATCGTGTTCCAGGGAAAAGGTCAGCAGGCCGCCGGCCAACTTTGCCAATTCCCGGTACACCGATTCGGGATGCCGTGCCGGGTGCGCCTTGAGATCTGCCAGGATCGGCTGGTAGGTGTTCAGGGCGTTAAGCAGCCAGAACAGCGACACATCGGCCACGGCAAAATCGGCCATGCGCTGGTTACTTTCACGACGCAAGCCCATCAGCCGTTGACGCTTGGCGGCCAATTGGGTCAACAGATTATCCAGCTGCGCCAGCAATCCCGGGTGAGCCGCAAAATCGAGCAGTGGCGGCACATAAGTGTCATCCAGCCCCCATGCGCCCTGCCCGTCCCGCACCAGGCGCACGATCGGGCAGGTCAGGTAATCGGCGTTGTCGTCGTGGGCAAGACGCAGGCTCAGCACGTGTTCCAGCACGCCGATCTGCTGCGCCTCGCCTTCGTACAAATCCTGCACCTTGCGCCAGTCCTGGCGATAACGCGTCGGTCGCTCGACCTTGCTGTCATCGAGCAGGCAGTTGTTGCCATTGGCCTGTTCCAGCGGCAAGGCCAATAACACCGTGGTGTCCTGCACGTCACTGGACAGCAGCTGGGTCAATTCCAGGGCCGAGGGCAGACGATCCACCTGATCGGTATCGATCAAGGTGCCGTCGGGCATGCGCAGGCACAACCTTGTGGCCTTGAGCTTGCCCAGTCGCAGGGTCTCCTGGTCAAACGCCACCGCCGCTACACCCCAGGGATGCACCAGTGACAAGTGAGCCAGGCGTTCGTTGGTCCAGGCTTCCCAGCGTGCCTGTTGCTGGAACTGCTGGGGGCACAGGAGTGCCCCCGCAGACCATACGGGACGGTCGATTTTCAAGACCTGGTTTCCCCGCGAACGGCATCGGGCTTGCGCTTGGGCATCTGCGACACCAGCGAAAGATTGACGTCCATGCCTTCGACCTGGAAGTGCGGCACGGCATACAGCTTGACGCGGAAGAAGCCCGGATTGTCTTCGATGTCTTCCACGGTCACCTTGGCGTCACGCAGCGGATGCGAGGCCTGCAGGTCATCGCCCGGGTCGGTCATTTCGGTCACCAACCCGCCAATCCACTTGTTCAGCTCCAGTTCCAGCAAGCGCCGGTCCTTGGTGGTGCCGATATTCTCGCGCTGGATCAGCTTGAGGTAATGGGCAATGCGCGACAGCAGGAAAATGTAGGGCAGGCGCGAATTGATCCGGCTGTTGGCGGTTGCGTCGGCGGTGTCATACAGGGCCGCTTTCTGGGTCGAGTTGGCCGAGAAGAAACACGCGTAGTCGCGATTCTTGTAATACGACAGCGGGATGAAACCGAGATCGGCGAATTCGAATTCGCGGGTTTCCGGGATCATGACTTCCGAAGGGATCTTCACCTGGTTGCCGGTGCCCAGGTCGTACAGGTGGATAGGAAGTTCGGTGACCGCGCCGCCCGACTGCGGCCCGCGGATCTGTACGCACCAGCCGTTGGCAATGAAACTCTTGACCATGTTGGCGGCGAAGGCGAACGAGGCGCTGGTCCACAGGTATTTGTCGTGGTCAGGGCCCTTGACGCTCTCGATGTAGTTGAAGCTGCGCACCGGGACTGTGTCCGGGCCATAGGGCAGGCGCCCGAGGACACGGGGCATGACCAGGCCGATGTAGCGGGCGTCGTCGCTGTCGCGGAACGCCTTCCACTTCAGGTATTCGGCACGGTCAAAGTAGTTGCCGATGTCCTTGATGGCGGCCACTTCTTCCATCGAGCGCTTGCCGAAGAAAGCCGGGCCGACGGTGCCGATAAATGGCATGTGCGCAGCCGCCGCGACTTTGGAAATGTTGCGCAGCAGGGCGATGTCCTGCGGACTGCGGTCGAACTCGTAGTTGGAAATAGCCGCGGCAATCGGCTCGCCACCCGGTGTGTCGTATTCCTGGGTATAGGTATGCACGTACAGGCCGCTTTGAGCGATTTCCGGTGCATCGTCGAAGTCCTGGACCAGATGATCCTTGCTGATATCCAGCAATTCGATGCGCACGTTCTGGCGAAAATCGGTCTGGTCGACCAGGGATTTGACCCCGCGCCAGGTTGACTCGACGCGCTGGAAATCCGGGTGGTGCATCACGGCATCGAGTTGCCGGCTGATTTGCCCATCCAGGGCAGCAATGTGTTCATCGAGCAGGACTTTATCCAGGCGCTCGATTTTCTGCGAAGACTGCCCGAGCAGTTTCAAAAATACACTGACGGCCGCCGTCACTCGCTCATCGGCCGACACTTCGGACAGTGCCTCGGTATTTTGAAATACTTCGATACTACTTAATGTATCGACCGGACTGAGATTGATCTTGCCAAACAGCGCACCATAGACGCCTTTATTTTCTTCGGACAACACTGTAGTGCCGCGCGAATGCACGTTGGAACTTTCGATGGACATGCAGGTAACTTCCCTTTAAACGAACCGAAGTGGATTAACGATTTTCTTCCGGAGCCAACGCGGCCAACTCGGCGCGCAGTTCGTCACTCAGCGCATCGTCCTTGAGGATGCGTTCCAGCTCATGACGGAAAGTGGCATTGTCCAGCAGGTTCGACTTAAGGTCGCGCAACAGATTGCGCATGGCCAGCAGCGCACGCAGGTGCGGGATTTGCCGCGCCACCTGCTCTGGCTCGAAGTCCTTCATGCGCTGGAAATTCAGCTCGACCGAGGTGTCGCCAGCGTCATCGACCAGGGTGTTTTCCACGGCCACTTTCAAGACCGGAGAAAACTCCGCCAATACGCTATCGAAGTTGTTTTTGTTGATGGAAACCTTGCTACGGGCAGATAAGGGACGCTGCTCCTTGCCATTGCTGTAGTCCCCCATCACCATCAGCTTCAGTGGCAATTCGACTTTTTTCTGCGCACCACCGGTATGCAGATCGAGCTTGATATTGACCCGAGCCTTCGGCACTTCGTTTTGAAAACTGCTTGAAGACATAACACCTCCCGATTATTTTGCGACAGCCAATGCAATCGCTAAAACCTGCAAGACAGGAACTCGAAACTCTAGCCAACAGAATAGAAAGTTTCCCTGCTACAGCCTGTGAATTCCATGTCAAAATGAGTGCAACAATATACGCACGGGAACTATGACTGTTCTCCTACAACGACAATGAACTATCCCACTCGCACATTCCACCCCTCCCGGCAACTTTGGGAAATTTCTTACTTATTTCCAGAAATGCCCTACAAGAAACCACTGAAAACAGTCCTTTTACTGGGCGCGAGTCGACGTTTTTCTTCTCCGACGGGCTGCGCTCTCCCCCTCCAATCCGCCCGGGCAAACCCTCTGCATCAATTATTTATACTCAAATGCCAGCTTAATAATATTTTACCGATATCAGGCTGATCCCTAGTCTTGAGCCCAGGAAATGGCAGGTCGACACCGACCGTTAACCAACTTCGAAGGGCAAGCAGATGACCATTGAAAAAACAATAATAGATACCTTGATTGTCGGCGCCGGCCAGGCCGGCGTAGCCATGAGTGAACACCTGAGCAAGCTCGGCGTGCCGCACCTGGTGCTGGAGCGCAATCGTATCGCCGAGCGCTGGCGCACCGGCCGCTGGGATTCGCTGGTGGCCAATGGTCCGGCTTGGCACGACCGTTTTCCCGGCCTGGAATTCGACGACATCAGCCCCGATGGTTTTGCCCCCAAGGAGCGCGTGGCCGATTACTTCGAAGCCTATGCCCGCAAGTTCAAGGCGCCGATCCGCACTGGCGTGGAAGTGAAGAAGGTCGAGCGCAACGTCGGTCGCCCGGGTTTCACCATCGAGACCTCCCAAGGCGTGATCGAGGCCAGTCGCGTGGTGGCTGCCACCGGTCCGTTCCAGCGTCCGGTGATCCCGCCGATCGCCCCCAAGGATGCGCAACTGCTGCAGATCCACTCCGCCGACTACCGCAATCCCGGGCAATTGCCCGAGGGTGCCGTGCTGGTGGTGGGCGCCGGTTCCTCGGGCGTGCAGATCGCCGATGAATTGCAGCGCTCCGGCAAGCAGGTCTACCTGTCGGTGGGCGCCCACGATCGCCCGCCCCGCGCCTATCGCAACCGTGATTTCTGCTGGTGGCTGGGGGTGCTGGGCGAGTGGGACCAGGCCGCGATGAAACCCGGCCGTGAACACGTGACCATCGCCGTCAGCGGCGCCCAGGGTGGCCGCACCGTGGATTTTCGTGGCCTGGCCCATGCCGGCATGGTGCTGGTGGGCCTGACCCAATCGTTCAACGGCAGCGTGGCGACCTTCCAGGCGAACCTGGCGGACAACCTGGCCCGGGGCGATGAAAACTACCTGGCCCTGCTCGACGCCGCCGATGCCTACATCGAACGCAATGGCCTGGACCTGCCGGAAGAACCCGAAGCGCGCCATACCTTCCCGGAGCCGGACTGTGTCTCCAACCCGATCCTCGAACTCGACCTGGCCAAGGCCGGCGTGACGTCGATCATCTGGGCCACCGGTTTTGCCGTGGACTACAGCTGGCTGCAGGTCGACGCCTTCGACGACAACGGCAAGCCCCGGCATCAGCGCGGTGTGTCCAGCGAGGCGGGCGTGTATTTCCTCGGCCTGCCCTGGCAGTCCCGTCGCGGTTCGTCCTTCATCTGGGGCGTGTGGCATGACGCCAAGTACGTGGCCGATCACATTGCCATCCAGCGGACCTATCTCGAGTACCGCGATGCCGACCAACGCGAGGCCCAAGCCTGCCCGGCCGCACATAAGACCACTGCCAACGCTTGATTCCCGCACGGCGCGTGAACCGCGCCGGCCCCCAAAATTTCAGGAGTTTCAAATGACCACGCCAACCCATACCCGCATTCGCATGTTCAACACCAAGGAAACCTACCCGAACCAGAGCCTGGACAACGACCTGTGCCAGGCCGTCCGCGCCGGTAACACCGTGTATGTGCGCGGCCAGGTCGGCACCGATTTCGAGGGCAACCTGGTTGGCCTGGGCGATCCGCGGGCACAGACCGAGCAGGCCATGCGCAACGTCAAGCAACTGCTGGAAGAAGCTGGCAGCGACCTGAGCCACATCGTCAAGACCACCACCTACCTGATCGATCCGCGCTACCGCGAACCGGTGTATCAGGAAGTGGGCAAGTGGCTCAAAGGCGTATTCCCGATTTCCACCGGGCTGGTGGTGACGGCATTGGGTCAGCCGCAGTGGCTGATGGAGATCGATGTGATTGCGGTGATCCCGGAATAACGGGCAGACCGCGTCGCGACAAACTCCAGCCGCCCGCTCCCGCCATTGATCTTCTGTAGGAGCGAGCTCGCTCCTACAAAATCCAGACAAGGACCCGCCCCATGACCTTTTCCATCGCCGCCCGCTGCCCCGACACCGGTCAGTTCGGCATCGCCATCAGCTCCTCGAGTATCGCTGTCGGCGCCCGCTGCCCCTGGTTATTGCCCGGTGTGGGCGCCGTCTCGACGCAGAACATCACCCTGCCCTCCCTTGGCCCGGAAACCCTGGCCCTGATGGAGCAGGGTCGGGCACCCGCCGAGGCCCTGGACAAGGTGCTGACCCGCAACGGCTACAGCCAGTACCGGCAGATCACCGCCATCGACCACCTCGGCCGCACCGCGCACTTCAGCGGCGCGCAAACCCTGGGCAACCACAATGCGGTGTCCGGCGAGCAATGCGTGGCGGCCGGCAACATGCTTGCCAGCCCGGCGGTGATCGAGGCCATGGTCAGCGCCTTCGAACAGGCTGAAGGCCAACTGGCCGACCGCTTGATCGCGGCAATGCAAGGTGGCGTGGCGGCCGGTGGCGAAGCCGGGCCGGTGCATTCGGCGGCGGTCATGGTGGTCGGTGAGCTGACCTGGCCGATCGTCAACCTGCGGGTCGACTGGGCCGACGAAGACCCGATTGGCCAGCTGCAAAAGCTCTGGCAGGCCTACCGTCCGCAGGTCCAGGACTACATCGACCGCGCCCTGGCGCCCGACCGATCCCCTGGCTACGGCGTCGCTGGAGACGATCGATGAGCGCCAGCCGCGATCTGCTCACAACGCTGGTGGCGTTCGACACCACCAGCCGCGAATCCAACCTGCAGCTGATCGAGTTTGTCCGCGACTACCTCGCACGCTTCGATGTGCCGTGCCAGCTGGTCTACAACCAGGAGCGCAGCAAAGCCAACCTGTTCGCCACGATCGGCCCGGCGGACCGGCCGGGCATCGTGCTCTCGGGGCACACCGACGTGGTCCCGGTCGACGGCCAGCCGTGGACCGTCGCGCCGTTCCAGCTCACCGAGCGCGATGGGCTGCTGTACGGTCGCGGTACGGCGGACATGAAGGGCTACATCGCCTGCGTGCTCGCCCTGGTGCCCGCGCTGGTGCAGGCCTCGTTGCGCCTGCCGGTGCATATCGCCCTGTCCTACGACGAGGAAGTCGGCTGCCTGGGCGTGCGATCGCTGCTCAAGGCCCTCGAGCAACGTCCGGTCAAACCGCTGCTGTGCATCATTGGCGAACCCACCGAGCTCAAGCCGGTGCTGGGCCACAAGGGCAAGCTGGCGATGCGCTGCGACATCCACGGTCACGCCTGCCATTCGGCCTACGCCCCGCTTGGGGTCAATGCCATCGAATACGCAGCCGAGCTGATCGGTGAACTGGGGCGCATCGGCCAACGGCTCAAGGCCCCGGAGCTGCATGACCCGCGCTTCGATCCGCCGTTCTCCACCGTGCAAACCGGGGTGATTGGCGGCGGCAAGGCCTTGAACATCGTGCCGGCCGACTGCCGCTTCGACTTCGAAGTTCGCGCCCTGCCCTCCCACGACCCGCGCCTGGTGGCAGAGGAACTGCAGGCTTATGCCGAGCAGCAGTTGTTGCCGCGCATGCACGCCGTGAGCGAGCACAGCGAGATCCGCTTCAGTGAGTTGTCGGCGTACCCCGGCCTGGCCACCGATGCCCGCAGCGAAGCCGCTGAATTGATCGCCGCGTTTTCCGGCTCCCGGGAATTCGGCACGGTGGCGTTCGGCACCGAAGGCGGTCTGTTCGATGCAGCGGGCATCCCGACGGTGGTGTGCGGCCCGGGCAGCATGGAGCAAGGCCATAAACCCGATGAGTTCGTCAGCCTGGAGCAACTGCACGGCTGCGATGCCATGCTGCAACGGATGCTGCTGGCAATCAGCAACTGATCCCTGGCCCGACGCTCAGGTATAGAGTCGGGCCAGTTCTTCCTGACAGTAATCGACGAACAGCTGCACCGGTTTGGTCAGCTGTGCCCGGCGCAACCACGCCGCGGACAACCCCGAGCCGGTGACGTTTTCGGCCAGCGGCACGCACACGACTTTCTGCCCGTCATAGGTGTATTCGGAAAACGGTTTGGTCACCAGGATCGAAAAGCCGAAACCCCGCCCGACCATCCCGCGCACCATCTCGATCGACGGCGAGCTGAACACGATGTTCGGCGTCAGCCCGCGCTCTTCGAAAATGCTCACGAAGTAGGTTCGGCTGGGCACCACATCGAGCAGGATCATCGGCTCCAGCACCAGGTCGTGCAGCGAGACTTTCGCCTGCTGGGCGAAGCGATGGTCGGCGGGCAGCAAGGCATAGGGTTGCTGGGCCGGCATCAGCGCCACGGTCTCAATGGTGCTGTCCAGGTCATGTTCGTAGACCATGGCCATGTCGATGCTGCCGGCGGTCAGCGCCTGCACCAGCTCCTGCTGTTCGCCATCGCGAATGCGTATTTCCACCCCGGGCCAGCGCTCCTTGAAACCGGCAATCAGGCGTGGCAGGTACAGCGGTGCCACGGTTTCAAAACAACCGATGTCGATCTGCCCCGCCACCACGTCGTTGTCCGCCAGGGCGTTCTGCTCGAACTCATGGGCGACCCGCAGCAGCTCCTGGGCCTTGCGGTAGAACCGCGAGCCACTCGGCGTCAGCGACACCCCCTGGGCGTGATGGCGGATGAACAGTTGCACACCAAAACTTTCTTCCAGGTGCTTGATCGCCGTCGACACCGATGGCTGCGCGATGTAGAGCTTGCGCGAGGCCTCCGCCACGCTGCCGCAGTCGGCCGTGGTGACGAAATACCTGAGCTGGCGCAGGTTGTAGGCGGCCATGGGAACCTCCGGAAAACAGAACATCAGGGTCAAGGAATCGGCAGCGCACACAAGGGGTTGGTGCCGGCCTGCGGTCAAGGCTGAACATACCGGAGGCGACCGCCGGCGCGGCATATATTTTTTAAGGTTTGAAGCAACAAACTTACTAATTTATCTATCCCGAGCCATTGCACATGATCGCTCCAACAAGAAAAGCGTCGTTCGCGCGACGCTCACCGAAGTACGTCCACGTACTCACTTTGCCTTGGAGTTCGTCATGGTAACCACTGCAGCAACGAGCGCTCCGCTCATCGAGAAACACACGATCGGCTACGTGCCGCCGCAAGACCGTCATGGCAAGACGCGCGACCTGTTCACCCTGTGGTTCGGTGGCAACATCGCGCCCTTGCCCATCGTCACCGGCGCCCTCGGCGTGCAGCTGTTTCACCTGAACCTGGTGTGGGGCATCGTCGCCATCCTCGTCGGCCATCTGGTCGGCGGCGTGCTGATGGCGCTGCACTCGGCCCAGGGCCCGCAGATGGGCATCCCGCAGATGATCCAGAGCCGCGCGCAGTTCGGCTCCCTCGGCGCGCTGCTGGTGGTGCTGATCGCCGGCGTCATGTACATCGGCTTCTTCGCCTCCAACATCGTGCTGGCGGGCAAGTCCCTGCACGGCGTGGTCGACAGCGTCCCGGTGCCCGTGGGCATCGTCATCGGCGCCCTGGGTTCGGGCATCATCGGCATCATCGGCTATCGCTTCATCCACGTGCTCAACCGTATCGGCACCTGGGTGCTGGGCATCGGCATCGTGCTGGGTTTCGCCTACATCCTGACCCACGTGCAGACGGACGACTTCCTCACCCGCGGCAGCTTCAACATCTCCGGCTGGCTGGCGACGGTGTCCCTGGCCGCGCTCTGGCAAATCGCCTTCGCGCCCTACGTGTCCGACTACTCGCGCTACCTGCCGGCCGACGTGCCCGTGGCGTCGACCTTCTGGACCACCTACCTGGGCACCGTGCTCGGTTCCAGCCTGTCGTTCGTCTTCGGCGCCGTCGCCGTACTGGCCACGCCCGTCGGCATGGACACCATGGACGCGGTCAAGCTCGCCACCGGTTCCATCGGCCCGCTGATGCTGGTGCTGTTTTTGCTCAGCGTCATCAGCCACAACGCCCTCAACCTCTACGGCGCGGTACTGTCGCTGATCACCCTGGTGCAGACCTTCGCCTACCGCTGGATCCCCACCGCCAAGAGCCGCGCCGTGCTCTCGGTGATTGTGCTCGGTGCCTGCTGCTTTGCCGCCGTCGGTGCCTCCGCTGACTTCATCGGCCACTTCGTCGACATGGTGCTGGTGTTGCTGGTGGTGCTGGTGCCGTGGACGGCGATCAACCTGATCGACTTCTACGCCATTCACAAGGGCAAGTACGACATCGACTCGATCTTCCACGTCGATGGCGGCATCTACGGGCGCTACAACCCGCAGGCGCTGCTGGCCTACGCGATCGGCATCCTGGTGCAGATTCCGTTCATGAACACGCCGCTGTACGTCGGACCGATTTCCGAGCACATCAACGGCGCGGATCTGTCCTGGGTGGTGGGCCTGGTGATTACCTCGCCGTTGTACTGGTGGCTGGCCAATCGCGACAGTGCCTACAAGCGTCGGTTGTCGAGTGGGAAACTCGCTACCAGCCTGTAATCAAGATCCGCAAGCCTGCTCGCGACAAAGCCCTGACATGGATCGTCAGGCCTTTCTCGAGCAAACTCCACCTGAATCGACCCGCGCTTGATACCTCGCTGATACGCCCCCCCGATCGTGCTGTTACCTCACCGCCCCACTTGTCACTTCTGCGCCGCACGGCAGGCCAATACAGTATGGCCTTCGGTGTGTTGCGGCAGGCACGAACGCTGTCGACCCTCAACCGCACCGATTTCCCATCACGGAAGAGGTGACATCATGAGTTTCGTCAAAGTTGAAAAAAACCAGAGCAGCGCCCCGTCGGAAGCCGACATGATAAAAGCCATGTTCGAGTCTGGCGGCGTACCGGGCGAGTGCAGCGGCAACAACGCTGCTCGCACCCTGACCTACGCCGGCCTGGTCAATCACACGGTGTATGAGAACAAGCTGATCGAGATTGCCAAGGGCAAGCGCACCAGCTGGAACTTCGTCTGGGCCGATGTGAAGGCAGCCTGAGGCCCTGGCGGGGCGGCCCGTCGTTCGCCCCGCCACTTCAACCTGATTGATACCCCCCCGTTACCCGCCTGTAACGCCAAGACACTTAGCCCATGTGCTGCTTGAACCTAGAGTGAAGCCCTCGATGGATGGACCGGGTTGACTGCCTGCCAGCCATTGATCGCCCAACACACCACCAAGGAAGAGGGACACCATGAGCCAATCAAACGCTGTCAGCCAACAACGCCAGCAGCTGCACGATGATGTGCAAGAAGCCGTCAAGTCGATCATGGGTGCAACGCAACTGAAGGCGTCGGACTATGGCAGGGTCTTGAAGTCCGCCCTGGCGGCGGCGCAAAAAACCGTCACCATCGAAATCGCCGCCGGCGACCTGACCCTGCTCAAGAAGTCTGGCTACAAGCTGTGCTTTGCCAAGAAGGTCGGCACCGCCGACTACAACGTGGTCTGGCAGTCCTATGTCGCGTACCTGAGCAATAACGAATTCAGCTGGACGCCGTTGTATCAGCTGTTCGCCTCCAACGTGTTCAAGGAAAACGTCCAGGTCAAAGTCTCGACCAACATCGTCAATATCGGTCTTGGGCAAACTTCGACACTCGATGAACACGGCCTGCTGAGCCCGGCGATCACGGGCGGCCCGGACGTGTCCATGACCTTTGTGAACGAGTACGCACCGATCCATCCGGGGATCAACCAGCTGTCCACCGGCATCGATGGCAATCAGGTCAGCACGCCGATCTACGTGGCGGTGGACCCGGTCGTCACCGGTAAAACCGTACTGACCCCCGTTGAAACCATCCTCGTATGGTTCGAACAGAACGTACAGACCAGTACCATGTTCAGTACCTCACGCTCCAAGGCGATCGAAATCGACCTGACGTTCGAAAACACCGCCGGTCGCCTTTACGAAGGCGGTCAATGGAAAACCGTGTAACTGCTGCGCACCGGGGCAACCCCAGGGTTGCCCCTTTCATTCGTCGATCGCGCCTTTGGCAAAGTAGCCCGTCAGGGACAGGCAGATCGATTGCGCCAAGTCCTCCTGGGTGGCGATGCCATAAGGCTGGTTGCGATCGAACTGCGCCGACCAGCGAATCCGCCCCTGCGCCACATCCACCAGGCGCAACGACGCCCGCACCCGCGCCGGCTCGACCCGCACGCTGCCCTCCAGGCAATAGCTGTAGCGCCCGCCGCGTCCCCCATCCGCTGCTTTTACGCTGCTGCGCGGCACCTTCATCAACACATGATTGGCCACGCTTTGCGTTTGCTCGAACGACTCGAACAAGCGACAGCTCAGCTCTTCGCACAAGCCCCGGGCGAAGTCATCGCCATCCGGGGTGATGCAGGTGAACGGCTGGATCTGCAAAACCGGATGGCGGGTGGCGGTCCCCTTGGTTTGCAACCGCTGATAAGCCAGGCGATAACACCCGGCCGGTATGCTCAGCCGCACCGGGTCCTGCTGGCCGTTGCTGGCGTAATGCGCCGCGAGCTTGCGCCGCAACCGCCCCACCTGCACCCGCACCACCGGATCGTCGCCGGTGCAGTACACCGCCGGATCGCGACGGAACACCGCGATGCCGATGGCGTGTTCGGTGAGGGGGGTATTTGAAGGTTGCAGGTCGTGCTCGACCAGAAACCGCAACAAACTGCCCATGCGCCGGGATTTGGCGAACAACGGGCTGGCCAGCAGCAACGCCAGTACGCGCTGCATCTCTTCAGGATCGAGGGCCACGGGAACCCCCGCCGCGCTCGAATCAACCATGCGCTTGATCACCATCGCCTGCCTCCGTGCAGATTGCCGACAGGAAAAGAGGTGGAACTCCGTGGTTGCGCACGCAACGTGAGCCCAGGACAGGCTCGGGTGCTGCAACGACGAAGCTTAGCAGCCGTGATGGAACGGGCAGCCAAATCCGCTGATAGCCACATGAGATCCGACGAACGTTAGAGTGCGCCGATACCCCCATTCTAGAAAACCGCAAATTAACTGAACCCTGTGTCCACCAGCCCACCTAACTGAAAGACTATTCAGGAGGTGACTACATGCAGATCGAAACGACGTGGATTGTATTGGCAGCCGTTCTTCTGTTGATCGAGTTGTGGGCCATCAATCGGGTGCGCAAAAGCGCAGGCAAAGCGAGCAGCAAAGGCGTGTGGATGGTGGTGATCGTGTTTGTGCCGCTGATCGGGCTGATCCTGTGGGCCCTGGCGGGGCCAAAGCACATCGCTCACCACCCGGATCCAGCACAGGCCAGACAATAAGGCCGGGGAAATGCGTTAACGCTTCGTGACTGAGCGAAATGCATGGAACCACAGGCCACATCGGGGTTTCGAAACTTTATCAGCGCTGATCCTGGATCAAACAAGGCGCCATTGGAGAGGAAATCCCGATGAACACTAGACTGCTGCTTTTGCTCGCTGGCCTGTGCCCTGCCCTGGCGTACGCCGAAGGTTGCGACGTGCTGACCCGATCCCAAAGCGCTTCCATTCCCGTGGTGGAAAGTCATAGCTGCTATGAGTACGAAGGCATGCCAGTCAATTCCATCGACTGGTCATGCAGCAACGAGAGCAAGGAGATGCTGACCAGTACCAAGAAGAAAGTCGAACATTGTGACGATCATTACCAGGCCACCTGCATCGCCACCTTGACCCAGGAATCCCTGGCCAACCCTCATTCCACCAGCAAGGACAAGAACAGTCAGTCGGTCAACATTCCCGACAATGCCCAGGTCACGACGTATTACTACGGTGCCGAGCACATCGCCCAAGCCAAGATTGATTGCGAGTCGGGCGGTGGTCACTGGAAGACCAAATAAAAAAAACCGATGCCTGAGCGGGCATCGGTTTTTTATCAAGCGCCATGGATGATGCGCCGCCGGATCACGTCACGCCGTAATCAGAAGTTTGCCGGCGTGTTGGCGCTGATGATTTCCGCCTCATCCTGGCCGATATTGCGAAACTTGTGCGGCAAGGTCGTCGGAAAGTAATACCCGTCCCCGGCATTGAGCACACTGATCTGCCCATCCACCGTCAATTCGACGGTGCCACGGGTGACCAGACCGCACTCCTCGCCTTCCGAATGCACGATCGGCTCTTCCCCGGAACTGGCGCCCGGTGCGTATTGTTCGCGCAGCAGACGCATCTGCCGGCTTGGCACGGACGCGCCGATCAGCAGCAGGCGCAGGCCGTGGCGGCCGAGGTCGGGCTGTTCGTTGGCGCGGAAGACGTATTGGTGCTCGCGCGGCGGTTGATCGAAGGTGAAGAAGTCGGCCAGGGACATGGGGATGCCTTCGAGCAGCTTTTTCAGCGAGCTGACGGAAGGACTGACGCGATTCTGCTCGATCAGGGAAATGGTGGCATTGGTGACGCCGCTACGCCGGGCCAGCTCGCGCTGGGACAGTTTGTAGCTTTCGCGTACTAATTTGAGTCGTGAGCCCGTGTCCATGACAGCCTTATGTGCTTGGTACGCAAGGGTAATGGGGGTGGAGAGCAGGCGTGGATCGCGCCGTTTTCCTGTCCCGGAAACGTGAAAGGCGGCTATTAAATCACGTTTGTGGGTGTTGCTGTAGGAGCTGCCGCAGGCTGCGATCTTTTGATCTTGATCTTGAAAAGCAAGATCAAAAGATCGCAGCCTGCGGCAGCTTCTACACGGGAACGTGGTGTTTCAGGTAAAAAGCCGGTGGCCTTCCTGGGGTTGACCACCGGCGAGGTAAAGCTTAGATCCCGAAACGGTCGCGCAGCGAGTAGTACACCGCGCCCAGGGCGGTCAACGGCGCCGAGAAGGTGCGCCCGCCGATCATCGGCATGTGCGGCAGCGAGGCGAAGGCGTCGAAGCGTTCGGCGTCACCGCGGATCATTTCCGAAATCAGCTTGCCCGCCAGGTGCGAACAGGTGACGCCGTGGCCGCTGTAGCCCTGCATGTAGTAGGCGTTTTTCTCGATACGGCCGAATTGCGGCATGCGCGACATGGTCAGCAGGAAATTGCCGGTCCAGCGGTAGTCGATCTTCACGTCCTTCAACTGCGGGAAGGTCTTGAGGATTTTCGGGCGGATCAGTTGTTCGATGTCGTCCGGCTCACGGGCGCCGTAGACCACGCCGCCGCCGTAGAGCAGGCGGTTGTCGGCGGTCAGGCGGTAGTAATCGAGCAGGTAGTTGCAGTCTTCGACGCAGTAGTTGTTCTTGATCAGGCTGCGGGCCTGCTTTTCCGACAACGGCTCGGTGACGACAATCTGCGAACCGCACGGCATGCTCTTGCTGGTCACGCGGTTGTCCAGGCCCTGCGGCAGGTAAGCGTTACCGGCGATCAGCAGGTACTTGGCCTTCACCACGCCTTTGGCGGTGCGTACGGTGATCGGCTCGCCGTAGGTGATTTCCACCGCCGCCGATTGCTCGTAGATCTTGCCGCCCAGGCCGATGATCGCCGAAGCCTCGCCCAGCGCCAGGTTCAGCGGGTGAATGTGCCCGCCCTGCATGTCCAGCAGGCCGCCGACGTAGGCGTCGGAACCGACTTCGCGCTGGATGTCATCCTTGCCGAGCATCGTCAGGTTCTTGTTGCCGTAGCGTTCCCAGCCCTTCTTCTGTTCGGCCAGGCCCTTGAGCTGCTTCTTGTTCATCGCGGCGAAGATACCGCCCGGACGGTAATCGCACTGGATGTCGTAGTGCTGTATGCGCTGGCGAATGATGTCGGCGCCTTCGAAGATCATGCTGCCGAGGACTTCGGCGGTCTTGTCGCCGTAGCGCTCCTCGATGACATCGACGTCACGGCTATAAGAGTTGACCAGTTGGCCACCGTTGCGACCGCTGGCGCCGAAGCCGACTTTGGCGGCTTCGAGCACGGTGACGCTGTAGCCCGCTTCAGCGAGGAACAGTGCCGAGGACAGGCCGGTATAGCCGGCGCCGATCACGCAGACGTCGCAGTCCACCGCGCCTTCCAGCACCGGGAAATCACCGGTGAAGTTGCGGGTGGCGGCGTAGTAGCTGTTTACATGTGCTTGTTTCATAAGTTTCTCCGATGGCCGCCGCAAAGAGCCGGCGACCGCCGCTTTATTGTTATTAGAGCTTGATCCAGGTCGCTTTCAGTTCGGTGTACTTGTCGAACGCATGCAGCGATTTGTCCCGGCCATTGCCCGACTGCTTGAACCCGCCGAACGGCGCGGTCATGTCGCCGCCGTCGTACTGGTTGACCCAGATGCTGCCGGCACGCAGGCCACGGGCGAAGGTGTGGGCCCTGCTCAGGTTGCTGGTCCACACGCCGGCGGCCAGTCCGTAGATACTGTCGTTGGCGATCGCCAGGGCTTCTTCAGGGGTGTCGAAGGTGATCACCGACAACACCGGGCCGAAAATTTCTTCCTGGGCGATGGTCATGGCGTTGGTCACGCCGTCAAAAATCGCCGGCTCGACGTAGAGACCGCCGGTGTCTTCGAGGGTGCGGCTGCCGCCCGCGATCAACCGGGCGCCCTGCTCCTTGCCGATGTCGATGTAGCGCAGCACGTTGTCCAGTTGACGCTGGTCCACCACCGCGCCGACGGTGGTCGCAGGATCGAGCGCGTGCCCCGGTTTCCAGCCTTGCAGGGCCTCCACCAGCAGCGGGATGAACTGCTCGCGGATGGAGCGCTCCACCAGCAGACGCGAGCCGGCGGTGCAGACCTCGCCCTGGTTGAAGGCAATGGCCCCGGCGGCGGCCTGCGCGGCGGCGCGCAAGTCCGGCGCATCGGCGAACACCACGTTGGCGCTCTTGCCACCGGCTTCAGCCCAGACGCGTTTCATGTTGCTTTGCCCGGCATAGATCATCAGTTGCTTGGCAATCGCCGTGGAGCCGGTGAAGGCCAGCACGTCGACGTCCATGTGCAACGCCAGCGCCTTGCCGACGGTGTGGCCGAAACCCGGCAGCACGTTGAACACGCCTTTGGGGATGCCCGCATCCAGCGCCAGCTGCGCGATGCGAATGGCTGTCAGCGGCGACTTTTCCGAAGGCTTGAGGATGAACGAGTTGCCCATCGCCAGGGCCGGGGCGAATTTCCAGCTGGCCATGATCAGCGGGAAGTTCCACGGCACGATGGCCGCTACTACGCCGGCCGCTTCGCGCGTCACCAGGCCCAGTTGGTCGTGGGGGGTGGCGGCCACTTCGTCGTAGATCTTGTCGATGGCTTCGGCGGTCCAGCGGATCGCATTGGCGGTGGCCGGAATGTCGATGGCCAGCGAATCGCCGATCGGCTTGCCCATGTCGAGGGTTTCGAGCAGCGCCAGTTCTTCCTGGTTGGCCAGGATCAGGTCGGCGAAGCGGATCAGGATGCGCTTGCGCTCGGCCGGGGCCAGCCCGGACCAGACGCCGGATTCGAAGGTGCGGCGGGCGACGGCGACGGCCAGGTTGGCGTCGGCTTCGTCGGTGCTGGCGACGTTGGCCAGGAAACGGCCGTCTACCGGGCTGATGCATTCGAACGTCGCACCGCTGGCGGCTGCGCAGTATTGGCCGTCAATGAAGGCACGGCTTTCGATTGTCAGGGACTGGAAGCGTTGCTCCCAGTCGCTGCGAGTAGTTGTCATGGTTGTGACTCGACGCAGGGGAATAGGTGATCGTCAGGCCGACGCCCGCCAATTCAAATTTGAAATGCGATCCCTGTGGGAGCGGGCTTGCTCGCGAAGGCGCCGGCACATCCAATATTGATGTCGCCTGACACTCCGCTTTCGCGAGCAAGCCCGCTCCCACATTTGATCGTGTTGAACCGACTAATCAGACGGTATGCAAGTACCAGTTGTACTCAAGGTCGGAGATGGAGTTCTCGAACTCGGCCAGCTCGCTTTCCTTGCACGCCACGAACACGTCGATGTACATCGGGTCGATGTACTTGGCCATGACTTCGCTGTCGTCCAGCTCGCGCAGGGCATCGCGCAGGTTGTTCGGCAGGCTCTGCTCGTTCTGCTCGTAGCTGTTGCCTTCCACCGGGGCGCCCGGCTCGATCTGGTTGGTCAGGCCGTGGTGCACGCCGGCCAATACCGAGGCCATCAACAGGTACGGGTTGGCATCGGCACCGGCCACGCGGTGTTCGATGCGCACGGCATCCGGTGAACCGGTTGGCACGCGGACCGCCACGGTACGGTTGTCGACGCCCCAGCTCGGCGAGTTCGGCACGTAGAACTGCGCGCCGAAGCGACGGTAGGAGTTGACGTTCGGGCAGAGGAACGCCATCTGCGCCGGCAGGGTCTCGAGCACACCGCCGATCGCGTGACGCAGCGCGGCGTTCTGCTCGGGATCCTCGCTGGCAAAGATGTTGTTGCCTTCCTTGTCGAGAATCGAAATGTGCACGTGCAGACCGTTACCCGCCTGGCCCGGATACGGCTTGGCCATGAAGGTGGTGTCCATCTCGTGGTCGTAGGCGATGTTTTTCACCAGACGCTTGAGCAGGACCGCGTAGTCGCATGCCTTTATAGGGTCGGCCACGTGGTGCAGGTTGACTTCGAACTGCGCCGGGGCGCTTTCCTTGACGATGGCGTCAGCCGGGATGCCCTGCTCTTTCGCGCCTTCGAGGATGTCTTGCAGGCAGTCGACGTACTCGTCGAGGTCGTCGATCAGGTACACCTGGGTCGACATCGGACGCTTGCCGGACACCGGCGAACGTGGCGACTGCGGACGACCGTTCACGTTGTCCTGGTCGATCAGGTAGAACTCCAGTTCGAACGCGGCGCAGATGGTCAGGCCCATCTCGTCGAACTTGCGCACCACGTTGGCCAGGACTTCCCGCGGGTCGGCGAAGAATGGCTGGCCTTCGAGTTCGTGCATGGTCATCAGCAGTTGCGCGGTTGGGCGCTTCTGCCATGGCTCGATGCTCAGGGTGCCGGGGATCGGGTAGCAGATCCGGTCGGAGTCGCCGATGTCCAGACCCAGGCCGGTGCTTTCCACCGTGGAGCCATTGATGTCCAGGGCAAACAGGGACGCCGGCAGGTTGATGCCTTTCTCGTAAACCTTATGAAGACTGGTGCGTTCGATGCGCTTACCGCGCACCACACCGTTCATATCCGCAATCAGAAGGTCGACGTACAAAACCTCAGGATATTTCTTAAGGAATGCGTTTGCTTCGTTGAGTTGAACGGTACGCAGAGGGACCGACATGATGCACCTATTTTTTACTGTTAATTATTATGTTCACCGCCCTTTCACGTAGCCAGTCAATCCGAAAGACAAAGTGAAGTCAATAGCGAACACCTTGCCTTTAAACGTTTATTTTCGGGCCTCTCAGAGGCACGAGAGTGCCAGATCATCCCTGGAACACGCGTAAATCCTCAGCTTCGGACGTGCGGCGTTTAGAATTTTTTACATGAGAGTTGTTAATTAAAATCAACAAGGCTAAGCTCCGGAAAAGCTCGTTCAAGTGTGAAACTTCGAGGTGATAAAAATGGCATTCAAGCCATTGATCGGCGTTACTGCATGCGTCAAACAGATTGGCCTGCACCCCTACCATGTCAGCGGCGACAAGTACTTGCGTGCTGTCAGCGTTGCGGCACTGGGGCTGCCTGTCGTCATTCCTTCCCTGGGCGAACTGACCGAAATCGAGGACCTGCTCCCGCAGCTCGATGGTCTGTTGCTGACCGGCTCGCCATCGAATGTGGAACCCTTCCACTATCAAGGCCCCGACAGCGCTCCCGGCACGGAACACGATCCCCAGCGGGATCGCACCACCCTTCCCCTGATTCGCGCGGCCATCGCCGCTGGCGTTCCCGTGCTCGGCATCTGCCGCGGCTTCCAGGAGATGAACGTGGCGTTCGGTGGCAGCCTGCATCAGAAGGTCCATGAACTTCCCGGCTTCCTCGATCATCGCGAGGCCAACCATCCGGATCTGGCGGTGCAATACGCACCGGCCCATGCCGTCGATGTGCAACCGGGCGGTGTGTTCCAGGCGCTGGATCTGCCGCCGGTGTTCCAGGTCAATTCGATTCACAGCCAAGGGATCGACCGACTCGCTCCCGGCCTGCGCGCCGAAGCACTCGCGCCGGATGGCTTGATCGAAGCGGTCTCGGTGGAGAACAGCAAGGCATTTGCCCTCGGTGTGCAATGGCACCCGGAATGGCAGGTGCTGGACAACCCGCCCTACCTGAAGATCTTCCAGGCGTTTGGCGACGCGTGCCGGCAACGGGCGGCGCTGCGTAACTCACGCTGACGCCATAAACGATCAAACCATTTACTGCCCCCGCGAGCGGGCAGGCGGGCTTTTGCGCGCCTCTCGCCCGCGAAAACAACACACTGCAATAACAACAAGCACTACCAGGCAGCCAGGACGGCGGCGCCGAATTAACCCGAGTGGAGTGCCCGTCAGGCATGCGCAATACCTTGTAGGAGCTGGCTTGCCAGCGAAGAGGCCCTTTCAGCCGACATCATCGTTGACTGGAAAGCCGCCTTCGCTGGCAAGCCAGCTCCTACAGAGACCGCGTCCTGATTGGCGCCTTACTGCAGGGTTTGCAATCAACTATTAAGTCAGGCCGCGTTGGCCCGACGACTGAAACCTGTTGGGAGTTTCACATGGCAAACGCCTCCAGCATCTACAGGAAGGCTCTTGAGGGTCACCAGGCACCGAAAAAGGTGTTGGTGAAAGTCGATCGCGTCACCAAGAAATTCGACGAGACCACCGCCGTGGACGATGTGTCCCTGGAAATCCATCAGGGCGAGATCTTTGCCCTGCTCGGTGGTTCCGGTTCCGGCAAATCGACGCTGCTGCGCATGCTCGCCGGCTTCGAGCGCCCGACCGAAGGCCGGATCCTGCTCGACGGCGTCGACATCACCGACATGCCGCCCTACGAGCGGCCGATCAACATGATGTTCCAGTCCTACGCCCTGTTCCCGCACATGACGGTGGCGCAGAACATCGCCTTCGGCCTCAAGCAGGATCGTTTGCCCGCCGCTGAAATCGACGCCCGTGTGGAAGAAATGCTGCGCCTGGTGCACATGACCCAGTACGCCAAGCGCAAACCCCATCAGTTATCAGGCGGCCAGCGTCAGCGTGTAGCCCTGGCCCGCTCCCTGGCAAAGCGTCCGAAGCTGCTGTTGCTCGACGAACCCATGGGCGCGCTGGATAAAAAGCTGCGCTCGCAGATGCAGCTGGAGCTGGTTGAGATCATCGAGCGCGTCGGCGTGACCTGCGTCATGGTGACCCACGACCAGGAAGAAGCCATGACCATGGCCCAGCGCATCGCGATCATGCACCTGGGCTGGATCGCCCAGATCGGCAGCCCGGTCGACATCTATGAAGCGCCGGTCAGCCGCATGGTCTGCGAATTCATCGGCAACGTGAACGCCTTCGAAGGCACCGTGGTGGAAGACCTGGAAGGCCACGCGATCATTCACAGCGCGGACCTGGAGCAGAAGATCTACGTCGGCCATGGCGTCAGTACGTCAGTGCAGGACAAGTCGATCACCTACGCCATCCGCCCGGAAAAACTGCTGGTCAGCACCACCCAGCCGGACGCCCGCTACAACTGGTCCAGCGGCAAGGTGCATGACATCGCCTACCTCGGCGGTCACTCGGTGTTCTACGTCAAGTTGCCGGGCGGCAAGGTCGTGCAATCGTTCATGGCCAACGCCGAGCGCCGTGGTGCGCGTCCGACCTGGGACGATCAGGTCTACGTGTGGTGGGAAGACGACAGCGGCGTGGTACTGCGCGCATGAAAACCTTCAATCAGCAATTGCTGCGCCTGGTGCCCAGCGGACGAAAACTGGTCATCGGCATCCCATTCCTGTGGCTGTGCCTGTTCTTCCTGTTGCCGTTCTTCCTGGTGATGAAGATCAGCTTCTCGGAAGCGGCCCTGGCCATTCCGCCCTACTCGGAGATCTACACCTACGCCGAGCAGAAATTCAACCTGTTGCTCAACATCGGCAACTACACCTTGCTGGGCGAAGACGAGTTGTACCTGTCGGCTTACCTCGGTTCGTTGAAGGTTGCATTGCTCAGCACGCTGATGTGCCTGGTGATCGGTTTTCCGATGGCCTATGCCATCACCAAGACCAGCAAGGAAGCGCAAAACGTCCTGCTGCTGTTGATCATGATGCCGACCTGGACCGCAATCCTGATCCGCGTTTACGCGTGGATGGGCATTCTCAGCAACAACGGCTTGCTCAATGGTTTCCTGATGTGGACCGGGCTGACTTCGCACCCGATCGAGATCCTCAACACCAACACCGCTGTTTATATCGGCGTGGTCTATGCGTATCTGCCGTTCATGGTGCTGCCGCTGTACGCCAACCTGGTCAAGCACGATGGCAGCCTGCTGGAAGCCGCGTCCGACCTGGGCTCGAGCAACTTCAACAACTTCTGGAAAATCACCGTGCCGCTGGCCAAGAACGGCATCATCGCAGGCTGCATGCTGGTGTTTATTCCGGTGGTGGGTGAGTTCGTGATTCCGGAGCTGTTGGGCGGTCCCGAGACCCTGATGATCGGCCGCGTGCTGTGGCAGGAGTTCTTCAACAACCGCGACTGGCCGGTGGCGTCCGCCCTGGCGGTGGTGATGCTGTTGATCCTGATTGTGCCGATCCTGCTGTTCAACCGCAGTCAAGCCAAAGAGATGGAGGCACGGGGATGAAACGCTTCGGATTTTCAAAGTTCATGCTGTTTTTCGGCCTGTCGTTCATCTACCTGCCGATGCTGATCCTGGTGATCTACTCGTTCAACGCCTCGAAGCTGGTGACGGTGTGGGGTGGCTGGTCGTTCAAGTGGTACGCCGGCCTGCTCGACAACTCGCAACTGATGGGCTCGGTGCTGCGTTCCCTGGAGATCGCCTGCTACACCGCGATTGCCGCCGTCGCACTGGGCACGCTGGCCGCGTTCGTGCTGACGCGCGTCACCCGCTTCAAGGGCCGCACGCTGTTCGGCGGCCTGGTGACAGCGCCGCTGGTGATGCCGGAAGTGATCACCGGTCTGTCGCTGTTGCTGCTGTTCGTGGCCATGGCGCAGATGATCGGCTGGCCGATGGAGCGTGGCATCGTCACGATCTGGATCGCCCACACCACGTTTTGTGCCGCCTACGTTGCGGTGGTAGTCTCCGCCCGCCTTCGCGAGCTGGACCTGTCCATCGAAGAAGCGGCCATGGACCTGGGTGCCAAGCCGTTCAAGGTGTTTTTCCTGATCACCATCCCGATGATCGCGCCATCACTGGCGGCCGGCGGCATGATGTCGTTCGCCCTGTCGCTGGATGACCTGGTGCTGGCGAGCTTCGTCTCGGGCCCGGGCTCCACCACCCTGCCGATGGAAGTGTTCTCGGCGGTGCGCCTGGGCGTGAAACCGGAGATCAACGCCGTGGCCAGCCTGATCCTGTTGGCCGTGTCGATCGTGACCTTCATGGTCTGGTACTTCAGCCGCCGTGCCGAAGCCAGCCGTAAGCGAGCGATCCAGGAAGCGATGGACCAGACGGCGAGCGAATCCTGGCAACAACCGAAAAAGCAAATGGTAGAAGCGACGGCCTAGGCCGTCGCGTTTCACAGATTTTGCGTTTGAATAAAAAGAATGGAGTTGTACCGATGAAAATGTTTGGCAGGACTCTGCTGACACTGTCCTTATTGGGCGCGATCGCCTCGGGCGCCCAGGCCAATGACAAGGTTCTGCGCGTCTATAACTGGTCGGATTACATTGCCCCGGACACCGTCAAGAAGTTCGAAGACGAGACCGGCATCCGCGTGACCTACGATGTGTTCGACAGCAACGAAACCCTGGAGGCCCGCCTGCTGGCGGGCAAGTCCGGCTACGACCTGGTCGTGCCGTCCAACAGCTTCCTGGCCAAGCAGATCAAGGCCGGGGTCTACCAGGAGCTGGACAAGTCGAAGCTGCCGAACTGGAAAAACCTCAATCCGGTGCTGCTGAAAAACGCCTCCGCCAGCGACCCGGATAACGCCCACGCCTTCCCGTACATGTGGGGCTCGATCGGCATCGGCTTCAACCCGCAGAAGGTCAAGGAAGTGCTCGGCGCCAACGCCCCGACCAACTCCTGGGACCTGCTGTTCAAGCCGGAAAACGCGGAAAAGCTCAAGGCCTGCGGCATCAGTTTCCTCGATTCGCCCACCGAGATGATCCCGGCCGCCCTGCACTACCTGGGCTACCCGGTGAACGATCAGGACAAGGCGCACATCGCCGAAGCCGAAGCGCTGTTCATGAAAATCCGCCCGTCGGTGGCGTATTTCCATTCCTCGAAGTACATCTCGGACCTGGCCAACGGCAACATCTGCGTAGCCGTCGGTTATTCCGGTGACGTGCTGCAGGCCAAGGCCCGCGCCGAGGAAGCCGGGGACAAGGTGAAGATCGACTACAGCATCCCGAAGGAAGGCGCCGGCAGCTTCTATGACATGGTCGCCATCCCGCGCGATGCCGCCAACGTCGACAACGCCTACCAGTTCATGAACTTCCTGATGCGCCCGGACATCATCGCCGAGATCACCAACAACATCGGCTACAGCAACGCCAACTCGGCCGCGACGCCGTTGGTGGATGAGGCGATTCGCAACGAACCGGGCTCGTATCCGCCAGAAGCGGTGATGGCGACCTTGTATGCCGTTCCTGACCAGCCGATTGCGGTGCAGCGGATCATGACCCGGGGCTGGACCAAGGTGAAGTTGGGTAAGTAATTCTGCTCTGGTAGGAGCTGCCGCAGGCTGCGATCTTTTGATCTTTGCTTTTTCAAGATCAAGATCAAAAGATCGCAGCCTGCGGCAGCTCCTACAGGGGGTTGCGTACATTTTTTATATTCATGCAGCGCCTTACCACCGCTGCATCACTCACCTGGCTCCTCGGTTAAGGTGAAGTTTGGCGCCCTCGGGCGCCTTTTTTGTTTTGGCTCAGGCACCGCTCAACGGCCACTCGGCTAACGCTCGATAGCGGCCCTTGTGGGATTCGAACAAGGTGAAGCGCTCGGCACGCAGGAAAAATTCGGGTGGCGTAGCGGACTCCGGCACCGGCGCCCGGTAGTCACGTGTCAGGGTCAAATGCGGGCGAAATTCCCGGGGGGCATCTTCCAGGCCAAACGGCAACAAGGCCTGCTCCAGGTCATACACCAGCCGTAACAACGCCGGCGATGCCTGTTCGGGTGCCAGCACCAGGACCCCTGCCCTGCGCCAGACATCCAGGCGATCCAGCTCCACGGTCAGGCGTTCCCCCGGCGTGCGCACAGACGCGGCTGCGCTGCAGATGTCGGCAATCTGCGCGATCTCCACCGCCCCGAGAAACTTCAGGGTCAGGTGAAAATTTTCCACCGGCACCGGGCGCCCGCTACGCAGTTGCAAGGCACTGCGCCATTGGCCGATGGCCTTGCGCAGTGCGGGTGCGCAGTCCAGCGCGAAAAACAGCCGTTTGAAAGGTTCGTGGATGTCGTCATTCATGCGGGGTCTCTCGTTTCTGGCGTCTGCCGGCATGCCAGTTATAGTTGATGCAAGCGAAATCAACCGGAGGCAAGTATGCGCCAGATCCTCAGCAAGGAACCTTGGTGGGCCGCGCCGCCAGAGCCAGGCCAGGACGAAATGGAATTGGATTGGGGCTGGCTGGTGCATTACAGCGAAGGCGAGCCGCGTTTCGAGTTCATCCGCGAGCGCCCGAGCGATCACGAAATCCGCAACCGCAAGAGCTGCCGGATCACCCCTGCGGCGGAGTGACCCGACGGTGCCGGTTCAAGCCTTCACGATCATTTCAAACCCGCCGAAAATCATCCTTTGACCATCGAACGGCATCGGATTGACGTCCGGTTGCACCCGCGGATCGGTCATCAGTTTCGCCATCCCGGCGTCACGGGTGGCCTTGTCCGGCCAGACGATCCAGGAAAATACCACGGTTTCATCCTCCTTGAGTTTCACCGCCATGGGAAACGAGGTCACCTTGCCGTCGGGGACGTCGTCGCCCCAGCACTCGGCGAGGCTGAGCGCGCCGTTCTCGATGAAAATGGCAGCGGCCATGTCGGCGTGCTGCCTGAATTTTTCGCGGTTGGCGGTGGGTACGGCAATGACAAAACCATCGACATAAGACATGAGCGTTCTCCTTGGATCATGGGTTGAGCTGCTGGTTAGTCGACTGGGTCGGACTCCAATCGACAGATCCCGCATCCGGACCGACCGACGGTTGCGCGCTCTGCGCCAGGTTCCCTTCTATCTGTGAGGCCATGTACAGGGTGCTCGCCATGACACCGGTGGTCGGGTTCTGCAGCAGCTTGGTCCAGGCCTTGTCGAACGTGTTACCCAGGCTGCTGCGAATCAACGCTTCGCTGTCGGGCCGGTCGTTGGCCTGGATGATCGCCCGCACGCCCGCAACGCCAACAGAGATCAACGCACCGGCGAGTTTCCCGGCGGCCGCCGCTACCGCACTGGCCGCCCCGCGCGGAGCCATCTCCGCTTCAATGCGTTTACTGGCGCGTTTGGCCACCGGGGCCATGGCCGTGTCGGTCGAGCCGACGCCCTTGTCGCCACCGGCCTTGTGCACCTTGTCGACCAGCGCGGCGTACGCCGGCAACGTGGCCAACTGTTCAGTGTGCACCACCTGGAACAGCGAGGCGTCCCTGGCGGACGGCGGTCCGAGAGCAATCGCCGGAATTTTCCGCACGCGACCATTGAGCTGGGCCATCGGCACGCCATGGCGCTGGGAAATCTTCTGCAGTTCTTCCTTGAGAATGTCCACGTAGAACGCTGCTGCCAAGGTGAGGATCGCGTCCGGGTCGACCTCGAGCGCCGCCGGGGCCAGCACTTTTTCCTGGTACTTCTCCAGCAGGTAGGCCGCCAGGCGTTTTTCCGAGGCATTTTGCTCGTCCCTGGAACTACTGATGGAGTACCAGCTGACCTTCATCGACAGCCATTCCTGGGTCCAGTAACTGCTGAACCAGGGAATGAAGTTTTCTTCGGTCAGTTGATAGACCCGCGTGCGCCAGTAATCCATGGCCCCGCGGGCGTAGATTTTTGCCTGATCGGTGGCCGATTGCGACGCATCGACAATCTCCCGGTCCACCTGCTGCCAGGTGCTGGGAGACACCATGATCTGCGGCACTTCCACCGGGGCAGGCGGGGCCGTGGCGCATCCCGCCAACACCACCAGCACGGCGACGATCAGCGAACGCAGGTTCAAGATCGCGGTTTCCTGAAAATGTGAGCCGAACGGGAGGTTCGGCGTTCAGAGGCCCCTGGTTAAAGTATAGGTCTGATGGTGCTCTTGAGGCCGCCATCGCCAGCAGGCTGGCTCCCACAGTGGATCGGGGTGGAACACAAGTCTTGTGAACACCCATAACCCCTGTGGGAGCCAGCCTGCTGGCGATGGGGCCATCAAGGACACCAACAAATCCGGAGCATCACTCCCATCGATATTCACCATTGCCACGATTGCCTTCCGCCCACCGACCGTCAGCGTAGGATCAATTCCAACCCAACACCAATCCCTGTAGCGGAGGGTCGAACCATGCTGATCCATCTCCTGACCTGCCTGGCCCTGACGGCCTTCACGTTGAGCGTATTCGGCTGGTTCTTACTCTCCGAGGAGCGCACGTCATGATCACCATCGTCACCCTGGCCGTGAGCTTCCCGGTATTCGGCACCAACTACTACTCGCAACAATTCGAGTCTCGTAAAGTATTGACCCTGATGTTCGACGAAAAATTCGAGGCGCTGCTGATTCCGGCAGCCGGTCATCACTTCAGCAACGAAGTGGTCGGGCTCAACGATCAGTTCCGCTTTCTCAACGATGTACTGGCTGAGCATTTGCTGGAGACCGAAGCCGTCTCTAGCGCCCGCCGGCATCAATACTTCTGAGCAACTGACCCAGGCCCTCTGCAAAACAGGTCGGCTTCTCCAACGAAAAATGTGCCAGCAAACGGCTGTTCTCGGCACGCGAATGCCGGATGTCACCGGATCGGGGCGCATCGTAGGTCAGCGCCAGGGGCCATCCCAGCAGTTCGCTCAGCATCGTCGCCAGATCGTTGACGCTGGTGGAGCGGTTGAACCCGACATTGACCGGTTCCATACGCGGTTTGGCTTCAGCGACCGCCTGTACCAGGATCTTGACCAGGTCATCGACGTAGACAAAATCCCTTGTTTGCTCCCCATCGCCGTAGACCGTGATGGGGAGTTTTTTTTGTGCTCGCTCGCTGAAAATACTGATGACGCCGGAGTAAGGCGACGAAGGGTCCTGGCGCGGTCCGTAGATATTGAAAAAGCGCAGGATGACCGGTTCCAGTCCGTGCTGGCGACGATAGAAATCAAGGAAGTGTTCGCTGGCCAGCTTGTCGGCGGCATAGGGCGTCAGGGGATTTTTTGGCGTGTCTTCGCTGATCGCGGTGCCTTCGCCGTTGTTGCCGTAGATCGCCGCACTGGAGGCATA
This sequence comes from Pseudomonas sp. IT-P218, assembly GCF_949767605.1. Taxonomy (NCBI): domain Bacteria; kingdom Pseudomonadati; phylum Pseudomonadota; class Gammaproteobacteria; order Pseudomonadales; family Pseudomonadaceae; genus Pseudomonas; species Pseudomonas sp. IT-P218. The sequence continues at coordinate 33,876 of NZ_CATKQQ010000012.1, forward strand.
AACGACTCGCCTTACCCCCGCCTGGCGCATGGCTTCACAAATATTCAACGTACCGATGAAGTTGCTTTGGTGAGTGGCGATCGGATCGTCGACCGAGGCCTGCACCGAGGCCACCGCCGCCAGATGGACCACCGCGGTGCAGTCTTTCATCGCCCGCGCGACCGTCGGCGCGTCAGCGACGTCCCCCACAACCAACGTCAGATGGCATCGATCAATCGGCAGGTTGGATAATTTACCGCTGGAAAGATCGTCCAGGACTCGGACGCTGTAACCGTGTTCGAGCAGGGCTTCGACAAGGTGCGAGCCGATGAAGCCGGCGCCACCGGTGACCAGGATTCGCTCAGCAGTCATCATTATTGAGCCTCCGATACGCTGTTTTTGGTGTCGGGAGTTCGATCCATGGCGATGAACTCCCCTATTTGATCGATGAACTCACGGCTGTCACTGAGCAGTTGTGGCCAGTCAGTGGGGAAACGGACGTTCAACGGCAGTTGATCGATTCGCCAGCGCGGCGGCAGCGGCCGGTCGAACCGGGCGGCGACCTGCAAGCCCATTTCGCTGGCAGCGAACGGCCCGCGCAACACCGTCGGCGTACGGCCGGCGCTGTCGACCGCCTGGACCACATGGGCGCTCAACCACTCGCCGTCCGGCATGCGCACCCGCAGCGGCTGGCCAATCGCGGCATAGCTGATGTTCAACGGCTCCAGGTAGATCCACAGCAAGGGATCTTCCAGGCGCTCGATGCGCATCAGCAAGGTGCCGGCACCGACGTTTTCGCCAGGATTGACCAGTACCTCGGCAATGCGTCCGCTTTGCGCGGCGTTGATCGGCAGCGCAGCCAGGCGGGTTTTCAGCCACTGTTGTTCAGCCTGTTGTTGAACGACATCGCGCTCAACGCTCAACGTCGGCTGATTGGCCAGTTGCTCACGGCGCTCGAACGCCAGCAGATCCGCCCTGAAACTGTCGAGCTCGGACTTCGCCGTCAGCACCTCGCCAGGCGACACCGCCCCTCTTGCAACCAGACTTTCAAGCACGCCCACCCTTTCCTGCGCCCTGCCGATGCGAGTCTTGAGCAACTGCCGTTCGTTGCCACCCAATTTGTTGTTGCGCGCAGGGCTGGTCTGGGTCGGCATGGCCGCCAGTTGCGATAACCGTGCTCGCCATTCCGGATTGTCGAGATTGACCAAAGGCTGGTCGGTCCGGACCTGATCACCGGCCTTGACGAACAATTGCTCGACCCGACCGGTATCGCGCGCGCGCACCTCGAGAATCGGCAGGCGCAACTGCGCCGGCGCGTCGATCATCAGCATGCCGTAGGCCAGCTTGCCCCCCAGCCAGATCAACGGGCTGGCGACCAGCAGCAGGATCAGATACCAGCGCACGCGAAAGGCCATGCGTTTGCCCGGCGCGTAGAGCACGGTCAAACCCTGTTCCTGAGTGGGACTCAATTCTTTACGACTATCGAAACGAATCTTCATGACGGCTCACCGTTTTGGAAAGTCTCGCCAGGCTTGCCAGTCAATGCCGGCAATCCCCAGGGGTTGCAGTTGTTCACGCCAGGCACTGCTCTGGTGTTGCAACTGCTCGGTCGACGCGCCGGCCCAGGACTCCGTGGCATCCAGTTGTGGCTCCGTGCTTTGGGCAAGGCGAAATTGCAGATCGGGCCAGCGCTGGGCGATCTGCTCTGCCATGCGTGCGCTGTTTTTCGGGTTGCGGGTATAAATCATCAGGCTGACCTGGCGCACGCCAGCATCGGGCAGCCCGCAGGGCACACAGGTTTGTCCGGGTTTGGGCTCGGCGAACCAGCGATGATGGCTGGAAATCTCGACCGGCCAGGGGCTCGCTCGAGACGCCGCATGCAAGGTGTCGAGCAAGTCCTGCAAACGCTGGTCGGGCACCGGTACGCCCAGCTGTTCGACTTCCAGGTCCAGGTGCAGGCTGCTGAATGAAAGCCCTTGGAATTTGCCCAGCAAATCGGTGAGCTGATGGCGTTCCTGCGGTTTCAACCATTCAGGATCGCCCAGCAGCAGACCCACTTGCAGACCCTGCCTGGCCGCGTCCTGCAGCAATTGCTCCAGGCGTTCGCGCGTGGTGGCCAGGTCCTTGACCTGTGCGCCCTTGAGGCCCAGGTAGATCTTTTCCATCCCGGCCTTGCGCAGCGCCGTCAGTTCAGCAGCACGCTGCCCTGGATCGAGCAACGCCTCGCTGTCCCACACATAGCTGGCCTGGGACCACTTTTGCGCTGGCGCCGCTTCAAGCGTCATGGGCTGTACCGCCAGCATCACAAAGGGCATCCATAGCGTCACCGCCAGAAGTATCGATCGCATGTCAGAACCTCGTGGCGCGCTTGAGTACCCACCAGGGTGCCATCGAGCTTTCTTCATGGCCGCGACGGAACATCTCGTTAAGCATGGCCACGACGCTCCAGCACCGCAGGAGCAGCATGAACAGCGGGAAGAAAGGCACCAGCAAGCCCAGCACCATGTCTTGTCGGGGCCGGTCGGAGACCATCACCAACATGGCCAAGAACATCACCAGGGTGATTGTCAGGTACAGCAGGTAGATCAGCGCAAACAGAAACAACAGTGTCTTGCCCGGCAGAATGAACAGGGCCAGCAAGGTGTAGATGAAGATGATGAACGGCAGAACCAACTGAAAGAAGAATCCCGTGAGCAGGATCATCAGGAAGGTGCGCCAGCCCAGTAACGTGGGGCTGATGTTGTGGTTGTGCTTTCGGATGTAGAGGAAAAACAGGTCGCCATCCCAGCGCAGGCGCTGCATCAGGAACTGGCTGAGCGTCGCCGGGGCATCGGTGTGCCCTACCGCTTCGGGCTCGAATGGAATCCTCAGGTCATGTCTTTTGAAGTAGCTCTTGATACGCAATGTCAGGTCCAGGTCTTCAGCGGTGTGGGTGTTCCAGCCACCGATTTTCACCAGGAAACTGCGGCGAAATGCGCCAAAGGCGCCGGAGACGTTGTTGACCAGGTTCCATTCCGCCAGGCCGATCTTCGACATGTGGATCGACAGCAGGTACTCCAGCGCCTGCATCGCCGTCACCCACGAGCCCCAGACATTGCGCACCCGCAGGCTGCCGGCGACCGCAGGTACCGAGGGGTCCTCGAAGTGCCGTACGATGGAGGCGACCATGTTGTTGTCGAAGGATGTATCACCATCGAGCGCCATGACGATTTCACCGCCGGCCAGCGACAGGCCGGCGTTGAGGGACGACACCCTTCCGCCCCGCTGCCATTTGGCGATCGGCCGTAAATGTCGCTTGGGGTACAACTGCGGGTCCACATTGAAACTGCGCACGGCGCTGAGCGTCGCCTGGTTGACCGTGGCGCCGTCCACCACCGGAATCATCTCGATGTGGCCACCATAGGTTTGTTCGCACAGGCTCAACAGCGTGGTCTGGACGTCCATGCCTTCGCTGTAGCAGGTAATGATGCAAGAGACCTTCGGGCAATAAACACTGATCTTCGGCACGCTGGTGCGCCGACGGGTGAACCAGCGCAACACGCCCAGCATCACCATGATCATCATCGGCAACTCGAACATCAGGAACGCCGGAAAAAGCATGTAGAACAGGCGGCTCATGCCATCCGGCCCCGCGAGCGCGCTGAGTGCGTTCAACAGTTGCTCGAGGAAGGGGCTCATGGTGTATCACCCATCTCACCGGCCAGGCGCGCCAGTAACAGCTCGCCATCTTCCTGATCCAGTAGATCCTGGGGGGCGGTGATGCCGATGACACGCAAGGTAACGTCGCTGACCTCCGGCGCCGAAAACAATTCGGCGACCCGGCCCAGGCGCTGCTTGACGATTTCCAGGCCTTTCTCGTCGGTATGGGGAAGCATGATCCAGAAGAACTCTTCGGTACTGCGAGAACAGCGGTCCGTTTCCCTGACGGACTCCTTCAAGCGATCGGCCACGCTATCAACGAAGGCATGCCCGCGCTGTTCACCCAGGTGCGACAACGTACCGGCGAGGTTGACGAAGCGCAGGCCGATCAGGGAAAACTCAGGCACCGGATGGCGGCGCACTATCTGCATTTGCCAGGTCAGCAGATCATAAAAATTCTTGCCACCCAACAGATTGAGCTGACCGAAGTGCTGCACCGCTCTCTCACTGAACTCCTGCCGGCAACGGAAACGCCCGGCCTCGGACAGGCGGAAATCCCTGACTTCGCGTATGCGCAACTTGTCGGGCGTGTGCGACAGGCCGCAATCCAGGCAACGCGCCTGCACCTCGGCATCGACAAAAAAAGCCTGGCACGAGCGACAGCGATAATTCTCCATCGGGCGGTCGTAATCACTGCCAATGTGGCGCAGCCGATTCAGGCAGTTGGGGCACAGCAACACCCCATCTTTGAGAAATGACTCCTGCGCCCCGACATGACCACAGGTAAAACAGTGCAGTGACGGTTGCCGTGCGATGTCCAGGCTATGGCATTCGGTACACACATCGATGTAATTGAGCCGTCCCGAACCACAATCGGAACAGAGGCGGACGCGGTCGATCAGGACCCCCTCCTCCAGCCAGTCCTGCTGCACCATCAGGCTGAGCCAGACAAACGCGTTGACCTGCTCGCTATCGGCAAGCACGTCCAGCAATGGATAGCGATAGTGCTGAGGCACCTCCGGATCGCGCAGGGCGAGCACCTGGGCGCCGTCGCGCAACCACAGCCAGGAAAGCACGCGGCTTTCGAAACGTTCCGGTGCGGATCCATGATTGAACAACCCGAAGCGATCCTGCCATACGCCCCAGAGCCTTATGATTTCGCTGGTTTCCACAGGGCACGCGCCATCGCCCAAGGCTTCGCACCAGCCATCCTGATCACGACAGCAGTAGATGAGCGTGTAGCGGTAAGAGGGAAGTGAGCGCAGTTTGCGAAGGACTTTGCCGGCATACGCACCTGGCATGTCCAGCAGCATCACATCAAATGCATCGGCAGCCAGCAGGCTGCCCAAGTCGGTAAAGTGCTCAAGCGCTGGAAGATTCAGGCTCGGAACTCTATTACCGAATATCGCAACCCGAGGATTTGAAGTCGGCATGACGCACGTCCTCTACAATCAGACAAGTGCGGGTTAATTGGAGGTAGGAACACTAGCATCACATTTGCGAAATATGTGGATTATTATCAAGTTATTTTTTGACACGACCAGCGTCAAAAATTCATCACCACTCGTCGCCAAATCTTGACGCTGAATTGATATTGGAGAAATCCATAGAAATCAATTATTTTAACTGCAAAATATTCTTAAAATTCATATATTTACGATCACCATACAAAACTAAAAATTATTAATTATCATTAATAATTGGTGACCAACATTGATAGCCCCTGGCCACTTGACAGTAATTGAGAGCGCCTATCAATTACTAGCTTAACTAAACTGGATCCCATTTTGACCTCCGATACAGCATACAAACTTATGAGTTCGAACTTTTTTATATCAGCACAGTGAGACTATATAACAAAACAAAAAGCACGCACGAACAGTTACAACAATGATACAGCCATTATTTTAATATCAACTTAGACACATGAAACACCCGGATTAATTATCAGGCAGAAGCGCAAACATCCCTCAGGCAAGCACGCAGCCATCGATGCACGGGATCCGCATCCAGTCGAGGATGCCAAATCATCGCCAAGGTAAATTCCGGCAGTGCCACTGGCAGCACAAAGCTGTGCATGCCGGCTCGCAGATTGGCGGTATGCCGCTCGGGCACAGTGGCGATCAGATCGCTTGCCTGGGCGAGCGCCAATGCAGTCGAGAAACCGCCGACCATGGTCACGATCTGCCGCTGCAAACCAAGCGCCTCCAGGGCTTCATCAATTGGCCCCTTTTCCAGCCCTCGTCGTGACACGCTGATGTGACCGCGGGCGACAAAACGCTCGGGCGACATCTCACCGTCGCACAGCGGATGCCCCGCGCGCACCACGCCGATCAATCGATCGCGGAACAACCCCTGGGTACGCAGTTCCGGGCTTGCCGTCCTGCCCACCACACCCGTTTCCAGATCGACCGTGCCGTCGCGCAACGCCGTGCTGTCCTTGTCGGGTTTGGGCATGAAGCGCAGGCGTATGCCTGGCGCCTGTTCGGCGACGCGGGCGATCAGTGCGGCGCCGAAGTTTTCGACAAATCCTTCGCTGGTGCGCAAGGTGAAGGTGCGCGACACCTGCAGGAGGTCGGGCTGCTCGGCCGGACGCAGCACCGCTTGGGCCTCCTGCACAAGCTGGGCGACCCGCTCACGCAATTCCAGCGCACGCGGCGTTGGCACCAGGCCGCGGCCGGCCCTGACCAGCAGCGGATCGCCGGTGGTTTCGCGCAATCGCGCCAGCGCCCTGCTCATCGCCGATGGACTCAGGCGCAGGCGTTTGGCGGCGCGGGCGACACTGCCTTCTGCCAGCAGCACATCGAGGGTGATCAGCAGATTGAGATCGGGAGTGGACATGCGAGGCCCCAGGTCGGCAGGTATGGCGCTGTATGCACGTAATCAGTGCAAACCGTGCGTCTTCCGCCATGTTAGGCCCCGGCGTAGATTTCTGGTAGCTCCAGTCGGGAGCGGCCAGAAAAGGGCAACACCATGAATGACGGATCTGCAGTCGCGGCAGTGGCTCAACAAACACCTTCGGTGAAAGGGGCGCTGGCCAGCCTGTCGTTGGCGATGTTGTTGTCGTCCCTCGGCACAAGCATTGCCAACGTCGGCCTGCCATCCCTGGCACAGGCATTCAGCGCGTCCTTTCAACAGGTGCAGTGGGTGGTCATCGCCTATCTGCTGGCCATTACCGCCTCGATTGTCAGCGTCGGCCGTCTCGGCGACCTTGTCGGTCGGCGCCGCCTGCTGTTGTCCGGTATTGCCCTGTTCACATTGGCTTCGGCGCTGTGCGGCCTGGCGCCCAATCTTGGCCTGCTGATCGCTGCCAGGGCGCTGCAAGGCCTGGGCGCGGCGGTCATGATGGCGCTGACCCTGGCCTTTGTCGGCGAGACGGTGGCCAAGGGCAAGACCGGTGGCGCCATGGGGCTGCTGGGGAGCATGTCCGCCATGGGTACGGCGATGGGACCGGCGCTCGGTGGCGTGCTCATTGACGGATTCGGCTGGCGCTGGATTTTCTTTATCAGCGTGCCCCTGGGTCTGCTGGCCTGGCTGCTCGTGCAACGCTACCTGCCCGAAGATCGCCAGGGGCAAACCAGGCGTTCGGGGTTCGATTCGCTGGGTACGTTGTTACTGGCGCTGTTGCGCGATAGCCGACTCAGTGGCTGCCTTGCCATGAGCCTACTGGTGACCACCGTGATGATGACGACGCTGCTGGTCGGGCCGTTCTACCTGTCGCAGACCCTGCGGTTGACGGCGATGGAGATCGGGCTGGTGCTGGCGGTCGGGCCGCTGGTCGCCATGCTGGCCGGAGTGCCCGCCGGGCGCATCGTCGACCGTTGGGGGGCCCCGGCCATGACCCTCGCCGGGCTGCTGGGCATGGCGCTCGGCTGCTGCCTGTTGTCGATGGTGCCCGAAACGTTCGGCGTCGGCGGCTACATCGCGCCCATGGTCGTTATCACTTTGGGGTATGCGCTGTTCCAGACCGCCAACAACACCGCCGTGATGCTCGACGTGTTGCCCGATCAACGCGGCGTGGTCTCCGGCCTGCTCAACCTGTCACGAAATCTGGGACTGGTCACCGGGGCCTCGGCGATGGGCGCCGTGTTTGCCCTGGCCTCAAAGGCGGTCGACATCGGCACCGCCCAGCCGCAGGCCATTGCCAGCGGCATGCGCACGACCTATCTGGTCGCGCTGGGGCTGATCGTTGTCGCCTGCCTGGTCGCATGGCGCAGGCAGGCTGACCCGCGGTAGAGGCGCTTACTGCTCCAGCGACACCAACGGCGTGTCTTTCTTGACGATGTAGGTCGCCAGTTCCGATGCCTTGCCCTGGCCGATGTTTTTCGCCACATGGGCGGTGCCGGCCGGAATGTACAGGGATTCACCAGCCTTGAGCGTCACGGTCGGTTGCCCTTCGAGTTGATATTCCAGGGTGCCGTCGGTGACGTAGGCCACTTCTACCCCGGGGTGCGAGTGTTTCGGCGACGCCACGCCCGGATCGAATTCAACGAGCACCTGGATCACTTCGCGCCCGGCGACGTCAAGGTCGCGGCGCACCAGGTCCGTACGCTTGAGGCCGGCCTGCCAGTTTTTTGCCGGTGGCTGGCCGGATTCCTGGGCTTGGGCGAGGCCCGTGAAGGCGGTGAGTGTCGCAGTGACCAGGGCAACGCCGAGCAGGCCTGCCGCGTAGCGGGTGGGGGTTCGGGACATGGTGATTCTCCAGTGAGCGCAAGGTAAAAGCCGTTATCCGGCTGTTGCATTACGCGCTCGTCGTGTATCGCCTGCGTGTCCCGCCACCCCGGTTTTTGTATGCCAACGTAGCTGGGTGAGCGGTGGATACGTTGCGATACGCTATTGGCCAATCAAGGACGACTTCACCGTACTGGGCCCTGCTGACCCACCGTGACAGTGAGAACAATGCACGCAGTTTCAGCGATTGGTTGATACGCCATCTGCAATCCCTATAATCGCCGCACTTCGTCTACCCTCAAAAAGCGCCTGACCGTTATCCCATATAGGTCAGGCGCTTCGAAATACTTGCGCTAATGAACCGGAGAACTTTCATGCTCAAACGCACCCTGGCATTGGCTGTCGGCTTGACCCTGTCCTTTTCCACCCTGCTGGCACAGGCCGCCGACGTCCTCAAGGTCAGTGCCATTCCCGATGAAGCCCCCACCGAACTGCTGCGCAAGTTCCAGCCTCTGGGCACTTATCTGGAACAGCAATTGGGCATGAAGGTCGAGTTCGTGCCGGTCAGCGACTACCCGGCCGTGGTCGAGGCGCTGGCCACCGACCGGATCGACATGGCCTGGCTCGGGGGGTTCACCTTCGTCCAGGCGCGGCTGAAAACCGGCAATGCCATTCCGTTGGTGCAGCGCGAACAGGACGCCCAGTTCACCAGCAAATTCATCACCGCCGACCCGAACGTCAAATCCCTCGCCGACCTCAAGGGCAAGACCTTCGCCTTCGGCTCGGTGTCCTCGACATCCGGCAGCCTGATGCCGCGCTATTTCATGTTGCAGGACGGCATCAAGCCGGAAACCTACTTCAGCCGCGTCGGTTACTCCGGCGCCCATGACGCCACCGTGGCCTGGGTCCAGGCGGGCAAGGTCGATGCCGGTGTGCTCAACGCCAGCGTTTGGGAAAAACTGGTCAAGGCTGGCAAGGTCGACACCAACAAGGTCAAGGTATTTGCCACCACGCCGGCCTACTATGACTACAACTGGACCGTGCGCGGCACCCTCGACCCGGCGCTGGCGGCGAAGATCAAGGCTGCCTTCCTCGCGCTTGATCCGGCGAAACCCGAGCAGAAAGCAATCCTCGACTTGCAGGCCGCCAGCCGCTTCATCGAGACCAAGCCGGAAAACTACAAGGGCATCGAGGAAGCCGCACGCGCCGCCGACCTGCTCAAATGACCTTGCATTTGACCCGGGTCAGTCTCACCCATGCCAACGGAGTACAGGCGCTGCGCAGCCTGGACTTGCACATCGAAGCCGGTGAACAGGTCGCCATCATCGGCCCGTCCGGCGCGGGCAAGTCGAGCCTGCTTAACGTACTTGCCACCGGCCTGCGCCCCGGCAACGGCGAATTGCAGGTGTTGGGGGAACAGCCCTGGCACCTGTCGGCCCGTCAGCGCCAACGCCTGCGCGCGCGCATCGGCCTGGTGCATCAAGCGCCGCCGCTGCCTCCGCGCCAGCGGGTGATCACCGCGGTGCTGGCGGGAAAAATCGGTCAGTGGGGGTTGGCCAAGAGCCTGATCAACCTGCTGCACCCGCTGGATGTTCCCGGGGCTCGCGCGGCATTGACCCGGCTCGACCTGCACGACAAGCTCTTCGCTCAGTGCCAGCAATTGTCCGGCGGCCAGCTGCAACGGGTGGGCATCGCCCGGGTGCTGTATCAGGCGCCCGAGGTGTTGCTGGCTGACGAACCGGTTTCGGCCATGGACCCGGTGCTGGCCGGTCACACGCTCAAGGTCCTCTGCCAGCATGCGCGGGAGCACGCCGTGACCCTGGTCGCCAGCCTGCACGCGGTGGATCTGGCGCTGGCGCACTTCTCGCGGATCATCGGCTTGCGTGACGGACAAATCCTCTTCGACCTGCCGGCCAGCGCCGTCGACCGCGAGCAACTCGACGCCCTCTACGCCAACGAGCAGTTGCAGCCCTCCCCAACCCCGGTTCCCTCCTTGAGCGTGCAGATTCCCCGATGCTGAGTCGTGCCACCCGTGATCCCGCCGCCCGGCCACGCCTGCTGCTCACTCTGCTGGCGATCGCCCTGCTGTGGCCGGGTATCCGCTTCAGCGAACTGGACTTGAGTGTATTGCTGGCCAGTGACAGCCAGAGCGAAATGGGCCGCTTTGTCGCGACCTTTTGGCCGCCCGCCCATGGCGCAGAATTCCTTCAGCTGTTGTGGCAAGCCACCTTGCAGACCTTGGCCATCGCCACGGCCGGCATGGCCCTGGCGCTGGTCCTCGCGATCCCCGCCAGCCTGCTGGCCAGCCGCGCGCTGTCCCTGTCGGCAGCGTCCCGTGCCGGGCGCCCGAGCCAGTGGGGGCAACTGCTGCGCTGGCCGGTGCGCGGGGTGCTGATCTTCCTGCGCAGCGTGCCGGAAATCGTCTGGGCCCTGCTGTTCGTGCGCGCCGTCGGCCTCGGTCCGACCGCCGGGGTCCTGGCCATCGCCATTACCTACAGCGGCATGCTGGGCAAGGTCTACGCGGAAATTTTCGAATCGGTCGACCAGCGCCCCGCCCACGCGTTGCTGCAAGCCGGCAGTGGGCGGCTCGCGGCGTTCTGCTACGGGATCCTGCCCAACGTCGCGGCGGAGCTGTTGTCGTACACGGTGTACCGCTGGGAATGCGCGATTCGCGCCTCGGTGGTGATGGGCTTCGTCGGGGCCGGCGGCCTGGGCCAGCAGATCGACCTGTCGATGCGCATGTTCGCCGGCGGTGAAGTGGCCAGCCTGTTGCTGACCTTCCTCGTCCTGGTGCTGCTCGCCGATCAACTGAGCCGGCTGTTGCGCTGGAGGCTGGCGTGAGTCGCCTGGTCAACCTGCTGCTGGTGCTGTGCATCGGCGCCGCGGTGTTCGCTTCGTTCCGCTACCTGGGCATCGACCTCGGCGAACTGGGTGGCAGCGGCAACCTGAAACAGATGCTCGCCTACATTCAGCGTTTTCTCAGCCCGGACCTGAGCACCGGACATTTGCAGGCGATTGCTCGCGGCGCGCTGGAAACCATCGCCATGTCGGCACTGGGCACACTGTTGGCGACGGTGTTCGGCTTGTTGCTCGCGCTGCCGGCGGCCGGTCGATTCGGCTGGCCGATGCAGGGTTTGTCGCGCCTGGTGCTCAATGCCCTGCGCGCGATTCCGGAGCTTGTTTGGGCGGTGCTGATGGTCCTGGCCGCCGGGCTCGGCCCCAATGCCGGCACCCTGGCGTTGGCGCTGCACACCACCGGCGTGCTCGGCCGGCTGTTTGCCGAAGCGCTGGAAAACACCCCGCCGGAACCGGCCGACGCGATCCGCCTGCAGGGGGGCAATGCCGTGTGGGCGTTCTGCTACGGCACCCTGCCCAATCTGTTCCCGCAGCTGCTGGCCTACATCCTGTACCGCTGGGAGAACAATATCCGCATGGCCAGCGTGCTGGGTTTCGTCGGTGCCGGCGGTTTGGGACAAATGCTTTACATGAGCCTCAGCCTGTTCCAGGAGGCCCAGGCCAGCACGGTGATCCTGGCGATGCTGGTGTTGGTGTTTGCGGTCGATACGCTGAGCAGCTGGAGTCGCCAGCGCTGGGTGAAGGCCTGAGATCGTTGGCTACGAGCAGACAAACAAATGCCCCGAAAGTCGGGGCATTTGATCTTGGCGAGCTGCATATGTTCAGCTGCACAAGGCAGGCTTCTAAGAGCCAAGTAGGTGGCCAGCGCTGGTCTCTGGCTTACGAGGTTTATCAGGACTCCCACAGAAACAGCAATAAGCGCTGTCCTGCTTCACACGGCATAAGGGCTGGATCTCAGCGCGGAGATCTTTCTAACCGTGTACCCTTCGGAGCGCGCCCCACGCGTCCTCGCTATCCGCTTGCGCATCAGTCTGCGTTTTCACCTACAACTTCAGAGTAGCAAAACGCTCAGGGCGTGGACTGGAATTTTTAGATCGATTTGGTCCTGTAGGTGCCGGCTTGATGGGATGGTGATCTGACGGACGCCTTCGCTGCGATGCGGCGACCCGACAAGCCAGCTCCTACAGGTTCTGCGCACAACCGTTGATATCATTAACGCGCTGCATATTTGCTGATTATGCTGCAATAACGCAGCGCGCATTCAAAACGGCCACGCGCAAGGCCTCCTGTTCACTGGCTTTTGAGTTGGCATGCGATATGCCGTGCACAGACTGCCCTGGCATTCTGTGCCCAGGTCCCATTAGCCGAATCGAGCCGATCCACCAATGGATATCCTGAATTTGCTGGTAAACAAAGCCCAGCCCCTGACCAGTACCGTCGGCGCCGACGGACTACTGCTCGGCCTGTCCCTGAGCCTGAGTGATCAATTGGGCTATGCACCCGAGGAGCTGCTCAATCAACCGATTGAGCGGGTATTGAGCGTCGAGTCGCTGCGCACGGTGCAGGCGCTGTTTGCCAACCCGCCCGCCGACGAGCTGATCCACAGCCTGGAGCTGACCCTGATTCGCCACAACGGTGGCCTGCTGCATGTGATTGCCAGCGGTGTGCTGGAGTGGCGCAATGTGCAACCGGCACGCCTGCACCTGTTGAAGATTCCCCTTGGTACGCTGGGCCATCGGCTGCGGGAAATGCACAACGCCAATGAAGTAATGAACCAGATGCTGCAAAGCGCCAAGGTCGCCTACTGGTGCATCGAATTCGCCGAGGCGGTGGACATCAACCACTCACCGGATGAGATCGTGCGCCAGGTGTTCGAAAACGACTCCCACTGGCGCCTGTGCAACCGGGCCATGGCCGAGGTGTACGAGATGCCGTCGGATGTCGACTTCAACCAGCAACCGGTGCGCCTGTACTGGCCACGCAGCCCGGCCAACGAAGAGTTCGTGCGGCGCCTGATCGAGGCCGGGTTTCATGTCGACGGAGCGCTCTCGGTGGATCGCCGCCACGATGGCTCGCCGGCCTACGTGGAAAACGACGTCAGGGCCACCATCGTCAATGGCCAGCTGTTGCGCATGTGGGGCAGCATTCGTGACGTCAGCCAGGAGTTGCGCATGCAGCACGATGCCGAGCAACGCATCGATGCCTTGCGCCGGGTCTTCGATGCCGTGCCCGACGCGGTGCTGGTGATCGATGAACACTTGCAACCGCAGTGGCGCAATGCAGCCTTTGAGGACACCTTCGGCATTACCCATGGTGCCGGTATCGCCCGTTTGCTGCTGGACAATGCCTTGCCCGAACGCACCTGGCACAGCCTGCCCCTGCCGGACCTGAGCGGACGCGACCTGAACTTCAATGTGCATTGCTCGCGCATCCTGATTCGCGAAGGCGTGGCCTGGCGCGTGGCGGTGTTTCGTGAAAGCCAGGGCGTTCGCACCCCCCAAGAGTTGCACCCATGAAAGACTCCAACCTGCCACCCACCTTGCAGATGGGCATGCGTTCTTCGGTCAATGTCAGCAGCGAAGTGCTGGGCGCGCTGCTGGAAACGCCTGCCTTACATGCCTTGCTCGACAGCTTCAGCGAAGCGCTGATCATCAGCGACGGTGAGGGCCGGCTGCGCTTCATCAACCTGGCCGCCGAGCGCGTCAACCGGCTGTCGAAACAGCAGGCCGTAGGCTTGTCCGAGAATGATTTTTTCCAGCGTTCGGCGTTGAACTACGACGACTTCCTGGCCGCGCTGAACCGCGGTGGCAACAGTGCGTTGACCCGTTCACGGGAAGGCCGGGTGCTGCTCAGCAGTACCCACGCGATCCCCACCGGCGCCTACGAAAAACCGTTCAGGATGCTCACCCAGAAAGACTTCGACGCCAGCCAGCCGCAGCGCCGGGCATCGCTCAACAACCGGCCGCTGGAGCCCCAGGGCTTGCACGACCCCCAGGACAATGCCCTGCACCTTTCGCCGCAGCTGTCGAGCATCGCCGACACCGGCGTGCGGGCGTTCCGCCGGCGCGCACGGCTGTTGCTGCTGGGTGAGCCGGGGGTCGGCAAGACAGCGATCGCCCGGCACATCCATCGAGCGGCCGGTTGGGGCGATCGTCCGTTCATCCACGTCAATTGCGGGAGCATTCCGGAGAGTCTGTTCGAGTCGGAGATGTTCGGCTACGAGCGTGGCGCCTTTACCGGCGCGTTGCAGGGCGGCAAGCAAGGCTATATCGAAGCGGCGTCGGGCGGCACCCTGTTCCTCGACGAGATCGGTGAGATCCCGCTGCACGTACAGGCCAAACTGCTGAAATTCCTCGAAGACAGCACCATCCAGTCGGTCGGCTCGCCCCTGAGCAAAACCGTGCAGGTACAGGTCATCGCCGCCACCAACAAGGACCTGCGTCATCTGGTGGACCTGGGTGAGTTTCGCGCCGACCTGTATTATCGCCTCGCCGTTCTGCCGGTGGAGATCCCGCCGCTGCGCCAGCACCGCGATGACTTGCCGTTTCTCATCGACATCCTGCTCAGCCGCATCAATGGCGATCGTGTACCGTCCCTGAGCCTGTCCGCCGGCGTTCGCAAGCGTTTGATGAGCTATGACTTCCCGGGCAACATTCGCGAGCTGGTGAACATTTTCGAACGTCTGGCCGTGCTCGCCGACGATGAGGCGCAGGAGCATCACTTGCCGGCTGAACTGCTCGAACCGGTGCGCTCCCGGGCCACCTCGGTCGCGCAGGAACAAGCGCCGCAAGAGTCGGAGCAGAACCTCAAGCTTCAGGTTCAGCATTTCGAACGCCAGGTCATTCTACGTGCCGTGCACCTGTGCGGGAGCAAGCGCAAGGCTGCGCAGCATCTGGGGATTGATATAGGGACGCTGATTCGCAAGTTGCAGCGGGACTGACTGCGGGACCGGGCTTGGCGACCCTATTCTTTCGGTGCCATCCACGGTTTGCCTCTTAACTGTAGGAGCTGGCTTGTCGGGTCGCCACATCGCAGCGATGGACGTCAACGATGACGCGGGGATCCTGACAACCCAAGGCGCTCTCAGGTTTTTCGCGAGCAGGCTCGCTCCCACAGGTACTCGCTTGGCTGTTGATCTATGTACACCTGAAAGAGAATGGTCGGCTGTCAGGCCGCCATCGCCAGCAAGCCGGCTCCTACAGGTTGATCGGTGTACATCGGCAGGAGATTGGTCGGCTGTCAGGCTGCCTTCGCTGGGAAGCCCAGCTCCTACAGGTTTTTCCCGGTGCCCTCCAATAAAACGCTGCAAAAACGCCTACAACGTAGTTATTTCTGCTTACACTTTTATTCTGTATAAATATTTAATCATTTAAAAACAACGACTTAAACACTTGGCACGCCCTGTGCTCCTGCTATATGCAACCCACCATCGTTGGGCTCCGATAGTCAGGAGGAATAACAATAATGTTGATCACCGGGATCAAAAGTCGGCCGGTCTACGACCGGTTGCAACCTCTGCCGGGAGGTGTCCGGCACATCATTGCCGGGCAAGGCAGTGGCGGTCGCGCCATGTTGCGTTTGCTGGAGGAGATGGCCGGGCTGGATCGCCCCGTGACCCTGCTGTACGCCCAGGAGTCATTTTCCGGCCAGGACTTCCTGGCGCAATTGCAGCAGCACCCGGGTCATCAACTGCGGGTGTATGCCAGCAACCAGGCATTGATCGACGCCCTCGACGACCTGCTCGGCGACGCCAGGATGGGTACCCGCCTCTACCTCGCCGGTTCCGAAAGCTTCCTCGGCAGCGCCATGCAAGTGGCCACCCGCTTCGATCTCAATCGCGACGAAGTGCTGCGCGAGCACTCCGGCACGCTCGTGCGCCGGGTCTGGTGCGTGCACTGCGACACCTACACCGAAAACGTGACCCAACGCGTCTACGACTGCCCCGGTTGCAGCCTGACGCTGGTGGTGCGCGACCACTATTCCCGGCGCCTGGCGGCCTTCCAGGCGGTCAAGGCCGATGCCGAAGTACCGGGCGAACTGCCCCCAGCCGAGGAGCTCGATACATGAGCCAGAACAACGGGACCTTGAATCTGCGGGTGGTCCGCATCGAAGCGGTGACCCCAGAGATCAAACGCTTCACCCTGGTATCGCCGACCGGTGCGCACCTGCCGGCGTTCTCCGGCGGCAGCCACGTGGTGGTGCTCATCGCCAACCCGAACAACACGCTGCGCAACCCCTACTCGCTGCTGAGTTCGCCCTATGACACCAGCAGCTATCAGATTGCCGTGCGCCGGGTGGAAAGCGGTCGCGGTGGTTCGATGGCGCTGCATGACAGTGTCCGCGAGGGCGACCTGATCGAGGTCACGCCACCGGTCAATCTGTTCCCGCTGATCAAGCAGGCCCGCCTGCACCTGTTCATTGCCGGTGGCGTGGGTATCACCCCGGTGATCTCCCAGCTGGAGGAATTGCGCCTGAGCAAGGTGCCCTTCGAACTGCATTACGCCGTTCGCGGCGATGAACACGCACAGCTCGGCAAAGAGTTGCAGGCCACCTACGGCGAACAGGTCCACCTGTATCGCAAAGGCATCGAAACGCGCATGGACATCGGCCGGATCCTCGCCGATCGCCCGCTGGGCAGTCACGTTTATGCGTGCGGACCGGACAGCATGATCGACGCCACCCTGGCCTGTGCCCGCGACCTGGGCTGGACCGACAGCCACGTGCACTTCGAGCGCTTCATCGAACAAAGCAGCGGCGGCGAAGCCTTCAGTTTCACCCTCGGGCGCAGTGGCGCAACCATCGAAGTCTCGCCTGACCAGACCATGCTCGAAGCGGTCGAGGCTGCGGGCTACAGCATGCCTTACCTGTGCCGTGGTGGCGCCTGTGGCCATTGCGAAACCGCGGTCCTGGAGCTCGACGGCGAACTGCTGCACAGCGATGACTGGCTGTCGGACGACGACAAGAGCAGCCACAAGAAAATCATGCCCTGCGTATCCCGCGCCAAATGCAATCGCCTGGTCATCGACCTCTGATCGACGGAAACCATAACAATGAATATCAAATTCAATCCCGACGAAACCTACCGCGACGACTACACCTTCGCCAACAGCCCGGAGACCATCGCCCGCGCGCCCTTCCCGTTCCCCGATGACGACTACATGTACTCGATGAACCTCGAGCCCCATGTCTCCGTCGGCGACGGCGCCTTCCGGGCCGCGTTCGATATCGACGAGCACTACATCAGCGAATGCCGGGACCGCGCCATCACCCTGGAGAAAGATCCGGGCATGCACTACGTCGCGGCGCCGCACATGATGGAGGCGCAGTGGGACCTGCTCGAACTGATCATGGAGTCCTACGCCCGCGACTATCCGCAGTACTTCACCCTGTCCCGTGAAGGCCGCCAGTGGCACTGGGTCAACCGCCTGCTGGACATCGACGATCACTTCACCTTCGGCGACCCGGCGACCCTGCCCTATGAGCCGATGGAGTACGTGACCCGCCAGGCCCAGGGCGACTGGGTATTGCAGGAAGAACGCGACGGTACGCTGTATTGGGGCGCAGGGATCGCCACCCAACGGGCCGACTATTCGCTGCGATTCAACCTCGGCATGAGCTGGGAAGAGTTCCACGGCCCGGTGCCGCTGGTGAAGGAAATCGGCATGCTCGACCGTGCCCTGAAATTCCTCCTGCGCCTGCGTACCGGCCACCCGGTGCGGCGCCTGAACTGGTCGCTGACGGTCAACCCGCGCCTTGAAGTCTCGGCCGAAAGCCTGCCCGAATGGGCGCCGGACCGGACCCTCGTGACCGCCGAAAACGCCGGCAAGCTGGTGTACCTGCGCATCGAGCTGCAACCGCTGCACCGCCTGCCGCGCAGCAACGCCATTGTCTTTCCGATCCGCACCTACCTGCTCAGCCTCGAAGACATCGCCACCAATCCGGCATGGGCGCGTCGCATGCACCGGGTGCTGCGCGACCTGAATCAGCAATTGGTCGATTACAAAGGCTTCAGCCGGTACCGCGATGCGGCGGTCGAGTGGCTGTCGCAGTACGACGACGAAACCAAAGCCTGATGCGATCCCCCTGTGGGAGCCAGCCTGCTGGCGATGGCGGTCTTGAGGGCGCCATCGCCAGCGGGCTGGCTCCCACACCGCAAACCACTGCCATTGATAATGAGGAAATAACATGAGTGGCTCATCCAACACGCGTGCAAGCAGCGCCGATCAGGACGCCGAACAACTGCGCGCCCTCGGCTACAGCTCGGATTTCAATCGCAGCATGAGCCTGTGGGAGAACTTTTCCCTGGGCTTTACCTACCTGTCGCCGGTGGTCGGGGTCTATACCCTGTTCGGCCTGTGCCTGGCCGCCGGCGGCCCGCCGATGTTCTGGTCCTACCTGCTGATTGGCGCCGGGCAAATGCTGGTCTGCCTGATTTTTGGCGAAGTGGTGTCGCAGTTCCCGATTTCCGGTGGCGTCTACCCCTGGGCCCGTCGCCTGGTGGGCAAGCGCTGGGCGTGGATGGTCGGCTGGGTCTATGCCTGGGCGTTGTGCGCCACCATCGCCGGGGTTGCGGTGGGTGCCGGGCCGTACCTGGCGATCATGCTGGGCTTCAATCCCGGCCCGGATGCCAACATCGTCATCGCCCTGGCGATCATCCTGCTGTCCACCGCGCTGAACCTAGTGGGCACCAAGCTACTGGCACGGGTGGCGATGTTCGGCTTTCTCTGCGAGCTGGTCGGCGCGATCCTGGTCGGTGGCTACCTGCTGATCTTCGAGCGTCATCAACCGATCGGCGTGCTGTTCGACACCTTCAACCTTGAGGTCAATGGCTCGTACCTGCCGGCCTTCCTCGCGGCCTCCCTGGCCGGCCTGTTCCAGTACTACGGGTTCGAGGCCTGCGGCGATGTCGCGGAAGAAACCCCGAACCCGGGCAAGCGCATTCCCAAGGCCATGCGCATGACCATCTACATCGGCGGCGCGGCAGCGATGTTCGCGTGCCTGGCGTTGATTCTCTCGGTGCCGGACATGGCCAAGGTACTGGCCGGTGAAGACACCGACCCGGTCGCCACGATCCTGGCCAATGCCTTCGGCCCGGTCGGTTCGCGCCTGGTGATGGCGGTGGTCATGGTCTCGTTCATCTCCTGCGTGCTGAGCCTGCAAGCGGCGGCCAGCCGCCTGCTGTTCGCCTATGCCCGGGACGAGATGATCGTCGGCAGCTCACTGTTCAAGCGCCTGTCGGCCAACCAGGTGCCGTCGTTCGCGCTGCTGGTCAGCGGCCTGGTGCCGGCGGCGATTGTCTGCCTGGGGATGTTCATGGCCGATGCCGTGGCCACCATCGTCGGTTTCGCCGCGATCGGCATTTACGTGGCCTTCCAGTTGATCGTGGTCGCCGCGCTGATCGCCCGTGCCAAGGGCTGGCGCCCGAACGGTCAATTCACCCTCGGCGCCTGGGGCCTGTGGGTGAACCTGGCGGCACTGATCTATGGCGTGTGCGCCATCGTCAACATGGTCTGGCCGCGCTCGCCGGACGCGGCCTGGTACATCAACTATTCGATGATCCTCACCACGCTGGTGGTGATGGGTGCGGGCCTGGTCTACATGCTGCTGGGCAAGCCCTACGACAAAGGCACGGCGCCGGCGGGGGATGCGTGGAAGTTTTCCAAGCCGCGGGCCAAGGGTGCTGACCTTCCAGGTGCTGCGATAAACAAACCAGCCATCTGACAACCCGATACCCATTGTGGGAACCGGATCCTGTAGGAGCTGGCTTGCCAGCGAAAGCGGTGTGTCAGCCGACATCAGTGTTGAAGGTGATGGCCCCTTCGCGAGCAAGCCCGCTCCCACATTTGGACCGGATTCCACAGATAAAAATAAAATAGCTTCAAAGAGGACAGAACCATGCAAACCCAACTCTTGATCAACGGCCAACTCATCAACGGCGAAGGCCCCGCCCAACCGGTGTTCAACCCGGCGCTGGGGCGCGTGCTGGTGGAAATCAACGAAGCCAGCGAAGCCCAGGTCGATGCCGCGGTGCGCGCCGCCGATGCCGCGTTCGACAGCTGGTCGCAGACCCCGCCCAAGGAACGTTCGCTGCTGCTGCTCAAGCTCGCCGACGCCATCGAGGCCCACGGCGAAGAGCTGGCCAAGCTGGAATCGGACAACTGCGGCAAGCCCTACAGCGCCGCGCTCAACGACGAGATTCCGGCGATCGCCGACGTGTTCCGCTTTTTTGCCGGCGCCAGCCGCTGCATGATCGGCTCGGCCGGTGGCGAGTACCTGCCCGGCCACACCTCGATGATCCGCCGCGACCCGGTGGGGGTGATCGCCTCCATCGCGCCGTGGAACTACCCGCTGATGATGGTCGCCTGGAAAATCGCCCCGGCCCTCGCCGCCGGTAATACCGTGGTGCTCAAGCCGTCGGAACAGACGCCGTTGACCGCCCTGCGCCTGGCACAACTGGCGTCGGAAATCTTCCCCGCTGGCGTGCTCAACTTGGTGTTTGGCCGTGGTCCCACGGTCGGCAGCCCGCTGGTCACCCACCCGAAAGTGCGCATGGTGTCGCTGACCGGCTCGATCGCCACCGGCTCGAACATCATTTCCAGCACCGCCGACAGCGTCAAGCGCATGCACATGGAACTGGGCGGCAAGGCCCCGGTGATCATCTTCGACGACGCCGACATCGACGCCGCCGTCGAGGGCATCCGCACCTTCGGTTTCTACAACGCCGGCCAGGACTGCACCGCCGCCTGCCGCATCTATGCCCAGGAAGGCATCTACGACAAATTCGTGGAAAAACTCGGCGCGGCGGTCAGCAGCATCAAGTACGGCTTGCAGGACGATCCGGCGACCGAGCTCGGCCCGCTGATCACCGCGCAGCACCGCGACCGCGTGGCCGGCTTCGTCGAGCGCGCCGTGGCGCAGCCGCACATCCGCCTGATCACCGGCGGTAAAGCGGTGGACGGCAATGGCTTCTTCTTCGAACCGACGGTGTTGGCCGATGCTCAGCAGGACGACGAAATCGTGCGGCGCGAAGTGTTCGGGCCAGTGGTGTCGGTGACCAGATTCACCGATGAGGCGCAGGTGCTGGGCTGGGCCAACGACTCGGACTACGGCCTGGCGTCATCGGTATGGACCGCCGACGTCGGTCGTGCGCATCGCCTGTCGGCGCGCTTGCAGTACGGCTGCACCTGGGTGAATACGCACTTCATGCTGGTCAGCGAAATGCCCCATGGCGGGCAGAAGCTGTCCGGGTATGGCAAGGACATGTCGATGTATGGGCTGGAGGACTACACCGTCGTGCGGCATGTGATGTTCAAGCACTAAAACCATCGCCAGCAGGCTGGCTCCCACAATTTGGCTGTGGGAGCCAGCCTGCTGGCGATGGCATCACCGCAAATCCCCAGCCTTGCGTTATAGCGTCCTCTGGCTATTGCCAATCCCCTTGGCAATGTCGATCCCCCAGTCCATCGCCGCTTCCATGTCCAGCATATGCGGCTTGGGATCGTGGTTTTCGTCGATGGCCGTGCCATCCGGTCGGTAGACTCCGATGAACATGCCCAGGGAGCCGTCCTTCAGTATCTCGGCCTTGACCTTGATGCTGCATCCGTTCGAAAGCGTCTCCTTGTGCTCCAGATGGCGCTCAGTCATTGCGGTTTTCCTCCCGTGGCAGTTTGGACCTATCGGCAATGCTAGCTCAGGCGCCTGCACAGCGCCGGTAAACACGCCCTGACAGCGGCGCAATGCCACCTATACTACAGGCCACCTCCCCCCAAGGGGCTGCACGTCCAACAATAAAAGCAGAGGTGGAACATGGTCTGGCAGCAAATCTACGATCCGTTCAACAACCCGGTGCTTTCAACCCTCATGGCCGCGGTGCCGGTGGTGGTGATGCTGGCAGCCCTGGCGTTCTTCCATGTCAAGGCACACCTGGCGGCACTGATGGCCCTGGCCTCGGCCCTGGTGATCGCGATTTTCGCCTTTGATATGCCCGCCGGCATGGCCGGGTCGGCCGCGCTGTACGGGGCCGCCAACGGTTTGCTGCCGATCGGCTGGATTGTGTTGAACATCATTTTCCTGCACCGGCTGACGACCGAGAACGGCTCGTTCAAAGTGCTGCAGGACTCCCTCGCGCGGATCACCGACGACCGCCGTCTGCAATTGCTGCTGATCGCCTTCTGCTTCGGTGCCTTTTTCGAGGGCGCGGCGGGGTTCGGTACACCGGTGGCGGTGACCGGGGCGATCCTCATTGGCCTGGGCTTCTCACCGCTGGCCGCCTCGGGCCTGGCGCTGATCGCCAACACCGCCCCCGTGGCCTTCGGTGCCCTGGGCACGCCGATCATCACCTTGGCCAAGGTCACCGGGCTCGATGAAATGGAGCTGTCGATGATGGTAGGTCGGCAACTGCCGTTCTTCTCGGTGATCGTGCCGTTCTGGCTGATCTGGGCCTTTGCCGGCTGGCGCAAGATGCTGGAAATCTGGCCGGCGATCCTGATTGCCGGGGTCAGTTTTGCCGTTCCGCAGTTCGTCGTGTCCAACTATCACGGGCCGATGCTGGTGGACGTGATCGCCGCGCTGATTTCCATGGCCTGCCTGACAGGATTCCTGAAAGTGTGGAAACCGGCCACGGTGCACACCTCCGCCGCCCTGTCCGGGCGCGTCGACAACTCGGCGATCGCCGAGGAACACGACGAAAAACCGGTCGCCAGTGCGGCCTTTGCCAGCGACGCCAAGCCCGCGGTGATGCGCGCCTGGATGCCGTGGATCATCCTCACCGTCTTCGTGTTCGCCTGGGGCACCCAGGGCTTCAAGAACATGTTCGACACCCGCCCAGCGATCGATCCGGCCACCAGCACGGCGAAACTGGATCCCCAAGGTAAACCGCTGCGCGAGGCCAACCCGATTTTCGCCCCGACCCTGACCTTCACCACGATTCACCAGCAGATCGAAAAGGTTCCGCCCGTGGTGCCTGCGCCGAAAACCGAAGAAGCGATCTACAAGTTCACCTGGTTCACCAGCACCGGCACCGGCATCCTGCTGTCGGCGATCCTCGGCGGGCTGTTGATGGGCTACTCCATCCCGCAACTGATTCACCAATACCTGCGAACACTGTGGGTGGTGCGCTACTCGTTGATCACCATTACCGCGATGCTGGCCCTGGGGTTCCTCACCCGCTACTCGGGGCTGGACGCGACCATGGGCCTGGCCTTTGCCGCGACCGGGATTTTCTATCCGATGTTCGGCACCCTGCTGGGCTGGCTCGGCGTGGCCCTGACCGGCTCGGACACCGCGTCCAACGTGCTGTTCGGCGGCTTGCAGAAGGTGACCGCCGAGCAACTGGGGCTCAGCCCGGTGTTGATGGCCGCCGCCAACAGTTCTGGCGGGGTGATGGGCAAGATGGTCGACGCCCAGTCGATCGTGGTCGCCTCCACCGCCACCCGCTGGTACGGCCATGAAGGGGAAATCCTGCGTTATGTGTTTTTCCACTCGATCGTCCTGGCGATCCTGGTCGGTGGCCTGGTGACATTGCAGGCCTATGTTGCGCCGTTCAGTCATATGGTGGTGGGCGGCCACTGATCGGCACAGCCCGGGTTGCTCGCGCAACTCTGTTGAAAATCCCGGGCACTGGCCCTAATGCTGTCCACTGTAGGAGCGAGCTTGCTCGCGATGGTCGTCAACGATAACGCGTGTTTGCGGGCTAAACGCGGCGCTCTTGAGTTCATCGCGAGCAAGCTCGCTCCTACAGTGAGCAGCAATACGGGCACTGGCCCGGGCTTTCATGAACGGAGTATCGTAAAACGACTATGAACATTCTTTACGATGAACGCGTTGATGGCGCGTTGCCAGAGGTCGACAAGAGCGCGCTGTTGCAGGCCTTGCGCACGCAGTTGCCCGATCTGGAGATCCTGCACCAGCAGGAAGAGCTCAAGCCGTACGAATGCGACGGGCTCAGCGCCTACCGCACTACACCGATGCTGGTGGTGCTGCCGCGGGACATTGCCCAGGTCCAGGGCGTGTTGCGCCTGTGTCATGAGCGCCGGGTAGCGGTCGTCGCCCGGGGCGCCGGCACCGGTTTGTCCGGCGGCGCCTTGCCCCTGGAAAAAGGCGTGCTGCTGGTGATGGCCCGCTTCAACCAGATCCTGCAGATCGACCCCGCCGCCCGTACCGCCAGGGTTCAGCCAGGGGTGCGCAACCTGGCGATTTCCCAGGCCGCCGCACCGTTCGACCTGTACTACGCGCCCGACCCTTCTTCGCAAATTGCCTGCTCCATCGGCGGTAACGTCGCCGAAAACGCCGGCGGCGTGCATTGCCTGAAATACGGCCTGACCGTGCATAACCTGCTCAAGGTGGACATCCTTACCGTCGACGGCGAACATCTGACCCTGGGCTCCGACGCCCTGGACTCGCCCGGTCTGGACCTGCTGGCCTTGTTCACCGGCTCCGAAGGCATGCTCGGGGTGATCACCGAGGTCACGGTCAAGCTGCTGCCCAAACCGCAGTCGGCCAAGGTACTGCTGGCGGCGTTCGACTCCGTGGAAAAAGCCGGCCGCGCCGTCGGCGACATCATTGCCGCCGGCATCATTCCCGGTGGCCTGGAGATGATGGACAACCTGGCCATCCGCGCCGCCGAGGACTTCATCCACGCCGGTTACCCGGTGGAGGCCGAAGCCATCCTTTTGTGCGAACTCGACGGCGTCGAAGCCGACGTGCGTGACGATTGCGACCGCGTGCGCCAGGTGTTGCAACAGGCTGGCGCCACCGAAGTGCGCCAGGCCAAGGACGAGGCCGAGCGCGTGCGCTTCTGGGCCGGGCGCAAGAACGCCTTTCCGGCGGTGGGCCGCCTGTCGCCGGATTACTACTGCATGGACGGCACCATCCCGCGCCGCGAGCTGCCCGGTGTGCTCAAGGCCATCGCCAGCCTCTCGGCCGAGTACGGCCTGCGGGTGGCCAACGTGTTCCATGCCGGCGACGGCAACATGCACCCGCTGATCCTGTTCGATGCCAATACGCCTGGCGAACTGGATCGCGCCGAAGCCCTGGGCGGCAAGATCCTCGAACTGTGCGTGAAGGTCGGCGGCAGCATTACCGGTGAACACGGCGTCGGCCGGGAAAAGATCAACCAGATGTGCGCGCAGTTCAACAGCGATGAGTTGACCCTGTTCCACGCGGTCAAGGCGGCGTTCGACCCCGGCGGCCTGCTCAATCCTGGCAAGAACATACCGACCCTGCACCGCTGCGCCGAGTTTGGCGCCATGCATGTGCACGCAGGCCAACTGCCCTTCCCTGACCTGGAGCGCTTCTGATGCAGGAAACTGCCGATCTCGATGACAGCAGCGCGCTGCAGGAGCAGGTCAATCAGGCGTTGGCGAACGCCACGCCGCTGCGCATCCAGGGGGCCAATACCAAGGCGTTCCTGGGACGGGTGACGGCGGGCGAAATACTCGATACTCGATCGCACCGGGGCATTGTCAGCTACGACCCGACGGAGCTTGTAATCACTGTGCGCTGCGGCACGCCACTGGCGGAACTGGCGAAGGTGCTGGACGCCGCGCAGCAGATGTTGCCCTGCGAACCGCCCTCCTTCGGCGACGATGCCACCGTCGGCGGCATGATCGCCTGCGGGCTGTCGGGGCCGCGTCGGCCGTGGTCGGGGTCGGTCAGGGATTTCGTCCTGGGCACGCGGGTGATCACAGGCCTGGGCAAGCACCTGCGTTTTGGTGGCGAGGTCATGAAAAACGTCGCCGGTTACGACCTGTCGCGCCTGATGGCCGGCAGTTACGGCATCCTCGGCCTGATCACCGAGGTCTCGCTCAAGGTGTTGCCCAAGCCCCGGCAGGCCCTGAGCATCAGCCTGCAAATGAACGCCGAACATGCCCTGCTACGCCTGGCGGAATGGGGCCAGCAACCGCTGCCGATCAGCGCTGCGTGTCATGACGGTGAACGCCTGCATCTGCGGTTGGAGGGTGGCGAAGGTTCGGTGGCGGCGGCCCATGACCGCCTGGGCGGCGAGTTGCTCGACGCTTCGTATTGGGCCGATCTCAACGAACAACGCCTGGCCTTCTTCGATGAAGACCAGCCCCTGTGGCGCCTGTCCGTGCCCAACAACACGCCACGGCTGTCCCTGCCCGGCCGGCAATTGATCGACTGGGGCGGCGCTCAGCGCTGGCTCAAGTCCGACGCCGAGGCAAAGTTCATTCGCCAGGTCGTCGAAGAGGCTGGCGGGCACGTCACCTGCTACAGCCACGGGCTCACGGACACGCCCTTCCAGCCGCTGCCCGACGCATTGATGCGCTACCACAAGAGCCTCAAGCAGCAACTCGACCCCCAGGGCATCTTCAACCCCGGACGTCTGTACGCGGAGTTATGAATCATGCAGACCACCTTGAGCGAACGCGCCCGCCAATTGCCCCGCGCCGAAGAAGCCGACAGCATCCTGCGCACCTGTGTGCATTGCGGTTTCTGCAACGCCACCTGCCCGACCTATCAATTGCTCGGCGATGAGCTGGATGGCCCGCGCGGGCGCATCTACCTGATCAAGCAGGTGCTGGAAGGCAACGAGGTGACGCAGAAGACCCAGCAGCACCTGGATCGCTGCCTGTCATGCCGCAACTGCGAAACCACCTGCCCTTCGGGGGTCGATTACCACAACTTGCTGGACATCGGCCGGGCCGTGGTCGATGCGGCGGTACCGCGTCCGCTCGGTCAGCGTCTGTTGCGCGAAGGGCTGCGCACGCTGGTGCCGCATCCGGACCTGTTCAAGCGCCTGGTCAACAGCGGCCAGGTGTTTCGCGCGCTGCTGCCCGGCGCGCTGCAAAGCAAGCTGCCGCGCAACCTGCCGGTGACCAAGCAGCGCCCCGCCGTGCGCCATGCCCGCCAGGTGCTGATGCTCGAAGGTTGCGTGCAGCCCGGCCTGTCGCCCAATACCAACGTGGCCGCCGCCAGGGTCCTGGACCGCCTGGGCATCAGCGTCATGCCGGCCCGCGAGGCCGGCTGTTGCGGCGCCGTGGACTATCACCTGGACGCCCAGGCCGCCGGCCTCGATCGCGCCCGGCACAACATCGATGCCTGGTGGCCGGGCATTGAACAAGGCGCCGAGGCCATCGTGCAAACCGCCAGCGGTTGCGGGGCGTTCATCAAGGATTACGGGCATCTGCTGGAACGCGACCCGGTCTATGCCGACAAGGCCAGGAAGGTCAGCGCGCTGGCCAAGGACCTGGTGGAGGTGTTGCGCGCCGAACCGCTGGAACAGTTGGGCATCCACAACGCCCATCGCGTTGCCTTCCATTGCCCGTGCACCTTGCAGCACGCGCAAAAACTCGGTGGCGCGGTCGAAAAGGTACTGATGCGCCTGGGCTTCAACCTCACCACAGTACCGGACGGCCATTTGTGCTGCGGTTCGGCGGGCACTTATTCGCTGACCCAGCCGGAACTGGCCCGGCAACTGCGCGACAACAAGATGAATGCCCTGGAAAGCGGCTACCCCGAAGTCATCGTCACCGCCAACATCGGCTGTCAGTCGCACCTCGACGGCGCGGGCCGTACCCCCGTCCGGCACTGGATCGAACTGGTCGAAGCCGCCCTGTCCCAATAGCGCCCAATGGAGAATGCCCATGAATAGCAAAGCCGTCCTGAGCCAGGCCGAAGTCAGCCGGATACTCGCCGCCGCCCGCACCGAAGCCCAGGACAATCAATGGCCAGTGACCATTGTGGTGGTCGACGACGGCGGTCATCCCCTGGCCCTCGAACGCCTCGATGGCGCCTCGCCCATCAGTGCCTACATCGCCACCGAAAAAGCCCGCACCTCGGCCCTGGGGCGGCGGGAATCCAAAGGCTATGAAGAAATGGTCAATGGCGGGCGCACGGCCTTTCTCTCGGCCCCGCTGCTGACCTCGCTCGAAGGCGGGGTGCCGATCACGGTCGACGGCCAGGTGGTCGGTGCGGTCGGGGTGTCCGGGGTCAAGGCCGAGCAGGATGCGCAGGTGGCGAAGGCCGGGGCGCAGAGTTTGTAATTTAGCATGCCCCCCCCTGTAGGAGCGAGCTTGCTCGCGATGGAGGTCAACGATGACGCGGGGAGCCTGACAGCCCGCGGTGCTCTCAGGTTTTTCGCGAGCAAGCTCGCTCCTACAAGGTTCGCGTTCTATTGGATGAAGAGGAAGCGCCTATATGACCCGTCTCACTGCAAAAGACTTTTCCCCACAGCTGTTGGAACTCTACGATTACTACGCCCATGGCCTGATCAACCGGCGCGAGTTTCTCGACCGCGCCGCGCTGTTCACCCTGGGTGGCTTGACCGCCAGTGCACTGCTGGCGTCCCTGAGCCCGGACTACGCCCTGGCCGAACAGGTCGAATTCACCGACCCGGACATCATTGCCGAGTACGTCGAATATCCCTCACCCAAGGGCCACGGGCAGGTTCGTGCCTATCTGGTGCGTCCGGCAAAAGCCGCCGGCAAGCCCCCTGCGGTGGTGGTCGTGCATGAAAACCGTGGGCTCAATCCTTACATCGAAGACGTCGCGCGACGCCTGGCCAAGGCCGGTTTCGTCGCCCTCGCCCCGGATGGCCTGAGCTCGGTGGGCGGCTACCCCGGCAACGACGACAAGGGCCGTGCGCTGCAGGAGAAGGTCGACCCGCAAAAGCTCATGAATGACTTCTTTGCCGCCGTCGAGTGGATGATGAAACACCCCGACGCCAGTGGCAAAGTCGGCATCACCGGTTTCTGTTATGGCGGTGGAGTCACCAATGCGGCCGCCGTGGCCTACCCGGAACTGGGCGCCGCGGTGTCGTTCTACGGTCGGCAAGCGGACGCCAAGGATGTACCGCGGATCAAGGCACCGGTGATGCTGCACTACGGTGAGCTGGATACGCGCATCAACGAAGGCTGGCCCGCCTATGAACAGGCGTTGAAGGCCGGGGGCAAGACCTATGAGGCCTACATCTATCCCGGCGCCAATCACGGTTTTCACAACGACTCCACGCCGCGCTATGACGAGGCGGCGGCGAAGCTGGCGTGGGAGCGGACGTTGGGGTGGTTTCACAAATACCTGGGGTAAGCCGGAGCCACCCTCCCTTGTAGGAGCCCGGCTTGCCGGCGAAGGCGATCTCGCGGACGCCATCGCCGGCAGGCCAGCTCCCACAAAGGCCGGGGTTATTTCGGTTGCGGTACCGTGCGCAGATACGGTTTCAGGGTCTTGAAGCCGTCCGGGTATTTCTTCTTCGCATCCTCGTCGGACACCGACGTCGGAATGATCACGTCTTCCCCCGGCCGCCAGTTCACCGGCGTGGCGACGGTGTGCTTGGCGTTGAGCTGCAACGAGTCAAGCAAACGCAGCACTTCATCGAAATTGCGCCCGGCGCTCATCGGGTAGATCAGCATCGCCTTGATCTTCTTGTCCGGGCCGACCAGGAACACCGAGCGCACCGTGGCATTGTCCACCGCGGTGCGCGTGCCGCCGCTGGCATTGGGGTGGATCATGTCGTAGAGCTTGGCCACGACCAGGTTTTCGTCGCCGATCAGCGGGTAGTTGACGGCACTGCCCTGGGTTTCTTCGATGTCACCCACCCATTTCTCGTGATCACTGACCGGGTCGATGCTCAGGCCGAGGATCTTGGTGTTGCGCTTGTCGAACTCCGGCTTGAGTTTGGCCAGGTAACCCAGTTCGGTGGTGCACACCGGGGTGAAATCCTTGGGATGCGAAAACAGGATGGCCCAGCCATCACCGATCCATTGGTGGAAGTTGAGCGTGCCTTCGGTGGTTTGTGCCGTGAAATCCGGCGCTTCATCGCCTATGCGGATTGCCATGTTCGATCTCCTTGCAGTGATGGTCAGGGGACGCTGTCGCAGCGCGGGTGAGCGTTAGCGACGGCATTGAAAATGGGTGCCTTGCCTGTTGACGCGACTCAGTATAGGAGACGATTGCCGATCGATCAGCCGCCCAGCGCAATGATCGCGGCGATCAGCGCGGCGCCGAGGACGGCCAGGGCAACCCCGCCCTGCCACGGCCTGGCACCGGCGTAGCGGGCGAGGATCCAGCCCGCCAGGAACAGCACCAGGATGCCGATGGCGTTGGACAAGCGCACCGCCAGCGCCGTCTGATCGAGGAGCAGGAAGGGCACCACCAGCGGGAAGGTCGCCACCACTACCAACAGGAACACGCCCAGCGCGCCCTTGAAGTCATCCAGGCCCAGCGCCGGCTGCAGCGGCGTGGCGGGTGCCTGGATCAGGCGCTGGCGTAACGCTTCCAGGCCTTCGGCGCCGGCGGCCAGGGCAATCCGTGGCGGCAGCGCATCGGCGATCAGCGCCTGGCCAGCGCTGGCATCGCGACCCTCGCGCAAACCGCTGAACAAGTTGCGGTTGCGCGTGCGCTCGATGACCGTGCGCAGCAGATACATCACCGCGTCCGCCAGGCCCCACGCCAGGTTGCAGCCCAGCGCGGCGATCATCATCGTGCGTTCTTCCTCCTGATTGGCGGTGGCCACACTGATCGTTCCAGTGAACGTCATGGCCATGAGCAGGCCGAAAATCACTTCGGTGACCCGGTCGACCGGATCGAGTACGCGGGCGCGTTTCTGTTGAGCGTTTTCGTGCATGGTTACCCCACCAGGGCGATCAGTTGATGACGTTGTGCATCGGTCAGCATCGGGCCGAATCCGGCGCTGGCGTTTTCCGCCATGTAGCGCGGGTTGCCGGTGCCAGGGATGACGCAGGTCACCGCGGAATGCGACAAGAGGAATTTGAGTGCCAAAGGCGGCCAGGTCTTGACCCCGACTTGTGCGGCCCAGCCGGGCAAGGGTTTGCCCTGCAACCGCGCGATCAGGCCACCGCCGCCGAACGGCCGGTTGCAGATCACCGCGACGCCGCGGTCGCGGCACAACGGCAGGATGCGCTTCTCCACCGCGCGATCATCCAGCGCGTAGTTGATCTGCAGGAAGTCCAGCGGCTCGGCCTTGAGCAGCGCCTCCACTTCGTCATAGGCCGACGCGGTGTAATGGCTGATACCGATGTAGCGAATGCGACCTGCCTCCTTCCACTCGCGCAGGGTCGGCAGATGGGTTTGCCAGTCCAGCAGGTTGTGGATCTGCATCAGGTCGATGCGGTCGGTCTGCAGCAGCTTGAAGGATTGCTCCATCTGCGCGATGCCTTCTTCGCGGCCCCGGGTCCACACCTTGGTCGCCAGGAATGCCGGCGAGCGTGGCTCGTGAATCGACAGCAGCTCGCCGGTGGTCTGCTCGGCGCGGCCGTACATCGGCGAGCTGTCGATGACCTTGCCGCCCTTTTCGAACAAGGCGTCAAGCACCGCGGGCAAGCTGCGGTAGGCAGGGTCCGAAGGCGCCACGTCGAAACCACGATAGGTGCCCAGGCCGACGGCGGGCAATGGCTCTTTGCTGGAAGGAATGACGCGGGTCATCATGGTCTTGCCTCCTGTTCCCGCCGCTGGCGAGGTTGACGCGCCGCTCGGGCCGAGCGTGAAGACCGCCGATGCGGCGGCAGCCAGCGTGAGTATTTGCCTGCGGGTAAAACCTTGGCCATGGCTCATGACGTTTCCCTCCCCGGTGGTGCTGCGTCGGCCATTCGTGCCTGGCGCCTGGCCAGCCACAGGCACAACCCGCCCCACACGCCCGCGAACGGCACGACCGCCAGCGCGACCAGGCCGAAGCCTGCGCCCAAGGCTGTCAAACCGGCCGACAACCAGCCACTGGCGGCATCACCTCCACGATAGACCAGGGTTTCGATCACGTTCTTGGCCTTGTACTTCTCTTCCCGGCTGACCACCGTCCACAGCACTTCACGCGCCGGCCGCACGATGCCGAACTCCACCGCGCGGCGTAGACCCTGGGCCAGGGCCACGCTGGCCGGCACCGGCGCCAGGGCCATGACGCTAAACGCCACGACGGTCGCCAGGGGCATGACCAGCAGCGCGCCGCCGATGCCCAGCAGACGAATCAACGGCGCCGTCAGCAGAAACTGGCAGATCAGGGTCAGCGCCGACACCAGCAAATCGACCAGGGCGAAGAATTGCGTCCTGCTGCCTACATCAGCGTAGCTGCCAGTGACGATCCGTCCCTGCTCGAAATACAACAAAGTCGCAGCGCTGGTGTGCAACAGCATGAAGGCCACCAGCCCCAACAGATACGGCGAACGCAGGATGAGAGTGATCCCGGCGAGCATGCTGCCGCCCAGGCGCCGTTCGTCCAAAAGGTGATGACCCGCCTGCGCTTGCGTCCTCGCCAGCAGCCCCCGATAGCAACGCACCGCCAGCTCCAGCAGCAGCGCCGCGGCGACGGTCAACGCCAGCGGGCCCAGGCGAGTGGCCATGGTCGCCGCCAGCAAGGGCCCGATGAAAGTGCCAAGGGTGCCGCCGGCCGCGATGCAGCCAAACAGCCGTCGGCCTTGCTCGCTGGAGAAGCGATCGACCAGCACGCTCCAGAAAATCGAGACGATGAACAGGTTGTAGAGGCTGATCCAGACAAAAAACACCTGGCCGACCGTCACCGGCGCGACGCGGTTGCCGATCAACAGGCCAAACACCAGCATCGATACGGCAATCGTGCGGTAGATCAACGGCACGAAGCGCGTGGCCGGCAGCCGCGACGCCAGCGCGCCAAACACTGGCACCATCAGCAGCATGACCACGAACGTGGCGGTGAACAGCCATTGCAACCGGTCGACGCCGCCTTCGAGGCCCAGGGCATCGCGCAACGGCCGTACCAGGTAATAGCTGGCCAGCACGCAGAAGTGGAAGGCGAAACCCAGGGCCAGGGCCGCTCTTTCCGCAGGCTTTACGTTGAGCCACTTGAGCGCGATGGGCATCGGTGCCCTCCTTTACCGCCAGCTACACTCTGACAGCAACCCGGAGCCGTCAATGCCGCCCACTAACGTTAGCCGAATGTCCCGTACCCTGGTGTTCCTCGTCGTCATCGCCGCTGCGCTGTACCTGGCGCTCTGCGCGGCCCTGTTCGTGTTCCAGCGCGCGCTCATCTACTACCCGCAACCCCGCGCCGTCGACTCACCCGACACGCTGCTGACCTTGCCCGTGGACGAGGCGCAGGTGCTGGTGTCGGTGCGCGCGCATGACGGCCCCAAGGCACTGATCTACTTCGGTGGCAATGCCGAGGACGTCTCGCGCAGCCTGCCGGACTTCGCCCGGGCCTTCCCCGACCATGCCCTGTATCTGCTGCATTACCGTGGCTACGGCGGCAGCTCCGGGTCACCTTCGGAAGAGGCGATTGCCCGCGATGCCATGGCCCTGTTCGACAAGGTCTATGCCGACCACCCGCAGATTGCCGTGGTCGGACGCAGCCTGGGTTCGGGGGTCGCGGTGCGCCTGGCCAGTTCTCGGCCGGCGGCGAAACTGCTGCTGATCACGCCGTACAACAGCCTGGAGGAACTGGCCGAGCGGCAGTTCCGTTGGTTTCCGGTGAAGTGGCTATTGAAGGATAAATACGAATCCTGGCGCTACGCCGAACATATCGCCGTGCCAACACGCCTGATCGCCGCCGAACACGACGAAGTGATTCCAGGCGCAAGCACCCGGCGCCTCTACAGCCATTTCCCCGCGGGCGTGGCAACGCTGCAGGTAATTGCGGGCACCGGGCACAATTCGATCAGCAACAGCCCGGAATACCTCGAGGCGCTGGAGGATGGTTTGTAGGCGCTGGCTTGCAAGCGATGAGGCCCGAAAGGCCAGCGCAATATTCAAGGACGCCTTCGCCGGCAAGCCGGCTCCTACAGGTCCGCGGCGACCACGGACCAACGCCCTGCGCAAACCACTGTAGGAGCTGGCTTGCCAGCGAAGAGTCCCGAAAGGCCAGCGCAATATTCAAGGACGCCTTCGCCGGCAAGCCGGCTCCTACAGGTCCGCGGCAACCAAAGACCAACGCCCTGCGCAAACCATTGTAGGAGCTGGCTTGCCAGCGAAGAGTCCCGAAAGGCCAGCGCAATATTCAGGGACGCCTTCGCCGGCAAGCCGGCTCCTACAGGTCCGCGGCAGCCACGGACCAACGCCCTGCGCAAACCACTGTAGGAGCTGGCTTGCTAGCGAAGGGGCCCGAAAGGCCAGCGCAATATTCAAGGACGCCTTCGCCGGCAAGCCGGCTCCTACAGGTCCGCGGCGACCCACGGACCAACGCCCTGCGCAAAACATTGTAGGAGCTGGCTTGCCAGCGAAGAGTCCCGAAAGGCCAGCGCAATATTCAAGGACGCCTTCGCCGGCAAGCCGGCTCCTACAGGTCCGCGGCGACCCACGGACCAACGCCCTGCGCAAAACATTGTA
>NZ_CATKQQ010000013.1:0-63828 GCF_949767605.1 Pseudomonas sp. IT-P218
ATTTGTGAATGCTGTTGGATTTGGGGCATTACGCACATCTGTAGGAGCCGGCTTGCTGGCGATGCGATGGTGGCCGTTACGCCGTCATCGCTGGCAAGCCAGCTCCTACAGGATTTGTGAATGCTGTTGGATTTGGGGCATTACGCGCATCTGTAGGAGCCGGCTTGCTGGCGATGCGATGGTGGCCGTGATGCCGCCATCGCTGGCAAGCCAGCTCCTACAGGATTTGTGAATGCTGTTGGATCTGGGGCATTACGCACATCTGTAGGAGCCGGCTTGCTGGCGATGCGATGGTGGCCGTGATGCCGCCATCGCTGGCAAGCCAGCTCCTACAGGATTTGTAAATGCTGTTGGATTTGGGGCATTACGCGCATCTGTAGGAGCCGGCTTGCTGGCGATGCGATGGTGGCCGTGACGCCGCCATCGCTGCGATGCGGCGACCCGACAAGCCAGCTCCTACAGGATTTGTGAATGCTGTTGGATTTGGGGCATTACGCACATCTGTAGGAGCCGGCTTGCTGGCGATGCGATGGTGGCCGTGACGCCGCCATCGCTGCGATGCGGCGACCCGACAAGCCAGCTCCTACAGGATTTGTGAATGCTGTTGGATTTGGGGCATTACGCGCATCTGTAGGAGCCGGCTTGCTGGCGATGCGATGGTGGCCGTTACGCCGTTATCGCTAGCCGCCAGCAGCAGGGTGGTTCAGCCGTCGATAGCCGGAAAATCGATATCGGTCAGGGCGACGTTGTTCAGGTAGTGGGTCAGCGTTTTGATCCTGTTGTTGCGCCACATCCTGAGCAGTCGCGATCAGCAGCCGGGCATGATGGCCGGCCTGGCCGATCCACGTCTGGCGCGCCCTTTGAACCAAATGCACGAAGCGCCCGGCAAGGCCTGGAGCGTGGCCGACCTGGCGGTGGCGGCCAACATGTCCCGGGCCAGTTTCGCCGAGCACTTCAAACGGGTGGTCGGGCAGGCCCCGATGGATTATCTGGTCAGTTGGCGCATCAGCCTGGCGCAGAAGCGCCTGGGTGAAGGCAAGCCCATTGCCCTGATCGCCGAAGAGGTCGGTTATGAAAGCCCTTCGGCACTGGCCCGGGCGTTTCGCCGCAAGACCGGGGTCAGTCCCCGGCAGTGGAGAGGATAACGCGGCCAGCGTATGTTGGCCGGCGCACTGGCGGGCCACGGCAGCTGTGCTAGCTTCTTGGGGGGAGTCTCTGGTTTGCCAGCGTCCCGTCGTGTCTACCTCGTACAGGCCCTGGGGAGTCGATCAATAATATGCAGGATGCGCGCCCAAACCCGACGCTGGACCTGGAGTATTGTGTCGAACGTCCGATTTTCATGGACTTCCTGCAGCACGCCGGACGCACGCCCGATGCCGTGGCGGTGGTTTCCCAACACGCCACGTGCAGCTACGGCGAACTGGAAGCGATCAGCCAGCGCCTGGCGGGCTTTCTGCTTGAACAGGGCGCGAGGCCATCCGACCGGGTGGTTATCGTCTCCGGGCGCTGTGCGGGGCTGGTCTACGCCATGCTCGGTGCCTCGCGCGCCGGCTTGACCTTCACCGTTGCCGACATGGCCTATCCCCGTGCGCGCATCGAGCAGATCATCCATGTGCTCGAGCCGAGTTTTGTCCTCGTTTGCGGCGAGGCCGCGTTCGAGCTCGATCCCCGGCGATCGTCTGCGATACGCTTGGTCAATATCCCTGAAATGCCCGGCGACGTGCTGAAGGCCTTCGCCGTCGAGCCAAGGGGCTTGCCAGAGGTCAATCCTGGAGACCCGGCCTATATCACCTTCACCTCGGGCAGTACCGGCGAGCCGAAGGGGATTGTCACCCATCACTCGCCCCTGGTGCATTTCATCGAATGGCATAGCCAGCGTCATTCGTTGACCAGGGACAGTTGCTTTTCCCTGCTGTCAGGGCTGGGTCACGACCCGGTCTACAGGGACGTGTTCACGCCGCTGTCCATTGGCGCAAAGGTCGTGATCCCGGCCCAGTCGACCGTTATCGATCCAGCCGCATTGGCCAAATGGATACACCAGCACGGGATCTCCGTCATTCACCTCACGCCGCCCTTGGGCAAACTCATTGAAACCGGGGCGAAGATCAGTGGCTTGCAGTTCGATGACCTGCGCTACCTGTTCTGGGGCGGGGATGCCTTGAGCAACACCCTGTACCAGCAAATCTGCGCCATCGCCCCCAACGCCATCAGCGTCAACTTCTACGGCACGACCGAAACGCCCCAGGCGATGGCTTACCATCAGATCGATCCCGCGCTCGACAATTCAAGGATCCCGCTGGGCAAAGGTATCGAAGGCGCGCAACTGTTGCTGGTCAATGAGGCCAATCGGTTGGTCGGCGAAGGCGAAGTCGGGGAGATCCTGATACGCAGCCCGTATCTGTCCCTGGGTTACTACGGTGATGCAGCGCTGACCAAGGAAAAGTTCGTGGTCAACCCCTTTACCCGGGCCGAGGGTGACATCTGCTATCGAACCGGCGACCTGGGCACCTACCTTGCCGATGGCAGTGTCATGTTCCGCGGGCGCGGCGACAGCCAGGTGAAGATTCGCGGCCATCGCATCGAGCTCGCTGAAATCGAAGGTGCGATCTCCAGGCATCCGCGGATCAAACAGTGCGTGGTGCTGGCCGACAACGACCGTTCGAACGTGAAGCTGGTGGCCTGCTGCGTTGCAGCCAAGCCGGTTGCAGCGGTTGAACTGCGTGAGCAGGTGGGGCAGGCGCTGCCCGACTACATGGTGCCGGCGTTGTTCGTGTTCGTGGAGTCCATTCCACTGACGCCCAACGGCAAGATCGACAAGCGGGCGTTGCAGGCGCTGGTCGACAACCAGGCGGCCCCCGTCAATGCCAGCCAGGACCTGTCGCCGCTGGCGCTCAAGTTGTCCCAGGCATGGGCGGAAATTCTTGAAGTGCCGCGCATCGATCCGCAGTTGACGTTCGTTGAGCTGGGCGGGGATTCACTCTCGTTCGTCCAGGCTTCCATGGTGCTGGAAGAGCTGATCGGCCATCTGCCCGATCAATGGGAAATGATCCCGGTCGTTGAATTGTGTGAACTGGCCAGCGACACCAAGGCCTCGCGGTTTTCGATTCGGGCAATGGAAGTGCCGGTGTTTTTACGCGTGGTGTCCATCGTGTTGATTGTGATGGGGCATTTCAATGTGTATACGCCGTGGCCGGTGTTCGGCGAAACCATGGCCCTGTTCCTGATTTCCGGGGTCAGCCTGGCCAGGTTTCAGTTCAAGGCCATCAATGAGTACGGGAGCGTGCGCACGCTGGTGAAGTCCGTTGCCAGTATCGCGGTACCAACGATCCTCTATACGGTGTTGGTGCAACTGCTGTTCGACAAAGTGCATTGGCAATCACTGTTGCTGATTTCCAATTGGTTTACAGCGGATAGCGTCGGTGTCTTCACCTATTGGTACATAGAACTGCTGGTGCAGATGCTGGTGATCATCGGGTTCGCGCTGTCGTTCGAGCGCGTGAGAAACATCATCAGTGCAGACCCGTTTCGTTGTTTTGTCATCGCGTCATGCGTGTTGGCGGTGGCTGACGTGCTGATCAGTCTCTATGTGTTCGATGCGAGCGCGCTGTTCAATCGGGTGCCACAGCATTACCTGGCGATCATGGTGCTCGGCATGGCCATTCACAGTGCCAGTACGACCACCCAGAAGTGGATCGTCAGTGCCGTTGCCGTCCTGGTGGTGGGTTGGCAGGACATGGTGGCCATGTTGGGGTATGGACCGTTCGCCGGCGAGATCTGGAGCCATTTCGATATCGCCCTGCCTGCCGCGCTCCTGGTGATCTGGGTCCGGTCCATTCCCGTACCCGGTCTGATGGCGCGGGGCATGGCGTTGATTGCCTCCTCGACCCTGTATATCTACTTGACGCACTTCCAGTTCCTGTCGGTGGCCCGGCGCCTCGGCGATTATCCGCTGCTCGCGGTGGTGCTCGCCGTCGTCGGTGGCGTGGCGGTGGCGTATGTCTGGAACAAGGTGGTGCGCTGGGTGATGATGCGCGGCAATGGCGACGGCAAGAAGCGTGGTGCGGATAAAATCGAGCGGGTGGCGTGACGGTTCCGTAAACTGGCGGCGCAACAGGCGTTGCGCCGTGCATGCCGCTGCTGACATGCGCGCGCCGCCGACTTACCACCTCAAGCAAGAGACCCCCATGGCAAACCAAGACCTGACCTTCGTTCCCGATCCCGATGCGGACTCCATTTCCTCAGACGTCGCCGGTTTCGCCGGCATGCTGGTCTCCACCCAGATTCCGACCCGTGCCGATGGCAGCCTTGAACTGGGCGATATCACCCTGCAAAGCGAGTGCACTCTGCAAGCGCTGAAAGTGGCGCTGGAGCGCGCCGGCAGTTCCATGGACCGGGTGCTGCACCTGACCATCTACCTCACCGACATGGCCGACCGCGCCGCGTTCAACGAGGTCTACAAGCGCTTCTTCGCCAAACCGTGGCCGGTGCGCGCTGCGGTGGGCGTGGCGTCGTTGGCGGTCGAAGGGATGCGCGTGGAAGTCACCGCAATGGCTGCCAAAGCCTGATCGTAATCCCACACGCGAAACTGTAGGAGCTGGCTTGCTAGCGAAGAGGCCAGAAAGAGCAACGCAATACTCAAGGCCGCCTTCGCTGGCAAGCCAGCTCCTACAAGGGTTTTTTGGTACGCGAAGCTGCATCTTCGCACCCGCAAGCCGCCACCTGGCAGTACACGGGTGCCCCTCAGGCATTTCACCGCTACAATGCGCGCCTCGACCGTGACAGCCTGACTAAAAAATATTATGTCCCTGCCCAAACATCACCTGGAATTGCTCAGCCCCGCCCGTGACGTGGCGATCGCCCGCGAGGCCATCCTGCATGGCGCTGATGCCGTCTACCTCGGCGGCCCGAGCTTCGGCGCCCGGCATAACGCCTGCAACGAGGTGAGCGATATCGCCGCCCTGGTGGAGTTCGCCCATCGCTACCACGCCCGGGTATTCACCACCATCAACACCATCCTGCACGACAACGAGCTGGAGCCGGCCCGCAAGCTGATCCACGAACTGTACGATGCCGGTGTCGACGCGCTGATCGTCCAGGACCTGGGCGTGATGGAACTGGACATCCCGCCGATCGAGCTGCATGCCAGCACCCAGACCGACATCCGCACCCTGGAGCGGGCGAAATTCCTCGACCAGGCCGGTTTCTCGCAACTGGTACTGGCCCGCGAGCTGAACCTGCAGGAAATTAGCGCCATCGCCGACGAAACCGACGCGGCGATCGAGTTCTTCATCCACGGTGCGCTGTGCGTGGCGTTCTCCGGCCAGTGCAACATTTCCCACGCCCACACCGGCCGCAGCGCCAACCGCGGCGACTGCTCCCAGGCCTGCCGCCTGCCGTATACCCTCAAGGACGAGAAGGGCGGGGTGATCGCCTACGAGAAGCACCTGCTGTCGATGAAGGACAACAACCAGAGCGCCAACATCCGCGCCCTGGTGGAAGCTGGCGTGCGCTCGTTCAAGATCGAAGGGCGCTACAAGGACATGGGCTACGTGAAGAACATCACCGCCTATTACCGCCAGCGCCTGGACGCCGTGCTCGAAGACCGCCCGGACCTGGCCCGCGCGTCCAGCGGCCGCACCGCGCATTTCTTCCTGCCCGATCCGGACAAGACCTTCCACCGTGGCAGCACCGACTACTTCGTCAGCGAGCGCAAGATCGACATCGGCGCCTTCGACTCGCCAACCTTCACCGGCCTGCCGGTGGGCGTGGTGGAAAAAGTCGGCAAGCGCGATCTGCTGGTGGTCACCCACGAGCCGCTGTCCAACGGTGACGGCCTCAACGTCCTGGTCAAGCGTGAAGTGGTGGGCTGGCGGACGAACATCGCCGAGCCAAAAGGTGAATTCGAAGAAGACGGCGAGAAACGCTATCGCTACCGCGTCGAGCCGAACGAGATGCCCAAGGGCTTGCACCAGTTGCGCCCGAATCACCCGTTGAGCCGCAACCTGGATCACAACTGGGCCCAGGCGCTGCAAAAGACCTCCGCCGAGCGCCGGATCGGTCTTTCCTGGGTGGCGCGCCTGCGTGAAGAGCGCCTGGAACTGATTGCCACCAGCGAAGAGGGCATCAGCGCCAGTGTGGCCCTGGATGGTCCGTTCGGCGTGGCCAACAAGCCGGAGCAGGCCCTGGAGCAGCTGCACGATCTGCTGGGCCAACTGGGCACCACCGAGTACCACGCCACCAACATCAAGCTGGACGCGCCGCAGGCGTTCTTCATTCCCAACTCGCAGCTCAAGGCCTTGCGCCGCGAAGTGATCGAAGCACTCACCGTGGCGCGCATCGCGGCCCATCCACGGGGTGGCCGTAAAGCCGAGACCACACCGCCACCGGTGTACCCGGAATCGCACCTGTCGTTCCTGGCCAACGTCTACAACCAGAAGGCCCGCGACTTCTATCACCGTCACGGGGTCAAGCTGATCGATGCGGCCTACGAGGCCCATGAAGAGACGGGTGAAGTGCCAGTGATGATCACCAAGCACTGCCTGCGGTTCTCCTTCAACCTGTGCCCCAAGCAGGCCAAGGGCGTGACCGGCGTGCGCACCAAGGTCGCGCCAATGCAGTTGATCCACGGCGATGAAGTGCTGACGTTGAAATTCGACTGCAAGCCTTGCGAAATGCACGTGATCGGCAAGATGAAGGGGCACATCCTCGATCTGCCGCAACCGGGCAGCGTGCAACAGGTCGTCGGGCACATCAGCCCCGAAGACCTGCTCAAGACCATCCACCGCGCGCCCCACTGAGTGATCGGCGAGCGCGCAGTCAAAGGCTGCGCGCTCGCCAACTCACCCCTCGCAGTTCAGCTCACTTCAGGTCGAAGCGGTCAAGGTTCATCACCTTGGTCCAGGCCGCCACGAAGTCCTTGATGAACTTCTCCTCGCCATTACTGGCATAGAACTCCGACAGCGCGCGCAATTGCGAGTTGGAGCCGAAGACCAGGTCGACTCGGGTGCCCGTCCACTTTTTCTGGCCGGTCTTGCGATCGCTCGCTTCAAACTCTTCCTGGGCGTCCGACACCGGTTTCCACTCCACACCCATGTCCAGCAGGTTGGTGAAGAAGTCGGTGGTCAGTGCCTCGGGCCGCGTAGTGAAGACGCCGTGGGAGGTGTTTCCGGCGTTGGTCTTGAGCACGCGCAGACCGCCGATCAGCACGGTCATTTCCGGCGCGGTCAGGGTCAGCAACTGCGCCTTGTCGATCAACAGCGACTCCGCCGATACGCTGTATCTGCCCTTGAGGTAATTGCGGAAGCCATCGGCGATCGGTTCGAGAAAACCGAACGACTCGACATCGGTCTGTTCCTGGGAAGCGTCCATGCGCCCTGGGGTGAACGGCACCGTGATCGTGTGCCCGGCATTTTTCGCGGCTTGTTCAACCCCCGCATTACCGGCGATGACGATCAGGTCGGCGAGGGAGATTTTCTTGCCGCCGGCGTTGTATTCCTGCTGGATACTTTCGAGTTTCGCCAGCACGTTCCCCAGTTGGTCGGGCTGGTTGGCCTGCCAGAACTTCTGTGGGGCCAGGCGCAAACGCCCGCCGTTGGCACCGCCGCGTTTGTCCGAACCGCGGAAGGTGGAAGCCGCCGCCCACGCCGTCGAGACCAGTTGCGAGACCGACAGGCCCGAGGCCAGCAGCTTGCTTTTCAGGGCCGCGACGTCACTGTCGTCGACCAGTGGATGATCGACGGCAGGAATCGGGTCTTGCCACAGCAGTTCTTCATTAGGCATTTCCGGGCCGAGGTAGCGTGAGAGCGGGCCCATGTCGCGGTGGATCAGCTTGTACCAGGCACGGGCGAAGGCGTCGGCCAGTTGATCGGGGTTCTCCAGGAAACGCCGGGAAATCGGCTCGTAGATCGGGTCGAAGCGCAGCGCCAGGTCGGTGGTCAGCATGGTTGGATTACGGCGTTTTGACGGGTCGTGCGCGTCGGGGATGATCCCGGCACCGGCGCCGTTCTTCGGCGTCCATTGGTGGGCGCCCGCGGGGCTCTTGGTCAGTTCCCATTCGAAGCCGAATACGTTCTCCAGGAAGTTGTTGCTCCACTGGGTCGGCGTGGTGGTCCAAGTCACTTCCAGGCCGCTGGTGATAGTGTCCGGGCCTTTGCCAGTGCCAAATTTGTTCCTCCAGCCCAGGCCCTGTTCTTCCAGGCCAGCCGCTTCGGGCTCGGCACCGACGTTGTCGGCAGGGCCGGCACCGTGGGTCTTGCCGAACGCGTGACCGCCGGCAATCAGCGCCACGGTTTCCTCATCGTTCATGGCCATGCGGCCGAAGGTCTCACGGATGTCCTTGCCGGCGGCCACCGGGTCCGGGTTGCCTTCCGGGCCTTCCGGGTTCACGTAGATCAGGCCCATTTGCACGGCCGCCAAAGGGTTTTCCAGATTGCGGCCTTGATCGGTGCGGCTCTCCTCATTTTCCCCGGGTTCGGCGACGAGCGGGCCTTCGCCGGG
This sequence comes from Pseudomonas sp. IT-P218, assembly GCF_949767605.1. Classification (NCBI taxonomy): domain Bacteria; kingdom Pseudomonadati; phylum Pseudomonadota; class Gammaproteobacteria; order Pseudomonadales; family Pseudomonadaceae; genus Pseudomonas; species Pseudomonas sp. IT-P218. Next base: position 8,497 of record NZ_CATKQQ010000013.1, read on the forward strand.
TTCTTGTGCCGGTTCTTGCTTTGAGTCGTATCGGGTGTCGCCACCCAACCATTTTTTTTCCGAGCCCCAGTACACATCTTCGTCTGGTTCCCAGACGTCAGGCCGGCCGCCGGAAAAACCGAAGGTCTTGAAGCCCATGGATTCCAGCGCGACGTTACCGGTCAGGACGATCAGGTCGGCCCAGGAGATCTTGTCGCCATACTTTTGCTTGATCGGCCACAGCAGGCGGCGGGCCTTGTCCAGGCTGACGTTGTCCGGCCAACTGTTGAGCGGTGCAAAACGCTGCTGGCCGGAGCCGGCGCCGCCGCGGCCATCGCCGGTACGGTAGGTGCCGGCGGAGTGCCAGGCCATGCGCACGAACAGCGGGCCGTAGTGACCGAAATCCGCTGGCCACCAGTCTTGGGAATCAGTCATCAGGGCGGTCAGGTCACGCTTGACCGCGGCAAAATCCAGTTCCTTGAATGCCTTGGCGTAGTCAAATCCCGCGTCCGTGGGGGTGGTCAGGGACGAGTGCTGGTGCAGGATCTTCAGATTAAGCTGGTTCGGCCACCAATCGCGGTTCGTGGTGCCACCACCAGCGGCGTGATTGAACGGGCATTTCGTTTCAGTTCCCATCTGTGAGCTACCTTTGGTCGTGTTCATTCAGCCATCGTCCCGGTTGAGGTCCGATAGCGGTGAGTGAAATCAATGACTCAGGCTGTTGGCCCAGCAAGTCGATCAACTGATCATCGTGGCCAAACGGGCATCGCGGCACTGGCAAGCGAGTAACCAACGCGATGACCCAGGTATGCCTAGTCGGTTTCTGACTCCTGCTTTATCTTCTTATCAGGTCTGGGCCGGCCAGACCGCACCGGCGCTAGTTAAGGCTAGACCGCCCTTGGGCAGACGGCTAATAGCTGGAGTATTTGTAGTCGATAGGTGGAATCTTTCAAGGCGCCTGAAAATTACGCCTCGAAATGTTTCCTATGAAAGCGTCAGTGGCGTATCGCCAGCGAAGAGGCCCGAAAGACCAGCGCAATACTCAAGGCCGCTTTCGCCGGCAAGCCGGGCTCCTATAATGTTTTGTGTTGGGCATGAATCCGTGGTTTTCCACGGACCTGTAGGAGCTGGCTTGCCAGCGAAGAGGCCCGAAAAAACAGCGCAATACTCCAGGCCGCCTTCGCCGGCAAGCCGGGCTCCTACAATGTTTTGTGTTGGGCGTGAATCCGTGGTTTTCCACGGACCTGTAGGAGCTGGCTTGCCAGCGAAGAGGCCCGAAAAAACAGCGCAATACTCAAGACCGCCTTCGCCGGCAAGCCGGGCTCCTACAATGTTTTGTGTTGGGCATGAATCCGTGGTTTTCCACGGACCTGTAGGAGCTGGCTTGCCAGCGAAGAGGCCCAAGAGAGCAGCGCAATACTCAAGGCAGCCTTCGCCGGCAAGCCGGGCTCCTACAATGTTGTGTGTTGGCCATGAATCCATGGTTTTCCACGGACCTGTAGGAGCTGGCTTGCCAGCGAAGAGGCCCAAGAGACCAGCGCAATACCCAAGACCGCCTTCGCCGGCAAGCCGGGCTCCTACAATGTTTTGTGTTGGGCATGGAGCCGTGGTTTTCCACGGACCTGTAGGAGCTGGCTTGCCAGCGATGTCGATCTGACGGGCGCCTTCGCCGGCAAGCCGGGCTGCTACAATGTTTTGTGCTGGCCATGAATCCATGGTTTTCCACGGACCTGTAGGAGCTGGCTTGCCAGCGAAGAGGCCCGAAAAAACAGCGCAATACTCCAGGCCGCCTTCGCCGGCAAGCCGGGCTCCTACAATGTTGTGTGTTAGACATGAATCCATGGTTTTCCACGGACCTGTAGGAGCTGGCTTGCCAGCGAAGAGGCCCAAGAGACCAGCGCAATACTCGAGGCAGCCTTCGCCGGCAAGCCGGGCTCCTACAATGTTGTGTGTTGGGCATGAATCCGTGGTTTTCCACGGACCTGTAGGAGCTGGCTTGCCAGCGAAGATGCCCGAAAAAACAGCGCAATACTCAAGGCCGCCTTCGCCGGCAAGCCGGGCTCCTACACTGTTTTGTGTTGGGCATGAATCCGTGGTTTTCCACGGACCTGTAGGAGCTGGCTTGCCAGCGAAGAGGCCCGAAAAAACAGCGCAATACTCAAGGCCGCCTTCGCCGGCAAGCCGGGCTCCTACAATGTTGTGTGTTGGACATGGAACCGTGGTCGTCCTCGGACCTGTAGGAGCTGGCTTGCCAGCGAAGAGGCCCAAGAGACCAGCGCAATACCCAAGACCGCCTTCGCCGGCAAGCCGGGCTCCTACAATGTTGTGTGCTGGCCATGAATCCGTGGTTTTCCACGGACCTGTAGGAGCTGGCTTGCCAGCGAATAGGCCCGAGAGACCAGCGCAATACTCAAGACCGCCTTCGCCGGCAAGCCGGGCTCCTACAATGTTTTGTGTTGGGCATGAATCCGTGGTTTTCCACGGACCTGTAGGAGCTGGCTTGCCAGCGAAGAGGCCCGAGAGACCAGCGCAATACCCAAGGCCGCCTTCGCCGGCAAGCCGGGCTCCTACAATGTTCCAACCACTCAATAGACATCCCGCAAATAACGCTTCTGCTCACTCATCTGGCGCCAATAATCAGCGGCGTCTTGCGGATCCAGTCCACCATGTCGTTGCGCGACCTGGCGCAACGTCTGATCGACGTCCCTGGCCATGCAGCTGGCATCGCCACAGATGTACAACCGGGCGCCGTCCTGCAGCCAGCGCCAGAGTTCGGCGCCTTGTTCGCGGATGCGGTCCTGTACGTAGATCTTCTCCGCCTGGTCACGGGAAAACGCCAGGCTCAGGTGCGTCAGCAGGCCATCGTGCTGCATGCCTTGCAGTTCATCGCGGTAATAGAAATCGCTGGCGGCGTGCTGTTCGCCGAAGAACAGCCAGTTTTTGCCGTGGTCGCCCCGCGCGCGGCGCTCTTGCAGGAAGGCGCGGAAGGGTGCGATGCCGGTGCCGGGGCCGATCATGATCATCGGTACATCACCGTCGCTGGGCACGCGAAAATGTTTCGACGGCTGGACGAAAACCGGTACCTCGGCGTCCTGCGCGCGGTCGGCGAGAAAGGTCGAGGACACGCCCTTGCGTTTGCCGTAGCGCACCGCGGCCACGGTGAGATGGACTTCCCGTGGATGCGCCTTGGCGCTTGACGCAATGGAATACAGGCGCGGTTGCAGGCGTTTGAAGGTGCCCAGCAGCTCGCTTGCCGAGCAGTCGAGCGGATACTCCTGCAGCACGTCCGCCAGTTGCCGTCCCCACAACCATTCTTTCAGCTGAGCCTTGCGGTCATTGCCCAGCAGCTGTTTCAAGCCCGGGTTGGCGCTGCGCTCGGCGATGAAGGCGAGGGTGTCGCTGTTGGGCCGGGCGATTTCAAAGTGTTCGGTCAGGGCCTGACGCAACGACACCTCGCCGAATTGATCGACGCTCACCGGCGCCTCGGCATTCAACCGGGTCAGGTCGAGCAACTCATCGACCAGTTCAGGACAATTGCGCGGATGGACGCCCAGCGCGTCACCCGCCTCGTAGCCCAGTCCCGAATCCGCCAGGTCCAGGGAAAACATCCGGGTTTCCTTATGCGGGCTCTGGCTGTTCAGGTGAAGGTTGACCAGCAGCCGTGAGGCACGGGGCTTGGCCTTGCCCGTAGTCTCGATGGGACTGGCGGCACCCTGCGCCTCGACAGCGACCGCTGGCTCGGGCCTGAGGGTCTTCTGTAATTGCGCCACCCAGGTATCGGCGCGCTCTTCGAATTCGGTGTCGCAGTCGACCCGTTCCAGCAGACGGGTGGCGCCCAGTTCCTGCAGGCGCTGATCGAGTTGCTTGCCGTGACGGCAGAACTGGTCGTAGGCCGGATCACCCAAGGCGAGCACGGCAAAGCGCAGCGATTCCAGGCGTGTCTGGGTGGTGCTGAGGCTGTGCCAAAAACCTTCGCCGTTGTCCGGCGGGTCGCCATCGCCGAATGTGCTGCTGATCAGGGCCAGGTTCTGCGTGCTGGTCAACTTGCTGGCCGGAAAATCGGCCATCGCGCTCAGCTCCACGGCGAAGCCGCCGTCACGCAGGCGCGCGGCCAAACGCTCGGCCAGGGTTTCGGCATTGCCGGTTTGCGAGGCCCAGAGCAACGTCACGGCGGGTGCGTTGGCGGCGGCTGGGGTTTCAACCTGGTTGCCCAGCGCAACACCCGCATCGACCCGGCTGAACAACCCACCCAGGAGCCCGTCCAGCCACAGCCGCGTCTCGGTGGCCAGCGGCGCGCTGGGCGGCAGCACCGGCACACCAGGCGCCTGGCGACCGGCGGAGGATTGCAGGCCACTGAGAAAACCGGCCAGGTAAGTGCGTTCACTGTCGTTCAATGTCGGGGAGGGCAGGCGACGGATGCCCGCCAGATCAGCGAAGGTCTCGATGCTCGACATGGCGAGTTCCTCTGGCAAGGGGGAGGGGGCGACGGCGGCAGGCGCTGGGGTTTGCAGGAACTGATGGTCGATCAGTTCGACCCGTTGCAGGGCGACCGCACAGAATTTGAATTCCGGCTGCTGCGATATCGGGTCGACGGCATCGTTGGTCACGGCATTGATCGCCAGGTTTTCGCCAAACACATCGTTCCAGTGAAAAGGCGCAAAACAATTGCCCTGGCGCACGCGGTCGGTCAGCACCGCCGGCAACACCGCGCGACCGCGCACGGAGCGTACTTCGACCGGGTCCTTGTCCTTGATGCCCAACGCACTGGCATCCTCGGGATGGATCTCGACGAAGGGGCCCGGGTTGAGCTTGTTCAGGGTCGCCACCTTGCCGGTCTTGGTCAGGGTGTGCCACTGGTGCTGCAAGCGCCCGGTGTTGAGCACGAAGGGAAAGGCTTCATCGGGCATTTCTGCCGGCGCCATGTGCGGCCGGGCGAGGAAGATGCCTTTGCCGCGCTCGGTGGCAAACACGATCGCCGGTTGGTGGCCATCGGCTTCGACCTTGAGCGTCTGGCTCACACCGTTGTTGAGGTAGCGAATCGGATTGCGCTGCGGGGCAGCCTCGGACGCGCAGGGCCATTGCAGCGGTTGGTCGCGCAGGCGCGTGTAGCTGGCGCCGCGAATGTCGTAGCCGGTCCTGGGGTTCCAGGCACGCTTGATCTCTTCGAACACTTCCTCGGCAGCGCTGTAGGTGAACCCGTCGGCGAAGCCCATCTCGCAAGCCACCCGGGCGATGATCTGCCAGTCGGGCAGCGTCTCGCCCGGGGCCTCCACGGCTTTTTGCATCAGCGTCAGGTTGCGCTCGGAGTTGATCATCACGCCCTCGGCCTCGGCCCAGAGCGCGCCGGGCAGGAGGATGTCGGCGTAACGGTTGGTCTCGGTGTCGAGGTAGGCGTCCTGGGTGATTACCAGTTCGGCCGCTTGCAGGCCGTCGATGACTTTCTGGCGGTTGGGGCCCGACGCGACCGGGTTGGTGCAGATGATCCAGCAGGCCTTGATCTTGCCTGCGCTCATGTCTTCGAACAGGGCCACGGTGCCGCCGCCAACGTTGCGCGGCAGGCTGTCGCGCGGGATGTCCCACAAGTCTTCGATGAACTGGCGGTCCGCCTCGACCAGCGCCGAGCGCTGTCCGGGCAGGCCTGGCCCCATGTAGCCCATCTCGCGGCCGCCCATGGCATTGGGTTGCCCGGTCAGGGAAAACGGCCCGCTGCCCGGCCGGCAGATCGCCCCGGTGGCCAGGTGCAGGTTACACAGGGCGTTGGTGTTCCAAGTGCCGTGGGTACTCTGGTTCAGGCCCATGGTCCAGCAGCTCATCCATTCGGCGGCTTCGCCGATCCATGACGCAGCCTTTCGAATATCCGCCTCGGGCAGGCCGGTGATCTGCGCGACCGTGGCGGGAGGATAGTCCTCGAGGAATTCGGGCATGGCCTCCCAGCCTTCGGTGAACGCGGCGATGAAGGTCGGGTCGGTATGGCCGTTTTTCACCAGCAGGTGCAGCAAGCCATTGAGCAAGGCCAGGTCGGTCCCTGGCTTGATCGGCAGGAACAGGTCGGCTTTGTCCGCGGTGGCGCTGCGCCGTGGATCGACCACGATCAGCTTCGCCCCGGCCTTGACCCGGTCCAGCATGCGCAGGAACAGGATCGGGTGACAGTCGGCCATGTTGGCGCCGATGACGAAAAACAGGTCCGCCTGATCGAAGTCCTGGTACGAACCCGGAGGGCCGTCAGAACCGAGGGACAGCTTGTAGCCGCTGCCGGCGCTGGCCATGCACAGGCGGGAATTGGACTCGATGTTGTTGGTGCGAACAAAACCCTTGGCCAGCTTGTTGATCAGGTATTGGGCTTCCAGGGACATTTGCCCGGACACGTAGAACGACAATGCATCGGGACCATGGCGATCGAGGGTGTCGCGCAACCGGCTGGCCGTCTCGCTGATCGCCTTGTCCATGGCGATGCGCACCGGGTCGCGCTGGCGTTCCTGGCGCAGGTAGGCATGCTCCATCCGCCCCGACTCGGCGATGGCCTGGCCGCAGGTGGTGCCTTTGGTGCAGAGCCGGCCGGCGTTGGTCGGGTGGGCCTTGTCGCCGCTGACCTTGACGACCCGGTTGTTTTCCACCTGCATGACGATGCCGCAGCCCACACCACAATAGGGACACACACTGCGTACGGTTTTGCTTGCCATCCTCGCCCCTCGAATCTCTTGCCGGCCGTTACCGATGCCGGAAACAAAAAAGGCGCCATGCGGCCCACCGTCATAAAAAACGGGGGACACACGGCGCCTTTGTCGTATGCATGCAATCAGCGTTGACTGCAGGGTTGAGGTGTACCTAGCAAGTCACGCGCCAGAAATGCCTTTCAGGCCGTGATCGTTGTCGATACGGGGGCGGGCAAGGGGAGATCGTCGAGCATCGGTGCAAATGAACGCTGCACCCTGCACTTTTATAAAGCGCCACCTGCACCCGGGTGCACCAGTCGGTGGCGGTGGCGGGACTGGCACCTGCAGCGCGCCAATCCCGCCCGCGCTGTCACTTGCCCAGCGCTGGGGTGCGCGGCGGGATCAAGCGCTTCGAACCGGTGGCCTCGAACGCCGAGGCCAGGCGCAGCAGGGTCGAGTCGTCATAGGCGCGACCGGCAAAGGTCAGCCCCACGGGCATGCCGATGTCCGGCATGACCCCCATCGGCACGGTGACGGTCGGCACCCCCAGATGGCGTATCGCGAGGTTGCCGTTGGCCACCCAGACGCCGTTGCTCCAGGCGATGTCCGCCGCTGCCGGGTCGACATCGGCATTGGCCGGGCCGACGTCGGCGACGGTCGGGAAAATTACCGCATCGAGCCCCAGCCGATCCATCCACTGCTCGAGATCGATCTGGCGCGTCTGTTCAAGGCCGCGCAGGCCGTCCGGCACCGTCGGGATCTGGTCCCACGGGGTGATGCCCCGCTCGGCCATGCGCACGTACTCGTCCATGCCGGCGGCAAGGTCGCCCTCGCGGTTGGGCAGGGTGCCTGGGTCATGGGGGAAAATCAGCGGTCCGTCGACATCGACCAGGCGGTTCAACTGTGGATCGCCGTTGGCCTGCAGGAAATCATCGAAGGCCCAGGCCGTCAGGTCCCACAACTCGTGATGCAGAAACTCCTTGGACACGATGCCGCGATTGAACACGGTCGGCGCACCGGGACGATCGCCCTCACAGTTGGAGACCAGCGGGAAATCCACCTCGATGACTTCGGCGCCGGCGGCTTGCAAGGCCTGGCGGGCCTGCTCCCACAACCCGATCACCGAAGGCCGGGTGTGGATGCGCTGCCCGGTCGGGCCGCCGATGCCCGGGGCCTCGCTGGTGCCGGCTTCCGGATCGGCGTTGATGTACATGCGCGGAACGCCCAGGCGCTTGCCAGCCAGGGCCGCGGCGTTGGCGGCCAGGTCCTGGTAGGAAGCGGGGCGCACCGAGGCGACAGGTGGAATCGGCACCCAGGGTTGCAGGCGCCACAGGTCGCCGCGGGTGTCGGGGTCTTCGGCCACCACCACGTCGAGCACCTCGAGCAGGTCCGCCATGGTCCGGGCGAACGGCACGACGACGTCCATGGTCGGCGTCAACGGCCAGTTGCCACGCACCGAGATCACCCCGCGCGAAGGCGTGTAGGCGCACAAGCCATTGTTGGAGGCCGGGCCACGACCGCTCGACCAGGTTTCTTCAGCCAGGCCGAAGGCGGCAAAGCTGGCGGCGGTGGCGGTTCCGGCACCGTTCGACGAGCCGGAGGCGAAGGGGGCAGTGAGGTAGTCGGCGTTGTACGGGCTTTCCGCGCGGCCATAGACGCCGCGCTGCATGCCGCCGTTGGCCATCGGCGGCATGTTGGTCTTGCCCAGGCAGATGGCGCCGGCGGCGCGCAGCCGTTCGATGGTGAAGGCATCGCGATGGGCGACCAGATCCTTGAAGGCCGGGCTGCCGGAGGCGGCGGTCAGCCCCTTTACCAGGTAACTGTCCTTGGCCGTGTAGGGAATGCCATCGAGCGGGCCCAGGGCCTGGCCCTTGGCGCGCCGGGCATCGCTGGCCTGGGCCTCTTGCAACGCCTCGGGGTTGCGCACCACGACCGCATTGAGCGCCGTGGGCGTCTGGGGCGTGTCGTAGGCATCGATCCGCGCGAGATAGGCCTGGACCAGTTCAACGGCGGTGGTCTGGCCGGATTCGAGCGCAGCGCGCAGTTGGGCTATGGAAACTTCGGTGACTTCGATCATGCGGTGACTGCCGGCTGTTGATGGGGGATGCGCGGGTTGAGGCATCCGGGTACGCCCGTCATGTTAGCACCGCGATCGCCGATGTCAGCTGCCGGCTTGAACAAGCAGGCGCTGGCTCGCCGGACTGAAGGCGGTGCGCAAGCGCTCGATGACCCGGTCGATCGAAGGGCCTTCAATGGCCGGTGGTTGCGGGCTCTCGCCGAACTCACGCCAGATGAACAGGGTCATCTCCGCGCCATCGGTCAGCGTGTGTGCGCTGGCGCTGTCGCCGAAGTTTTCCAGCAGCCGATAGCGCTCATCCTGCCAGAACAGGTCCTCGACCCACGGGTACACCGGGATGTAATGGAAATGGATGGGGAAGCGCGGATCGTGGCCGAATCGGCTGATGTAGAGCCACTTGGGCTGCAACTCCGCTTGCAGGGTTTTCTGCACCCTGGCGAGCAGCCCGCCCATCTCCGCCAGGGCCTGCTCGGGAAGATCGGACAATGAATTGGCGTTGTGCCGGGTGCCCAGGACCAGATAGCCGGGGAGCGCCGAAGACATATGGTGGTTGAGGATCCAGTGGGCGGTTTCATGGATGATGAAACGGGGTGCTATGTCCATGGGTCAATGTCCGTTGGCGACGCTGCCAAAAGGGGCGGGTGGGTTGGCCTCGACTGATTCTAAATCCAGCAAAGCTCCGTGGGATACGCTTTTTGCGCTGGTGCCATGCGCGGGCAATGTAGGGGCAAATCCTGCCGCCGACCACCAGACCTGGGTGTAGCAGGTTAACGCTTTGGTATGAAGCCGGGGGATTCACAGGTCCAGGTCAATCACATGGGCGGCCTCGAACTGAGCGTTTTCATTGATGCCATTCCTGGCATAGCCCCGGGCGTTGCAAATGACCCGGGTGTTGCCGATCCGGTAATCGAAGCTGCCGTGGGTATGGCCATGCAACCAGAGTGCCGGCTGCCACGCCTTGATCTGCTCTTCGAGGTCTGAAACGAAACTTGCGTTGATCGGCGAGTCGACGAAAGTCGGGCTGATGCTCGAGCGGGTCGGTGCGAAATGCGAGATCACCACAGTAGGAGTGCTGCGGTCGGCGGCAAAACAGTCTTCCAGCCAGGCCACCGTCTGCAGGAAAATCAGCTGGGAAATGGCCGGGGTGAACAGGTCTGGAAAATCAGGCGAAACCCTGATGCGGCTGAAGTCGCGGATCAGACTCGTGGCCATGTCGATTCCCTGGGCCCGATCTTCGGCTTGATCAAAAAGACGGTAGTCGGACCACAGGGTACAACCGAGGAACCGTACGCCGTTGTGGACGTGCGCCGTACGTTCCAGCACGTGGATCGATGTGCCTTGGGACAAGCGGTGCAGTTGCTCGTAGGTCGAGATCAAGTCGCTGCCGTAGAATTCGTGATTGCCGGCCACGTACAGCACCGGTGTCGGGCATGCCCTGGCCCACTCGATGGCGGCGGCCGGCCGGGAGATGTCGCCGGCCAGGACCACGATATCCGCCTCCACCGCCGGAAACGGCAGGGCATCGACGGACAAATGGATATCGGAAAGCAGGGCGATGCGCATGGAACGGTTCCTGGCAGTGGGTGCTAATTACTTGAGGGGATGACGCACCAGAATCGATTCGTCGATCTGGTCGATGGAGGTGACCCCCGTCAATGTCATGGCCACGCGCATTTCCTTGGCGAAGATATCCAGCATGTTTTCCACCCCGCGTTGACCGTCGGCCGCCAGGGCATAGGCCATGGAGCGTCCAAGCAGTACCCCTTTGGCTCCCAGTGCCAACATGCGCACCACATCCAGCCCCGAGCGGATCCCCGAGTCGACCAGCACCTTGAGGTCATTGCCCACCGCTTGCATGATTGGCGGCAGGGCTTGGGCCGTGGAGAGCACGCCATCCAGCTGCCGGCCGCCGTGGTTGGAAACGATGATACCGTCGGCGCCAAAACTGACCGCATCCCTGGCGTCCTCGGGGTCGAGAATGCCCTTGATGATCATCGGGCCCTTCCAGAAATCGCGAATCCACTCCAGGTCGCTCCAACTGATCGACGGGTCGAAGTTGTTGGCCAGCCAGCCGGTGTAATCTTCGAGCGTAACGGCCTTGCCCAGATACTTCGAGACATTGCCCAGGTCATGGGGCCGCCCCATGAGGCCGACGTTGAAGGCCCAGTCGGGCCGGGTGATGGCCTGCAACATTCGCCGCGACGATGCATAGGGACCAGACATGCCCGAATGGGCGTCGCGATAGCGGGCGCCGGGCGTCGGCATGTCGACCGTGAACACCAGGTTCTGCACGCCGGCGGCCTTGGCGCGTTCCAGCGCGTTTCTCATGAACCCGCGGTCCTTGAGCACATACAGTTGAAACCAGATGGGCTGTTGAGTGTTGGCGCGGACCTCTTCGATCGAGCACACCGACACGGTGGACAGGCACAGCGGGATGCCTTTGTTTTCGGCGGCCTTGACCGCCTGCACTTCGCCACGGCGGGCGAACATGCCGGTCAGCCCTACCGGCGCCAATACGATGGGCATCGACAGGCGTTGATCGAACAGGGTGGTTTCCAGGCTCAATGCTTCGACGTTCTTGAGGATGCGCTGGCGCAGGCTGACGTCTGCCAGATCGGCGCTGTTGGCCCTCAGCGTGTGCTCGGCATAGGCTCCGCCATCGATGTAGTCGAACAAAAAACGCGGGAGCTTGCGACGGGCTGCCTCGCGATAGTCGGATGCGGACGAAATGATCATATTGCCGATGCCTTGAGCTGATGGGGGACGGTGACGCCTGTCGAGCTTGAGGGCAGATTAGCCCATGCAATTGCAACTCTGTTGAAAAGCCGTGCAAACCTTTGGTGGCTGCAACATGGACGAAACATAACGCGCCTATGATCCGCCTCAACCAAAACCGAGGGAGCGACCCATGAACCGGCCATCAAGAAGCATCCGCAAACTGCTCGACTCCGTGGCCTCCAACAACGAGGGCGCGGCGCTGGATGTGATGCGCGCCGCTGAACAGCTCAAGGACGAGGTGCTGCGCCAACGCTTGCTCAACCTGATTCATCGGCTCAACCAGGACGCCATCGACTTGCGCATTGCCCGTGACGAGATCCAGGGTGGCGCTATCAAGCTTGCGTGACGGGCTTGCTTCAACCTGCGTGAGCCAAGTAATAGGCAACCAGAGCATTGGCGTGGCCATGACCCAGGCCATGCTCGGTCTTGAGCCAGGCGACCATTTCCATGTGCTTCTTGTTGCTGACGGTCTTGAGCAAGTCCTGCCAGTGGCTGACCGGGTGCCCGTACTTTTTTTCGATGGAAGGGAAATACGAGGCGGGTCCTTTGGTTTTTGTGTCTTCAGTCACGTTGCAAACTCCATTTTTGCTGGGTGATCAGGAGAGCCGGGAAATGCTCCCGACGCAGCATCGGTAACGGTACTTTTTAGCCTGTGCTGAATTCGCCGTCCACTCCTGGTATCGCATCACAGCAATCGCGGCCTGACAGCCGATCCATCTCTCACGGCCGAATCGGATCTACTGTAGGAGCTGGCTTGCCAGCGATGGCGGCACCAAGGCCACCATCGCATCGCCAGCAAGCCGGCTCCTACAGATGCGCGCAATGCCACACATTCATCATGGCCCCACAAATCCTGTAGGAGCTGGCTTGCCAGCGATAGCGGTGTAACGGCCACCATCGCATCGCCAGCAAGCCGGCTCCTACAGATGCGCGCAATGCCACACATTCATCATGGCCCCACAAATCCTGTAGGAGCTGGCTTGCCGGCGATGGCGGTGTAACGGCCACCATCGCATCGCCAGCAAGCCGGCTCCTACAGATGCGCGTAATGCCCCAAATCCAACAGCATTCACAAATCCTGTAGGAGCTGGCTTGCCGGCGATAGCGGTGTAACGGCCACCATCGCATCGCCAGCAAGCCGGCTCCTACAGATGCGCGTAACGCTACACATTCATCATGGCCCCACAAATCCTGTAGGAACTGGCTTGCCAGCGATGGCGGCACCAAGGCCACCATCGCATCGCCAGCAAGCCGGCTCCTACAGATGCGCGTAACGCTACACATTCATCATGGCCCCACAAATCCTGTAGGAGCTGGCTTGCCGGCGATGGCGGTGTAACGGCCACCATCGCATCGCAAGGTGAACTGACCGTATGATATTGGCTTCATCGTCGATAAGGAGATCGCCATGTCGCCAAACAAGGCTTGCCCCGTCATTCTCTCCAGCATGCCTGCGCCACGCATCCTTCTCCGCCATCCCCTGGCAGGCGTGCAATTGGTCAAGGGCACAATCGAGCCAGGAGAAACACCCGCCGAGGCCGCTCTTCGTGAGTTGAGCGAGGAGTCTGGAATAGACGACGCCTCGGTTGTCCGTGACCTGGGTTGCTGGAACGCCGAGCATCTCGAGCAGGTATGGTCGTTTCATCTGTGCCACGCACAGGCGCCGCTGCCCGAACAATGGACCCATCAAACGCGCGATGACCATGGCCACGCCTTCAGCTTTTTCTGGGCCCCGCTTGATGAGTTGCCGATTGCCGATTGTCATCCGGTCTTCCGTCGGGCATTACGGCACCTGACGGCCACGCTTCTGCCTGAACACAGGAGAGTTGATGAATGAAGACATTCAAGATTCGCGAGCTGAAAAGCACCGACACCGAAGCGTTGCTCGCATTCGAAGTCCGCAACCGTGAGTGGTTCGAATCCCATATCGATGCCCGCGATCCTTCTTTTTACTCATTGCAGGGCGTCGCCGAGCATATTCAAGGCTACTTATCCGGTTTCGCCATCGGCGCCTGGCATCCGTTTGTCATCGAAGACTGCAATGAAAAAATAGTGGGTCGAGCCAACCTGAAAAGCATCGACCCTGCGACGGGGTCTGCGGAGGTGGGCTATCGAATCGATCGCGACGCTTGCGGCCAGGGCCTGGCGACACAGGCGCTCAGGCATCTGATCGAGCAGGCACAGCGCCGTTGGCAACTGACGCAACTGATAGCTTATGTGTTCAAGGAAAATGTGGGCTCGAGAAAAGTACTGGAGCGTTGCGGATTCGTGCTTGAACAATCCTCCGGAAACGAAGCGCCAGAAGCCGAATACCGATTGCTTCAGCCTCTGGCCCGGTGCCGCAAGCGCGAGTAGGAACTCAGCATGCTGGTCAGTTCTGGGTCACTTGGGTGAAGGGCAACACTCGACGACTGATCAGGAACACCTTGCCGGCCGGGGTCAGGCTTATGCTCACCGATCCGACGGCGCACGGTGGCAGTGCCGACGATGCGTTTAGACATCGGCTACGATGAGGTAAGCGACGACCCCTGTGTACGATTGAACCGCAATTGACCGCGATCCCTGCAGGAGCAGCCGGTCGACGCTCGATTGCTCGCGATGGTCGTTAACGATGACGCGGAAACCCTGACGCTCCGCGGTGCTCTCAGGTTTTTCGCGAGCAATCGAGCGTCGACCGGCTGCTCCTACAATGGTCCACGACAACCCGCGCCAGCGGGTATGTCAGTAGTCCCAGAAAGCCGCGACCCAGCGAAAGGCGTCCCCATTGACGGCCACCCGGCCAACGGAGGGGAACGGCAGGTGCGTGGCGACAAAAAGCTCACCGCTCGCCGCCGCCTCTCGCATGAGTCGCACCCGAACGCGAACCGACTCCTCAGGGTCGTGTTCAAAACCGTTGTGCCAGTCGGGATGCTCGAAGGCGACCGGGAACAGGGCGTCGCCGGCGAACGTTAACCGCTCGCCGCCGGACGTCACGTAGACCACGCTGTGACCCGGGGTGTGGCCGCCGGTGAGCTTGACCACCACGCCCGGTGCCACCTCGTACTCGTCTTCGAATGTCCGCACATTGCTGCGGTAAGCGTTGATGAACTGATTGGCGGTTGCCCGCAGGACGTCCGGTACCGGTGAAGGCATGTCGGTGTGGGTGAAATCCGGCGACTCCCAGAACGCAACCTCGATAGCCGCAACGTGGATGCGCACGTCTGGCCGCAACTTGTTCTCCACCTCATCGACCAGCAACCCGCCGATATGGTCCATGTGCATGTGGGTAATCACCACGTCGGTTACCGCCGAAAGCTCGATACCCGCGGCCTCCAGTCGCTTGGGGAACTGCCCGGCCCGTGGAAAGCCCGGGAACTGTCCACCCAGTCCTGCGTCGACGAGAATGGTCTGCTCGCCACTGCGCACCACCAGTACGTTCAACGCCCAATCGAACGCGTCCGGCCCCAGGAACATCTCCTTGAACCAGGCCGCGCGGGCGGCCGGGTCGGCATTGGTGGACATCGTCGCGGTCGGCAGCGGCAGCACCCCATCGCTGATCACCAGCACGTCGATCTCGCCGACCCGCAGCGCATAGCGCGAAGGCACCAGTTCCTGCGACCCCGATCCACCGGAGTACGGGGTGCCGGGCAAGCTCGATTCTGACGCCGGCTGGCCGCTAGTTTTCTGATGTGTACCAGCCGTTGGGGTGGGGTAGTCCAGATGCGTTGTCATGGTCGTTCACCTATTGCCAGGATCAATCGGGCAATCAGTGTGCAACGCCACACACCGCCCTCGATACCATACGGGTGTATAGCGGGCTTGCACTTTAGCGTGAGCGTTTCCCACCAAAAGATACTGCGAGGGCCTTTCGTGCAGGCCTCAACCAGAAACGGTCTGATCGACCAGGCGCAGGCTGTCTCGTCCGCCACGCTTGGACTGATAGAGCGCCGCATCGCTTTGCTCGATCAATGCCGCCAGGCTAGCGGGGGGATGGTCGAACAGGTTGGCGCCGATGCTCAGGGTCACCGCTTCCGGGGTGGCGAAGGTGTGGGTCGCAGCGTGGTGAAACTGCTCACGTAGCGCGTTGCCCAGCCCCAGGATCTGCTCCTGCGAGGCATTGCTTAGCAGAATCACGAACTCGTCACCGCCCAGGCGAGCCGCCAATGCGCCTTCGGGCAAGACTGAACGGATCATCCCGCTCAGCGTCACCAAAAGGCGGTCGCCTGCGGTATGGCCGTAGAGGTCGTTGACCTGCTTGAAGTTGTCGATATCGATCAACAGCAAGGCGCCGGGGCGAGCCGGCGAGACGTATTCGAGCAGGCGCGTTGCTCGGACTTCGAGCGCGCGGCGGTTGTAAAGGGAGGTCAACGGATCACGGGCGGCCAGCCGGGCGATGTGTTTCTCGCGCCGGTAGCGCTCGGTGCCGGTCATGGACAAGGCGATCAGCATGATCGCCATCGCGCCCTCGACCAGGGATATCTGAATGATCTCGCCACGAAAGGCGGCAAGATCGATCAGCGTCCCGGGAACGATCGCAGTGATCGACTTGGCCAGATAGAACAGCCCATGCACCAGCAGCACATAACGCAGTTGCACCGCGCCCACGCTCAACGACCTGCCATGGGGGCGTAGGAGGAAACTGGCCCTGAGTGTCGTCACCGCCACCAGCAGCGAATTGGCCAGCAGCATGACCTTGGACCACGACGGCTCGTCCGGTAACAACAGCAAGGCCATCCAGGCAACAAAGATCAGGTACCAGGCACGGGACAGGCGCGTCTGCGTGAAGCGTGCGACACCCAGCAGGAAACACCAGTGGGCCACCACCAGCAGGCCGTTGGCGAACCAGATGCCGACCAGCAACAGCCCGGAACTGCGCAGCAAGGCGAGGGTCGAGCCCAGGGTGATCGTGGCGAAACCTGCGCTCCAGAACAGCAGCGAGGGCTCGCGAATGCTGCGCCATTCGATCGCCAGGTACAGCGCGGCAGCCGCTGCGAGGGCGATCGAGAGTGTCAACATCGTGGGAGGGTCGAGCGCCATAACCTGGAGAACCTTTCTGATCTGCGGTGAAAGGCGTGATTGTAAATGCTCGGGCCGGTTTTTCGCAGATCCTGCTGCCCATCAATGACTCAGCGGGCCTGCCAATCACGCAGCCATTGCAGACCTTCGCTGGTGTTGCCGCGTGGCCGGTACTCGCAACCCACCCATCCGCTGTAGCCCAGCTCATCAATCAGATTGAACAGGTAGGGATAGTTCAACTCGTTGTGCAGGTCCGGTTCGTGGCGATCCGGCACGCCCGCGATCTGGATATGACCGATGCCGGCGAAATCCCGACGCAGATTCGTCGCCACGTCACCCTCGACGATCTGACAATGGTAGATGTCGAACTGGACCTTGAGATTGTCCTTGCCGACCGCTTTGCAGATCGCCTGTGCCTGATGCTGGTGGTTGAGGAAGAAGCCCGGAATGTCACGGGTGTTTATCGGCTCGAGCAATACCGTGACGCCGACTTTGGCGGCTTCTGTTGCGGCGTGGCTGAGGTTTTCCAGGTAGGTCTCCTGGTGTCGGGCACGGTCGGCTTCACTCGTCAGCAGGCCGGCCATGACGTGGATGCGGTCATTGCCGAGGATCGCGGCATACTCCAGGGCCTGGTCGAAACCGGCGCGAAACTCCGCTTCACGGCCAGGCAAGGACACGGTGCCTTTTTCGCCCGCCGCCATATTGCCCGGCGGCGCGTTGAACAGGGCCTGCACCAGGCCGTTGTCGTCGAGCCGCTGTTTCAATTGTTGCGCGCTGTAGTCGTAGGGGAACATGTATTCCACCGCCTGGAAACCGTCGGCGGCGGCCGCGGCGAAGCGGTCGAGGAAATCGTGTTCCGGGTAGAGCATGCTGAGGTTGGCAGCGAAACGAGGCATGGAGACTCCTGAAGTCGAAAATAAAAGCGTAAGGCTTTTGTAGGAGCAAGCTTGCTCGCGATGGAGGCCAACGATAACGCGGGAAACCTGACACGCCGCAGGGCTCTCAGGTTTTTCGCGAGCAAGCTCGCTCCTACAATTGAACAGCCTAAGGCCACGGTGTTACCACTGCACGCCAAAAACTTCGCGCAACTCATCCAGTGCCGCCTGGTCGAGCGGAGCCGGTTTGGGGTTGCTCATCAGCCACAGGCGCGCGGTTTCTTCCAGCTCCTCCAGGGCGTAGCTCGCCCTCGACACCGAGCTTTCCCACACCACCGGACCCAGCCGCTCGAGCATGACCCCGCGCACGCTGTTGGCCAGTTGCGCGACACGCTCGGCCACCTTCGGCGAGCCGGGACGTTCATAGGCGATCAACGGGATGTGCCCGACCTTCATCACCTGGTAGGGGGTCAGCGGCGGCAGGATGTCATCCTGCTGCCAGACCCCGGCCAGCGTCAACGCCACCAGGTGCGTCGAGTGGGTGTGGACCACGCCGCCGACACCCGGGTTGCGATCATAGACCTCACGGTGCAAGGCCAGGGTCTTTGACGGTTTGTCGCCGCTGACCCATTCCCCCGCCAGGTTGACCTTGGATATCGCCGCCGGGTCCAGACGGCCCAGGCAAGCGTCCGTGGGCGTGATCAGCCAGCCATCGTCGAGGCGGGCGCTGATGTTGCCGGCACTGCCGACCGTGTAGCCGCGGCTGTATAGCAGGCCGCCGACGTCACAGATTTCTTCGCGCAGGGCGTTTTCATTGTTCATGCTGGAACTCCCGCCAGGTGCTTGAGCGCCTTGGCGAAGAAGTCCGGGCCACCGAAGTTGCCGGACTTGAGCGCCAGGGCCATGGGTTCCCCAGGCGTGCTGACACAGGCGGGCACGCCCGGGTCAATTTGCGCACCGATCTGCAATAGCTGGATATCCAGGGCTTGCACCACTGCCCCGGACGTTTCTCCGCCGGCGACCACAAAGCGCCGGACCCCGGCCTGGTGCAGCCCGCTGGCGATTCGGCCCATGGCCTGCTCGACCATGTTTCCCGCGCGCTCGGTCCCCAGCTCGCGTTGTACGGTCTTTACCTCATCCGGGGAGCTGGTGGCGTAGATCAACACCGGTTCGGCATGATCAGCGGCGAAGGCTATTGCCTGCTCGATGACCGGCTGTCCCGCCGCCAACGCCAGCGGATCGATACGAAAGGCCGGGCGACCTGCCTGCAGCCAGGTCGCCACTTGCCCATTGGTGGCTTGCGAAGCGCTGCCCGCGAGCACCACTTCGCCGCCTTCGACCGCAGGTACACGGGCGGCATCCAGATCGCGCAGTTTACCGGCACGGCGGAAATTATCCGGCAAGCCCAGTGCCAGGCCTGAGCCTCCCGTCAGCAGCGCCAGACCGGCACAGGCTTCGCCCAGCCGATGCAGGTCCGCGTCGGACACGGCATCGGCAACCGCCAGGCGCACACCCTCGGCGCGCAGCTGCGTCATGCGGGCGCGAATGCGCTCGACGCCCTGGGTCACGCTGTCATAACGCAGCAGGCCGACCTTGCCTTGGCTCTGCGATTGCAGGACCCGAACCAGGTTCGCGTCAGTCATCGGGGTCAGCGGGTGATGCTGCATGCCCGACTCGCTGAGCAACTGGTCCTGGACGAACAAATGCCCGCGAAACACCGTGCGGCCGTTTTCCGGGAAGGCCGGGCAGGCGAGGGTGAAATCGCTGTCCAGCGCCTCCAGCAGGGCTTCGCTGACCGGGCCGATGTTGCCGGCGGCGGTCGAGTCGAAGGTCGAGCAGTATTTGAAGAAAATCTGTTCGCAGCCACGCTCACGCAACCAGCGCAGTGCTTCGAGCGACTCCTTTACGGCATCGGCGGCCGGCACGGTCCGGGACTTCAGGGCGATGACGATCGCGTCGGCATCGAGTTGGCCGGCGACCTCGGCAGTGGGGATGCCGATGCTTTGCACGGTGCGCATGCCGCCGCGCACCAGCATGTTGGCCAGGTCAGTGGCACCGGTGAAATCGTCCGCGATGCAGCCCAGCAGGGGGCGGGCAGGGGCATTCAACATGTCGAGCTCCTCCATCGGTTTAGCCGGGCAGATATTCAGTGATGAACTGCTGGATCACGGCGCTGAACGCCTCATCCGCCTTGAACCCCAAGTCCCGGGAATAGGTGGCGCAGAAGGACCCTGGCCATGAACCGACGATGCGCTCGATCGCCGGATTGCGCTCCAGGCGAATCCGCGCGGCCACTTGCGCACCCGCGATCTGGCGCAGGGCATCGATCATCCGTTCGACGGTAATCGACAGGCCCGGCATGTTGATCACCCGGCCCTCGGTCAATTGCGCGCCGGATAGCTCATGACCATGGATCAGGTTTTCAATCGCCAGCCTTGGCGACATCAGCCAGAGCCGCGTATCGAGGGCTACCGGACACACGCTGGGCTGGCCGTTGAGCGGTTCGCGGATGATCCCGCTGGCGAAACTCGAAGCGGCCAGGTTGGGTTTGCCCGGGCGCACCACGATGGTCGGCATGCGCAGGCTGCGGCCGTCGACGAAACCGCGGCGGCTGTAGTCAGCGAGCAGCAGGTCGTTCATGGCTTTTTGCGTGCCATAGGAACTCTGCGGAGCCCAGACCTGATCGTCACGCACCTGTTCCGGCAATTGCCCGCCGAACACCGCAACGGAGCTGGTCATCACCCATTTCGGGCAGGTGCCGAGCAGGCGAATGCGTTCGAGCATGCTCTGGGTCGCGGTGAAATTGATGCGCATGCCCAGTTCGAAATCGGCCTCCGCCTGGCTGGAAACCACCGCAGCCAGATGGAAGATGCTGTCGGTGCCGGCATCGATCAGGCTGTCCAGCACTTCAGGGTCGGCGATATCGCCACACACCACCGTTACCCGCGGATCATCGATGCCTTCGAGCGCGACCATGTCGAAGGCGACGATTTGCCTGATCGGTTGAGACTGGCCTGCGCGGTCGGTGAGCGAGCCACGGGACAGCAGGGCCTGGATCAGACGGCGGCCAAGGAAGCCGGCTGCACCGGTCACGAGAATTTTCATGAGTTACTCCAAACGTCAACGGTTGACGAGCTTTCCGGGAATTCTGAAGACCAGCAGGGCACCGAGGAACAGCGCGCTTGCCATCACGTACATGCCGATCGTGGTGCTGTGGGTGGTGTCCTTGAGGAAACCCATCAGGTACGGCGAGACGAAGCCCGCCAGGTTGCCCCAGGAGTTGATCAGAGCAATGCCGGCGGCCGCAGCGGTGCCGCCGAGGAAGGCAGTCGGCAGGCTCCAGAACAGCGGCAGGGTGCTCATCGCCCCCATGGAACCGAGGGTCAGGCCGATCATGGAAATCGTGAAGTTGTCGCTCCAGGTGGCGGAGATGAACAGGCCGATGCCGCCCAGCACCGCGGTCAGCGCCAGGTGCCAGCGACGCTCGCGCAACCGGTCGGCGCTGCGCGACACCAGGATCATGGTCATGGCCGCGGCGGCATAAGGGATGGCGGTGAGCATGCCGACCTGCAATACATCACTGACACCGGCCTGGCGGATCAGCGTCGGCAGCCAGAAACCGACGGTGTAGAAGCCGGCGATCATGCAGAAATAGATGGCCGTCAGCAGCCAGATGCGCGGCTGCAGGAACACCTCTTTCAGGCTGTGGGTCTGGTGGCCTGCGGTTTCGGCGTCGATGCGGGTCTGCAGCAGGTGTTTCTCTTCGCTGGTCAGCCAGCTCGCTTTGGAGATCCGGTCGCTGAGGCAGAAGATCACCAGGATGCCGACGGCGATCGAAGGCAGCCCTTCGAGGAAGAACAGCCATTGCCAGCCGGCAAACCCATGGTCACCGTTGAAGGCGCTCATGATCCAGCCGGACAGGGGCGCACCAATCAGCCCGGACAGCGGCACTGCCGTGGCGAACAGGGCATACATCTTGCCGCGGCGATGGGTCGGGAACCAGTAGGACAGATAGAGGATGACACCCGGGTAGAACCCGGCCTCGGCGATGCCCAGCAGGAAGCGCATGATGTAGAAGGACATGGGCGTGCTGACCAGGGCCATGGCCGAGGAAATGATGCCCCAGGTGATCATGATGCGCGCGATCCACAACCGCGCGCCGACCCGATGCAGGATCAGGTTGCTGGGAATTTCCACGAGGAAGTAGGCAATGAAGAAGATCCCTGCGCCCAGGCCATAGACGGCTTCGGAAAATTGCAGATCGTCGGACATCTGCAGTTTGGCGAAACCCACGTTCACCCGGTCCAGATAGGCGACGAGGTAGCACAGCAACAACAACGGCAGGATTCGCCACGCGACCTTGCGATACGCCAGGTCCTCGAAGCGATCGGCGGGCGCGATGGCACCGGTTTGAATCACTGATTCAGTCATGTGTTTCCCCCATCCTTATTTTTGTAGTGGGTGACGTTTTTTTATCGGAGTAACATGAAGGTCGGTTTTTTATCATAATACGTCATACGAATTCAAGGCGTATAAGTCAGGGAGGACGACGGGTCTAAAATGCAGTACCGTTCACCGATTTGAGCCCAGAGATGCCTATGCCCACTCCTGATAAATCCCCCTGTTCCGCCGAGGCGCTGGCCGTTCTGAAGGACTCCGCCAAGGGCACGCTGTCCGATCAGGTGACGGCGGCCCTGAAGGCCTATATCGCCAACGGCGAAGTGCTGCCGGGCGCTCGCCTGCCCACGGAACCCGTGCTGTCGGAGCGTTTCGGGGTCAGCAGGACGGTCATCCGCGAGGCGATCTCGCGCCTCAAGTCTGCCGGTCTGGTCGAGGTCCGCCAGGGCAGCGGCACTGTCGTCAGCGAAGGCGCGCACATCAAGGCGTTTACCATCGACCTGGATGTCAGCGGGTCGATCGAGGCGGTATTGCGGGTCACCGAGCTGCGCCGCGGTATCGAAGGGGAGGCGGCGGCCCTGGCGGCACAGCGGCATTCGCCGGCGCAGCTGGAGGCCATCCACCAGGCGCTGAAGGCCATCGATGCCGCCGAGCAGGCGGGGCGCGATGGCGTCGAGGAAGACCTGGGCTTCCATCACTCCATTTCCAGGGCAACGGGCAATCCTCTGTACCCGTCACTGCACGAATTCATCGCGCAGTACATCAAGGAGGCGATCCGCATCACCCGCTCCAACGAGGAACGCCGCCGCGACCTGGCCAAGACGGTGCGGGTCGAACACTTTGCCGTCTACGCAGCCATCGCCGCCCGCGACCCCGAAGGCGCACGCCATGCTGCGCTCAACCACATCAATAATGCGGTAGAGCGACTCAAGAGCGCCGATCCCGCGTTCTGGCAGAACCCGGGGGCGAGAACCTCGTAACTCCGAGCGCGTTCACCGCGAACCTGTAGGAGCCGGCTTGCCGGCGATGGTGGCCTTGAATGTTGCGGTGATCTTTTGGGCCTCTTCGCTGGCAAGCCAGCTCCTACAATGTTTTGTGTTGGGCGTGGAGGCGTGGGCACCGCGGACCTGTAGGAGCCGGCTTGCCGGCGATGGCGTCTTCGAACATTGCGTTGACCTTTCGGGCCTCATCGCTGGCAAGCCAGCTCCTACAATGGTTTGTGTTGGGCGTGGAGGCGCGGTCGCCGCGGACCTGTACGAGCCGGCTTGCCGGCGAAGGCGTCTTCGAATATTGCGTTGACCTTTCGGGCCTCATCGCTGGCAAGCCAGCTCCTACAATGTTTTGTGTTGAGCATGGAGGCGCGGTCGCCGCGGACCTGTAGGAGCCGGCTTGCCGGCGATGGCGGCCTTGAATGTTGCGGTGATCTTTCGGGCCTCTTCGCTGGCAAGCCAGCTCCGACAATGTTTTGTGTTGGGCGTGGAGGCGTGTTCGCCGCGGACCTGTACGAGCCGGCTTGCCGGCGAAGGCGGTCTTGAATAGTGCGGTGATCTTTTGGGCCTCTTCGCTGGCAAGCCAGCTCCTACAATGGTTTGTGTTGGGCGTGGAGGCGTGTTCGCCGCGGACCTGTAGGAGCCGGCTTGCCGGCGATGGTGGCCTTGAATGTTGCGGTGATCTTTTGGGCCTCTTCGCTGGCAAGCCAGCTCCTACAATGAATTGTGTTGGGCGTGGAGGCGTGGTCGCCGGGGACCTGTAGGAGCCGGCTTGCCGGCGAAGGCGTCTTCGAATATTGCGTTGACCTTTCGGGCCTCATCGCTGGCAAGCCAGCTCCGACAATGTTTTGTGTTGGGCGTGGAGGCGTGTTCGCCGCGGACCTGTACGAGCCGGCTTGCCGGCGATGGTGGCCTTGAATGTTGCGGTGATCTTTTGGGCCTCTTCGCTGGCAAGCCAGCTCCTACAATGAATTGTGTTGGGCGTGGAGGCGTGTTCGCCGCGGACCTGTAGGAGCCGGCTTGCCGGCGAAGGCGGCCTTGAATGTTGCGGTGATCTTTTGGGCCTCTTCGCTGGCAAGCCAGCTCCTACAATGTTTTGTGTTGGGCATGGAGGCGCGGTCGCCGCGGACCTGTAGGAGCCGGCTTGCCGGCGATGGCGGCCTTGAATATTGCGGTGATCTTTTGGGCCTCTTCGCTGGCAAGCCAGCTCCGACAATGTTTTGTGTTGGGCGTGGAGGCGTGTTCGCCGCGGACCTGTACGAGCCGGCTTGCCGGCGAAGGCGTCTTCGAATATTGCGTTGACCTTTCGGGCCTCTTCGCTGGCAAGCCAGCTCCTACAATGGTTTGTGTTGGGCGTGGAGGCATGGGCACCGCGGACCTGTAGGAGCCCGGCTTGCCGGCGATGGCGGCCTTGAATAGTGCGGTGATCTTTTGGGCCTCTTCGCTGGCAAGCCAGCTCCTACAATGGTTTGTGTTGAGCGTGGAGGCGCGGACGCCGCGGACCTGTAGGAGCCGGCTTGCCGGCGAAGGCGTCTTCGAACATTGCGTTGACCTTTCGGGCCTCTTCGCTGGCAAGCCAGCTCCTACAATGTTTTTGTTGGGCATGGAGGCGTGGGCACCGCGGACCTGTAGGAGCCGGCTTGCCGGCGAAGGCGGTCTTGAATAGTGCGGTGATCTTTTGGGCCTCTTCGCTGGCAAGCCAGCTCCTACAATGGTTTGTGTTGGGCGTGGAGGCGCGGTCGCCGCGGACCTGTAGGAGCCGGCTTGCCGGCGATGGCGGCCTTGAATGTTGCGGTGATCTTTTGGGCCTCTTCGCTGGCAAGCCAGTTCCTACAATGGTTTGTGTTGGGCATGGAGGCGTGGGCACCGCGGACCTGTAGGAGCCGGCTTGCCGGCGATGGCGGCCTTGAATGTTGCGGTGATCTTTTGGGCCTCTTCGCTGGCAAGCCAGCTCCTACAATGGTTTGTGTTGGGCGTGGAGGCGTGGGCACCTCGGACCTGTAGGAGCCGGCTTGCCGGCGAAGGCGGTCTTGAATAGTGCGGTGATCTTTTGGGCCTCTTCGCTGGCAAGCCAGCTCCTACAATGGTTTGTGTTGGGCGTGGAGGCGTGTTCGCCGCGGACCTGTAGGAGCCGGCTTGCCGGCGAAGGCGGCCTTGAATAGTGCGGTGATCTTTTGGGCCTCTTCGCTGGCAAGCTCCTACAATGTTTTGTGTTGGGCGTGGAGGCGTGTTCGCCGCGGACCTGTAGGAGCCGGCTTGCCGGCGAAGGCGGTCTTGAATAGTGCGGTGATCTTTTGGGCCTCTTCGCTGGCAAGCCAGCTCCTGCAATGGTTTGTGTTGGGCGTGGAGGCGCGGTCGCCGCGGACCTGTAGGAGCCGGCTTGCCGGCGAAGGCGGTCTTGAATAGTGCGGTGATCTTTTGGGCCTCTTCGCTGGCAAGCCAGCTCCTACAATGGTTTGTGTTGAGCATGGAGGCGCGGTCGCCGCGGACCTGTAGGAGCCGGCTTGCCGGCGATGGCGGCCTTGAATAGTGCGGTGATCTTTTGGGCCTCTTCGCTGGCAAGCCAGCTCCTACAGTGATTTGTGTTGAACATCGGCCTCACAGCAGACTCCACGACACCCCGACATACACCGCCATGCCCTCTCCGGGAGTCGACCGCGCCGCATCCAGCCCCTTGTCGTCGTAGCCCGGCGTGACGGTGGCGGCGTAGTGCTTGTCGGTGAGGTTGCGCATGTCCACCCACGTCTGCCAGTCACCCTTGGGCGCGTTGTAGCCCAGGGTCGCGCCAAACAGTGCGTAGGGATCGGCGTAGTAGCTGTTGGCGTAATCGACTGCCACCTTGGACACCCATTGTGTGTTGAGCGCGGCGAAGAAGCCCTGGGGCCAGTCGTAGCGCAGTTCGCCCTGGTAGTAGTGCATCGGCAGTCCCGGCAGGCGGTTGTCGCCGAAGCGTTCGTCGTCGCGGTAGTGGAAGTCGCTGAAGGTATAGCTCTGGCGCAGGCTCAGTTCACCGCCGTCACCGCCCGACCACAGGTTGCTCAGCAGGCTGGCTTCCACGCCCTGGTGCACGGTCGGGCTGGCGTTGAGCTCGTAGGGCGTGGTGGCGTTGGCGTCCGGCAACACCGAGAGCAGTTCGTGGCGCACCTGGGCGTAGTACCAGGCCAGGCTCCATTGGCCCATCGCGCTGTCGCCGCGACCGCCGAGCTCCAGGGTGGTCGCGGTCTGGTTCTGCAGTTCGATCGGATCGCGCTGGGTGCCGGTGGCGGGGCCGCTGCCGGCCGGGAAGCGAACGTTGGAGCTGTAGATCAGCGACCAGGGGTGCGGCGCCTCGACCGAGCGGCTGAGGTTGCCGAACAGTTGCAGGTCGGGTGTCAGTTGGTAGCGCAGGCCCAGGCGCGGGGCGTAGTCCCAGTCGCCCATACTGGTCTTGCCACCGCCTTGCGGGTAAGTCACCGCGCTTTCCCGGCGGGTGTAGATGGCCGCCAGGCCAGTGGTCAGCCACAGGTCGTCGGCGATTTCCAGGTCATTGCCCACGTGCAGGACGCTGTCCGAACCCTGGTAGGTGAAGTTGCGCATGGCCGTGCCCGGCGCATAACCGGCAGTGTTGCCGCTGGGGATGCGTACTTCTTCACTGGCACCGGCGTTGGGCAGGTGCTTGGTCACGCGCAGGCCCAAGGTGCTTTGGCTCTGCAGGCCCCAGAGGGTGTCGCGACGCTTGTAGTCGAAGGTGCCGCTGACATCGGTGTACGCCACTTTCAGGCGGTTGGGACCCTCGCGCAGGTCCATGGGGTAGTCATGGTAGGCAAGGCCGGCCTGGATGCTCGAATCGTCGTCGATGTAGTAGGTGGTCTTGTTGCCGATAAAGGTGCTGCCCGGCTGTTCGCGGCGATCGTCGCGCGCCACGTAGGCGGGGTTGGCCACACGCGGATCGTGCTCGATGCTGTGCTTGGTGACCCGACCGGCGAGGTCGTTGTCGGTCTGGCGATAGCGCAGGTAGAAGCGCGTTTCCAGGTTCGGGTTGAAGCGATAGCCGAAGTTGGCGATGACGCCCTGGCTGTCACTGGCGGTGTGATCCTGATAGCCGTCCGCGCGTGCATCGGTCAGGGCCATGTAGTAGTCGAAGTCGCCCAGCACCTGCCCGGAACTGACCTGGCGCTGCTGATAGCCGTGGCTGCCCGTCGCGTAGCGCACCTGTAGCTTGGGTGCGTTGTAGCCGGTGTGGCTGACGTAATCGATGGCCCCGCCCAGGGCCAGGGCGCCGCGGTCGAATCCGTTGGCGCCGCGCAGCACCTCGACATGGTCAAGCCACAGCGGCTCCAGCAGTTCATAGGGCGTGCCGCCAGGGCCGGTCAGCGGCAGACCGTCAAGCATGGCGTACAGGCCCGAGGCATGGGCGCCCGGCGCACGGTTGATCCCCGATCCGCGGATCGAGATCTTCACCCCTTCGTTGCCCGCCGACTGGGCATAGACACCTGGCTGATAGGCCAGCACATCCTGATTGCTCGCCACCCGGCCCTGCAATGGGCGGCGCATGTCGACCACGTTGGTGCCGCCGGGCACCTGTTCGAGTCGGGCCCTGGCGTCTTCGATCCCCTGGTCCTCGTCACTCTGGTCCTCGGCCCCGATCAGCACTTGCCCCAACTCCAGGCCCTGGGCCTCGGCTATCGCCGGACAGACGAGGGCCAGGCCGAGCAACGCGGCGGACAGGGAATGGGGCGAGGGCATTGGGAAAACTCCGGACAGGGGGAAACGGGCAGTGAAGTCTGCGACGTATGAAAGGACGAAGGGAGCACATGGGGATTTTGTTATTTTGTCGGGGGATCGGCAGGGGCGAGCTTGCCGTGAAATTGCGACCGCCAGCAAGCCGGTTCCTACAGATGTGCATATTGCCATGCATTCAACATGGCCCCACAAATCCTGTAGGAACTGGCCAGCGATGGCTGCCTGACAGCCGCTCCATCTCTCGCGGCTGCTCCTACAGTGTTTTGCGGTTCAACGCCGCTTCCGCCGCGGCGATTTCGGCCTGGCGCTTGACGATCACGTCGCCCACCGGCGGGCCCTGGAAGCGGCGTGCTTCAAAGCCGAACCAGACGATGGCCGTCAGCACCAGGAAGCCGATGGTGATGTACAACGCCCAGTCGTTCGGTGGCTGGATGCCGATGACGAAGATGATCACCATCGACAGCACCGAGAGCAGGGCAAACACCGTGTACCAGAAGCGCCCGATGTTCCACGGTCCCATGGTTGGCCACTTCGAGGTCCCGTAGGCAAACAGGCCCAGCACGATGGGAATGATGAAGGAGAAGAACAGGAAGATCACCGTGCAGGACACCACGATGGTGTAGACCGGAGTCTCGCCGACCGAGATCACCGATGAGCCCCAGTCGAACAGGACCGCGAGGGTAGCGCCGGTCCAGATCGCCGCCACCGGGCTGCGAAAGGTCGGCGAGACCGAGGACAGGGCTTTCGAGAAGGGCAGGCCGCCGTCACGGGAAAACGCGAAGATCATGCGCGAAACCGAGGTGACAGTGGCCAACCCGCAGAGCACCTGGGAGATGAAAATCGCCACGTACAGCGCGTCCTTGAGCAGCGGATTGACCTGGGTGTTCATCGCCCAGAAGAACACGTTCCAGCCTTGCTTGGCCGCCTCGTCCATGCTCGGCAGCATCAGCACGAAGGCGCTGAGCATCACCCAGCCGAACAGCAGCGACCAGACCACCGACATGACCATGCCCCGAGGCACCGACATGGCGGCATTGCGGGTTTCCTCGGAGGTGTGCGCGGAAGCGTCATAGCCGGTGATGGTGTAGATCGGCAGCAGCAGGCCGAGCATGAAGATCCAGCCGTTGGACACCTGTGGCCAGACGCTGCCGCCGGCCTCGCCGGAATAGTTGCCGAAGGTCACCAGCCGGGAGAACTCGAAACTGGGGGCCGAGATCAGGCAGACGATGGTCAGCGCCAGTGCGGTGGCGAAAATCAGGTAGCCGGAAAAATCCGTGAGCCTGGCGGTCAGGCCGATGCCCAGGTGATTGCACAGGGCCTGGAGCCCGGTGAGGATGGCGAGGAAGATCACCCGGGTGGTGGTGGTGTCCTCCATGCCCAGTGTCGGGCCGAAGGCGCCAAAGAAAAAGTAGTAGGTGCCGACGTTGATCGCACCGAGCACCGTGACCAGCCCCAGCAGGTTGAACCAGGCTGTGAGCCAGCCGGTGAAACGGTTGCCGAGGATCGAACCCCAGTGATACAGGCCGCCGGCGGTGGGGTAGGCCGAGGAAATCTGCGCCATGGCCAGGGCGAACACCCCGGAAATCAGGCAACCGATCGGCCAGCCGATGCCGATCGCGGCACCGCCGGCGCCCGAGGTGCCCTGGGCCAGTGAGTTGATGCCGCCGGAGAGGATGCAGATGATCGAAAAGGAAATCGCGAAGTTGGAGAAAACCCCCATTCGTCGCGACAGCTGCTGGGCATAGCCCATGCTGTGCAGCACCTTGACGTCATCGTCGTGCGGCGCGTCGGTGCCGGGCTGGCTTGCTGGGTTCATGCTGGTGTGCCCCTTCAGGTTTTGATACGCAGCCATCCGGGTCTCCGGATGGGTTGGCTTTCAACCCCTTGTCGTACTGCTCCTGTTTACAACCGCTAACCTGTTGCTGTTTCGATCATGGACCCTCGATCGAGTCAGAGTCGGCCGTGGAAAGCCGCCTGGAAAATTTCCGTCACGCCGGCCTTTGTCAACGGCAGCGGGTTGCCGCCGGCACTGGGGTCGACTATCGCCATGTCCGCGATGAGGTCAGCCTGCTGGTCATCCACTCCCAACTCGAACAGCGTATGCGGCACAGCAATGTCCTTGCGCAATTTGAGGACGAAGGCCAGGAAACTGTCGAAGCCCGGGGAGGGCAGGTGCAGATACGCGGCCAGCCGCGTGATGCGTTCCTCGATGGCCGGACGATTGAACTTCAGCACGTAGGGCATCAGGGTGGCGTTGGTCATGCCGTGGTGGGTGTCGTAGAGGGCGCCGATCGGATGCGCGAGGGCGTGCATCCCGCCCAGGCCTTTCTGGAAAGCAGTGGCGCCCATCGCCGCCGCCGCCAGCATTTGCCCGCGTGCATCGAGGTCCGACGGGGTGTGGACGGCGCGCACCAGGGCATTGCTCACCAGGCGCATGCCCTCGACGGCGATGCCATCGGCCATGGGGTGAAATCCCGGGGCACAGTACGACTCCAGGCAGTGCGCCAACGCGTCCATGCCCGTGCCAGCGGTGACTTTGGCCGGCATGCCGACGGTCAGGGCCGGGTCGCTGATGACCACTCGCGGCATCATTTTCGGGTGGAAGATAATGCGTTTGGTGTGGGTGCGATCGTCGATGATCACCGCCGCACGGCCCACTTCGGAGCCCGTACCCGCGGTGGTCGGCACCGCGATGATCGGGGCGATGCGGCTTTCATCGGCGCGGGTCCAGTAGTCGCCGATGTCTTCGAAATCCCAGACCGGACGGGTCTGGCCACTCATGAAGGCGATGAGCTTGCCCATGTCCAGGCCGCTGCCACCGCCAAAGGCCACCACGCCATCGTGGTTGCCCGCACGCCAGGCCTCGAGCCCGCCCGCCAGGTTGGCTTCGACCGGATTGGGCTTGAGGTCGCAGAACAACGCAGCACCCAGCCCCGCGTTACGTAAAGCGTCCAGAGCAGCCGTGGTGATCGACGCACGCCCCAGGCCACTGTCGGTGACCAGCAGCGGGCGCTGGATACCCTGGCTGCGACAGGTATCGGCCAGTTCCGCGATGCGGCCGACACCGAAGCGGATGCTCGTGGGGTAGTTCCAGTTTCCAGTCAGGCTCATGGCTCAGGTCTCGTGGCGCAGATGGAAGGATTTGGCGCGGGTCAGGTGGTCATAGCCCATGGGCGACAGGGTGACGCCGCGCCCACTGTTCCTCACCCCGGTCCAGGCCAGGGCCGGGTCCAGGTAATCGCAGCGATTCATGAACAGGGTGCCGGTGTCGATCTCGTCGCCCAGGCGTTCGGCGGCGACCAGGTCCCGGGTCCAGATCGACGCGCTGAGGCCGAACTCGCTGTCGTTCATCAGGGCGATGGCTTCTTCGTCGCTGTCCACCGGCATGATGCCGACCACCGGCCCGAAGCTTTCATCACGCATCACCGACATCTGATGATTGACCTCGACCAACACCTGCGGGGCGAGGTAGGCGCTGCCCGGCAAGTCGGCGGCAAAGGCATGCGGGTCGATCAGCGCCTTCGCGCCCAGGGCCTGCGCATCGGCAATCTGCCCGCGGACGAAATCCGCCGCGCCCGGACTCACCAGCGGGCCGAGGGTGGTGGCTTCGTCCAGCGGGTTACCGAGTACGTACTGACGGGTCAATTCGGCGAAGCGATCGACAAAGGCCGGGTAGATTTTCCGGTCGACGTAGATACGCTCCACGGCGCAGCAGCTCTGCCCGGAATTGAAGAAACTGCCGTCCACCAGGTTCTCCACCGCATGCTCGAGGTTGGCATCGGCCCGCACGTAGGCCGGGTCCTTGCCGCCGAGCTCAAGGCCCACGCGCAGGAAATCCTCGACCGCAGAGCGTTGCATTTCCAGGCCGGCCGCCACTGAGCCGGTGAAGTTCACCTGCTGCACCTGTCCGGAGCCGATGACCACCCCGGTATGGATGTGACTGAGCAGCAGGTTCTGGAACAGCCCCTCAGGCAGGTTGGCGCGGCGCATGGCTTCGGCAAAACGCTCGCCCACCAGCAGGGTTTGCGAAGCGTGCTTGAGGATCACGCTGTTGCCGGCCATCAGTGCCGGAATGATCGTATTCACTGCGGTGAGGTAGGGGTAATTCCACGGTGCGACCACCAGCACGGTACCCATTGGCTCGCGTTTGATATAGCGGCGAAAACCCGTGAGCGGATCGGCTTCGAGCGCCGCCAGGGCCTGCGCCGCAATGGCGATCATGTGCCGGGCACGCTCTTCGAAGCCGCGCAACTCGCCGGCGCCATAGCGCACCGGGCGGCCCATTTGCCAGGCCAGTTCGGGGACGATGTCATCCTTCATGGCCAGCATCGCGTCCACCGCGGCGCTGCAAAAAGCCGCGCGTTCGCTCACTGGCCGGCGCTTCCATTGCGCCTGGGCGGCTGTGGCCGCCGCCAGTGCCTGCTCGATTCGCACGATGTCGGCGTACTGGCGCTCGGCGAAGACCCGGCCATCGACCGGCGAGATGATTTGAACAGTGTTGGTCATGGTGCTCTCAGTAGCGCTCGAAGCCGCGCTGCAGTTCCCAGTCGGTGATGCGCCGGTCGTATTCTTTCTGTTCCCATTCGGCGGTGTGCACGTAGTGGTCGACCACCTCGTCGCCGAAGGCCTCGCGCAACATGCTTGAGCCTTGCAGTGCGGCACTGGCCTCGCGCAGGGTCTTGGAGACTTCTGGCAGATGCTCGTCAACGTAGGCATCGCCCTCGAAAGGCGCGGCGAGTTCGAGTTTTTCATCGATGCCCGCCAACCCGGCGGCGATCAGCGCGGCGAAGGCCAGGTAAGGGTTGAGGTCGGCACCGCCGATGCGGCATTCGATGCGGATCGACTTGCTGGCCTCGGCGCACAGGCGAAAACCGGCGGTGCGATTGTCCCGGCTCCAGACTGCACGGGTAGGGGCGAAGGTGCCGGCCTGGAAGCGCTTGTAGGAGTTGATGTAGGGCGCGAGGAAACAGGTGATGTCGTTGGCGTACTTGAGCTGTCCGGCCACCCAGGAACGCATCAGTTTCGACATGCCGAACTCGGCCTTGGCGTCGAAGAACAACGGCTTTTTGGCGTTCTTGTCCCACAGCGAATTGTGGATGTGGCTGCTGGAACCGGCGGCGTCATAGCGCCACTTGGCCATGAAGGTGATCGCCTTGCCCTGGAGCTGGGCGATCTCCTTGCACGCATGCTTGATGATGACGTGATGGTCGGCCATGGTCATGGCGTCGGCGTAGCGGATGTTGATTTCTTCCTGGCCGGGTCCCCATTCACCCTTGGAGTTTTCCACCGGGATGCCGCTGGCCTGCAGGTGCTTGCGGATCGCCCGCAGCACCGGCTCCTCGCGGGTGGTCTGCAGGATGTTGTAATCCTCGATGTAGTGCCCGGCGGTCTTCGGCTTGTGGTAGTTGCGCCTGTGGATGGCCTCGTAGCTCTCGTCGAACAGGTAGAACTCCAGTTCCGAGGCGAACATGCCGGTGTAGCCGCGTTCACGCAGGCGCTCGACCTGTTTTTTCAGGATCGCCCGCGGGCTGTGGGGCAGGTCCTGGCGATGGTGATGGTCGAGCACATCGCACAGCACCAGCGCCGTGCACTCGAGCCAGGGTACCTTGCGCAAGGTGCGCATGTCGGGCTTGAGCACGAAGTCGCCGTAGCCCTTGCTCCAGCTGGCGGCGGCATAACCCGGCACCGGCTCCATGTCGATGTCGTCGGCCAGCAGGTAATTGCAGCAGTGGGTTTCTTCATGGCCACTGTCGATGAAAAACTCGACCTGGAAACGCTTGCCCACCAGGCGGCCCTGCATGTCGACCATGCACACCAGGACAGTATCGATTTCGCCAGAGGCGGCAGCACGCTTGAGTTGGTCAAAACTGAGTAACGGCTCGGTCATCACGGCAATCCTGCGCAAATTGTCTGGGCCAGTCTGAGATAGCTGTTGCAGACGCTCTCCAGAAAAACCAACAACTGCCGCCGCGAGCATCAAGGGCAATAAGCTGACGTAAGCTTAGCCTACCGTCGCTTTTTGCAAGTTTTTGCTGTGAAGGCTTTGTTAGCCTCTTACAGTCGTTGAATGGCTACTTTCGAATCCAGGAAGAGGAGGGGCGGCATGCAGCAATTTACGGGTGGTTGTCTGTGTGGCGATGTCCGGCTT
Organism: Pseudomonas sp. IT-P218; assembly: GCF_949767605.1. Classification (NCBI taxonomy): domain Bacteria; kingdom Pseudomonadati; phylum Pseudomonadota; class Gammaproteobacteria; order Pseudomonadales; family Pseudomonadaceae; genus Pseudomonas; species Pseudomonas sp. IT-P218. The sequence continues at coordinate 42,111 of NZ_CATKQQ010000013.1, forward strand.
GTGGCGTCGGGGCAACCTTATCGGGTAGGCCTTTGCCACTGCCTGGACTGTCGCAAGCATCACGGGGCGCTCTTTTACGCCTCGGCGATATTCCCCGAGGACGCGGTGACGATCGAGGGCGAAACCCGGGACTACGCCGGGCGGCATTTCTGCCCTCGCTGTGGCTCGTCGGTGTTTGCCCGTAGCGATGACGAAATTGAAGTGAACCTGGGTTCATTCGATGCGCCCGACCAGTTCATGCCCACCTACGAATGCTGGACGGTGCGTCGCGAGGCCTGGTTGCCGGAGTTCCCGCTTGCTCGGCACTATAAGAGGGATCGAGAGGGCAGCGGTCGTCTGTAGGAGCTGGCTTGCCAGCGAAGGCGGCGTATCAGCCACCCGTGATGTTGGATGTGCCGGCCTCATCGCTGGCAAGCCAGCTCCTACAGTTGCCCGCAGCGCACACAAAAGCTGTGTATGGCACAAATTCCCTGTAGGAGCTGGCTTGCCAGCGAAGGCGGCGTATCAGTCACCCGTGATGTTGGATGTGCCGGCCTCATCGCTGGCAAGCCAGCTCCTACAGGTGCCCGCAGCGCACACAAAAGCTGTGTATGGCACAAATCCTGTAGGAGCTGGCTTGTCGGGTCGCCGCATCGCAGCGAAAGCGGCATATCAGTCACCCGTGATTTTGGGAGGTGTCCGTTAGGCGACATCTCCTGGCTTATTAGCGTTAGCCGGCAATCGGCCGGCGCGCTAGAGTGGTCTCAACGCTCCCGGCCGCCTGGATAACCCTCATGACCCGCCCCCGTTTCTTGCCCGACAACTTCACCCTGACCCTGGTCGGCGTGGTCCTGCTCGCCAGCCTGCTGCCCGCCAGTGGCCAGGTGGCCGTAGGCTTCGGCTGGTTGACCAACAGCGCCATCGCCCTGCTGTTTTTCCTCCACGGCGCCAAACTGTCCCGCGAATCGATCATTGCCGGTGCCGGCCACTGGCGCCTGCACTTGCTGGTGTTCGGCCTGACCTTCGTCCTGTTCCCGCTGCTCGGCCTGGCGCTCAAGCCCTTGCTGTCACCGATGATCGGCGCCGACCTGTACATGGGCATGCTCTACCTCTGCGCACTGCCGGCCACAGTGCAGTCGGCGATTGCCTTTACCTCCCTGGCGCGAGGCAACATCCCGGCTGCGATTTGCAGCGCGGCGGCGTCCAGTCTGTTCGGGATCTTCCTCACGCCTTTGCTGGTGACCTTGCTGCTGGACGTGCACGGCGATGGGGGCTCGACCCTCGATGCGATCGTGAAGATCAGCGTGCAGTTGTTGCTGCCCTTCATTGCCGGGCAGATCGCGCGGCGCTGGATCGGCGCCTGGGTGGCGCGCAACAAGAGCTGGCTGAAATTTGTCGATCAGGGCTCGATCCTGCTGGTGGTGTACGGTGCTTTCAGCGAAGCGGTGATCGAAGGCATCTGGCACCAGATCCCGTTGCGCGACCTGGCCGGGCTGGTGGTCGCCTGCTGCGTGGTGCTGGGGCTGGTGCTGGTGGCCTCCACCGTGCTGGGCAAGGCCTTGGGTTTCAATCAGCAAGACCGCATCACCATCCTCTTCTGTGGCTCGAAGAAAAGCCTGGCCACGGGCGTGCCGATGGCCCAGGTGCTGTTCGCCGGCAGCACCATCGGCGTGTTGATCCTGCCGCTGATGCTGTTCCATCAGATCCAGCTGATGGTCTGCGCGGTGCTTGCCCAGCGCTTCGCCAATCGCCCGGAATCGGTGCCCGAACTGATGGGGCAGGTCGATCCTTGATGGTAAGTCGCTGTTTTAAAATAAAATAATTTAGCGAGGGGGTTCCCAGGCGGCAAGAATGTTGGTAAATTGCCGCCCATTCCTGCTGAGGGCATTCCCCGGCTCTCCAGGCAGCAGCTACAGGGGCGTCGCCAAGCGGTAAGGCAGCAGGTTTTGATCCTGCCATGCGTTGGTTCGAATCCAGCCGCCCCTGCCATATTTCTGATAAGCAGCACTCGCGCACTTCGCGGGTGCTGCTTATTGCATTCTGTTCATCCCCTCCGTAACAAAACACCTTCCCACGGCACAACCTCCTTTGCAGGTTCGTTCCTCGATCCCGTCTGCGCGTGATGGCGAGTGGATATCTGCAAGAAGCCGATTATGCTCAATGAAACCTTGCAGCGATGCGAGGCCGTCAGCCTGTGTGCATGCTTTGCGCAATCCGTAATCCAATGACATCAGCCCCAGGGCCAGGGTGCGGCAACAAGAAGGTAGTGGGGTACTCCGGCCTATAACAAGAGAAAGACGGAGACGACTCATGGCCGCAATCGATAACACCACCGCGGGCAACACGCCTCACCACGGCATCACCAAGGAGGAGCGCAAGGTTATTTTTGCCTCGTCCCTGGGCACCGTGTTCGAATGGTACGACTTCTACCTTTATGGCTCCCTCGCCGCGATCATTGCCAAGCACTTTTTCGCCGGCGTCAACGAGACCACGTCCTTCATCTTTGCCTTGCTCGCGTTCGCCGCCGGCTTCGCCGTACGCCCCTTCGGTGCCATCGTGTTCGGTCGACTGGGTGACATGATCGGGCGCAAGCACACCTTCCTGATCACCATCGTGATCATGGGTGTCTCCACGGCGATCGTCGGCTTCCTGCCCGGTTACGCGACCATCGGCGTGGCCGCGCCGATCATCCTGATCACCCTGCGCCTGTTGCAAGGCCTGGCCCTGGGTGGCGAGTACGGCGGTGCGGCGACCTACGTAGCCGAACATGCCCCCAAAGGCAAGCGCGGCTATTTCACCTCGTGGATCCAGACCACCGCGACCCTCGGCCTGTTCCTTTCGCTGCTGGTGATCCTCGCCTGTCGCACGGTGCTTGGCACCGAAGCGTTCGAAGCCTGGGGCTGGCGGATTCCCTTCCTGCTGTCGATCCTGCTGCTGATCGTTTCGGTGTACATCCGCCTGCAGCTCAGTGAATCACCGGTGTTCCTGAAAATGAAGGCCGAGGGCAAGTCCTCCAAGGCGCCGCTGACCGAATCCTTCGCCCGCTGGGACAACCTCAAGATCGTGATCATGGCGCTGCTCGGCGGTACCGCCGGCCAGGCCGTCGTCTGGTACACCGGGCAGTTCTACGCGTTGTTCTTCCTGCTGCAGACGCTCAAGATCGACGCGCAGACGGCCAACCTGCTGATCGCCGGTTCGCTGCTGATCGGCACGCCGTTCTTCGTCATCTTCGGGAGCCTGTCCGACCGCATCGGGCGCAAGGGCATCATCATGGCCGGCTGCATCCTCGCGGCGCTGACCTACTTCCCGATCTTCCATGCGTTGACGCAGTACGGTAACCCCGACGTGTTCATCGCACAGGAGAAGAACCCGGTCACGGTGATCGCCGATCCAGACCAGTGCTCGTTCCAGTTCGACCCGGTGGGCAAGGCCAAATTCACCAGCTCCTGCGACCTGGCCAAGACCGTGTTGGCAAAACGGGCCATACCCTACAAGAACGAGAAGGCCGCCCCGGGCACTGTCGCGCAGGTTCGCATCGGCGACAAAGTGATCCCCAGCTTCGAAGGCACCGGCATGCCGGCCGCCGACTTCAAGACCCGCAACGACGCCTTCGTCGCGGCCCTGGGCACCTCCCTCAAGGAAGCCGGCTACCCCGAGAAGGCCGACCCGGCCAAGACCAACTACCCGATGGTGCTGCTGCTCCTGACCATCCTGGTGATCTACGTGACCATGGTCTACGGCCCGATCGCCGCCTGGCTGGTGGAACTCTTCCCGGCGCGTATCCGCTACACCTCGATGTCACTGCCATACCACATCGGCAACGGCTGGTTCGGCGGCTTCCTGCCGACGGTGGCCTTCGCCATGGTCGCGGCCACGGGCGATATCTACTACGGGCTGTGGTACCCGATCGTCATCGCGGTGATGACGGCGATCCTGGGTATCTTCTTCATGCCGGAAACCAAGGATCGGGAGATTCATCACACTTGAAATCTGTTGGAGCCAGCGGCGCGGCTGTCCGCCGCCCGCTCGCTCCTTCAGCCAAGGCGTAGGAAATCGCCTTCTGATATTCACTCTGTAGGAGCTGCCGCAGGCTGCGATCCTTTGATCTTTTGCTAGCCTGTTTGGCGTCTATCGAGGCTGTTCTTGATTCAATGCGTTTGCCCAGTGCTCGAATCACCTTGGCGAACGATAATCGCATTGTCCTTGCTGATTGTTTGCTGGAGGTTTTGGCCGGTGACTTCCCTGACCTGTCCGTCGTGTGCGTACGTTACTTCGACATGGCCGCCACCAACAAAATCCATGCGAAAAATACGCGTATGATTCTGTGTTCGCACAGCAAATGATTCGATCTCAGACAAGTTCCTGATCCCTATTGACTTAGGGACAAGATTTTCGATGGTCACACTACCATCCCGCATGACCATCGTTGCCCCGTCCGGACGAGTGACTTTCATGCCGCCCTCAATTTTTTCGATGACGTGACCATAAACCTGACCGCCAAGGACGTTATTTTCGTCGTCTAGGTGAAGTACGCTTTTACCCGCTGGCACCTCTGTTTCCGGCGTATGTATCTCGAACGTTATTTTATCGTCTGCTTCATGCTTGCTCATTATGCTGCTCCTTTTTAGTTGCCGGAATTGGCGGTGTTGTTTCTAAGGTGTGAGTCGTGCGTGTTACCAGTTGCACCCTGCCCATCAGGAAATACTCAGGCTTCTCCGAACAATATCCATTTGATATTTTCCTCTTCGACGATCACTCGGTCGGCGAGCAAGAAGCGGCTGTGGTGCCTTTGGATTTTTACTGTTGGCAGGATTTCGCCCTTCTCGAAACGGCGAATTTGTGCACCTTCGAGGCGCGAGAAAAACTGGTTACCTATATCGGCTTTCCAGTAGCCAGACTGCGGGCAGGCTTGGCCGCTGTTGCAGGTCGGCCTGGGGGAAGTAGCCTGGATGAAGCCGGGAGAATCCGGCAGCGGTCGGCCGGTGGCAGGATCGAGGGCTTTGGCCTTGGCCAAATTAAGAATCAGCGCTTCACTGGGTTTTTCTGGTGGGATGTTTGCCAGGCGTTCTTCCAGCCATTGCAGCTTGCCGTCCCAGGCGGGCAACTCGGCGGGTGGCAGCGGGACGATCTCGTTGATCTCGGGGACTTTGGGATTGGCGTAGGAGTAGTCCGAGAGGATTTTCCAGATTTTTTTGTAGCGATCGGCGCGTTCGAGGTCTTCTTGTTGGCCCAGGTAGTACAGCCGATCATCCGGCTCCGGACCACGGAAGCCCTCGGTCAAAAAAGAAGCCGAAGTACTATCACCGGCAGCTGCCCCAAGTTGGAATGCTTCGAGTGCCTCTTGAAAATGCCCATCTATCGACAAATCAACACCGAGTGCTCCTGCAGCTTTACCGTTTCCTTGCTCCCCAGCACAACGGCGCATTAGCCGGGCAACGTCCGGGGCAATGTTGATCGGCGCTAACTTGTCGGCGATATATGTCTGGCCTTGTGCATTCCCTTGATCGGCGGACTTGCGGTAGTAACGCAACGCCATTTCGTGATCCTGCTGCAACCCGGCCGAACCATGCTGCAGAAAAATGCCGACAAAGTAATATCCCGCTCCCACGCCCGCGTCGATCAGTTGCTCACTCATGCGCAAATGCTCTTCACCACGGAGTTTGAAGAAACCGCGCATCGCACCGTTCTGCAGATTGATATTGGCCTTGTAGTGTCCGTTCTCACTGGCGATGCGGTATAGACGTTCGATCTCTCCATCGACAGTCTTGTCCTGTTTGAGTTGGTTATTCTTTTGCAACCAGCGCGCGTAGCGGAATAGCACATCGGCCTCCGCGGGAGCCTCAGGTATCTGCTCGTGCACACAGTTAAAAGCCATCCTGGCCTTGGCTTCAGTTAAAGGGTTCAAGGGCATTTTCTCGGTCGAAGAAGAAGGAGGGTTACTGATGTCGCAGGCAACCAGCAGCAGGCATGAAAGCAAAAAGAGCCGTCGCATCAGTCGAGATCCGACAGGTCGGATTTGCCGAAATAGAACTCGACGAGGGGGGCGTAGGGAGTCAATTCTTTGGATTGAAGACCTTTATTTCGATTGATGATGTCTTGCCAGGCTTTGAACGCCTCCTGTGGGTCATCCTGCGCACCCTTTTTATCCGTATGCATCTCCCACAACCGTCGCCGCAACCCCTGCGTCACACTTGCCCACTCATGCGCAATATTCAGCTCGCTATCCACCTGCATGCTGCGGGTATTGATGTTGGCCGAGCCGTGGGTGGTAAACACGTCGTCGACGATCATCAACTTGGAGTGGATGTACACCGGCATCCAGTCCTTGCCCGCTGGTGAGTCGGGGGCCACCAGTGAGCACACATGAACTTTCAGGCCGGAGAGTTCCGGAAGTTGGGCAAATGTTTCACCCTCGATTGCCTCGATTTGGCGCTCGAGTTCGGCTTTGCGCCAATCGTTGTGCCAGGCCTTGCTCCGCTGATCTTCCTTGGCCTTTTCGCTGAGATCGGTTCCGCCCAATGCGTCGGTGAGATTCGTCAGCGTGATCAGGGCATGCCGTTCAATACGTTCGCTAAGACCGGATTTCTGTGCGGCAGCTTCAGCTTTTGCCTTTTCAATACGCCGTAACTTGGTGATTGCAGGCATGGTATGGCCACGCCCAAGGCTTTCGAGCATGCGCTGGGTGTTTACAGTGCCGGAGCCTATGCCACCCTCACTGGCATTGGTGATCACAAACAGGTGCAAGTGCCCATGAATGGCGGGGTCACGCCCGGCCTTGGTCTGACCGGCGGCGACGGCCTTGATCAATTCGGCCAGGGGCGGCCATCGGAAATACTGGTTTTCGATGTAGATGAACTGGGTCGCGTTGTTGACGGCTTGCAGGTAAAGCTTCTCGATATCGCGTTTACTCTCCTGGGCCTGGGTGCGCAGGATCTGTGCGATTTGGCGGGTAGCTTGCGGGGTGCATTGCAGTAGCGGCCCCACTTGCATGGCTTGGCGTGAGTCGAGCAAATTCTCGCCGGTTTCCTTGCGCCAGGCGGTGGCAAAGTTGTGGTGCAGGTGTTCCAGGATCGGTCCGCTGACCTGACTTGAAATGTCCTGCCGTGGAGTATCGCCTCGCGGACCCTTGTTGGGGGCGGGCTTGGTGTTCTTGTCACGGTTCAGTGCCGAATGGTCATCGGTGTCCCAGTACTCGTCGAGCATGTTGTGACCCATCACGAAACCAACGGCACGGTCTGGCAGTTCATAATCAACGAGGACGGTTTTTTGGTGATGGGTCGCTGTTGCCGTCAGGACGAATTGCGTGGTGGCACTGATCTTCGGGTCGAGACTTTTGTACATCGCCTGATGGGCTATTTCAGCCCTTTCAAACACGCTGAAACCGCGACTGACGAACACTGGAGTGCTGCGAGCTGCCACATGCGCCGCGGCTATGCTGTCGGCAAGCGAACAGTTGGCAAACCACTGGCGGTCATAAGCGTATTGTTCATCCGTGGAGGGTTGCATCTCCCGATCGTAGTATCGGAATGGGCCTTTTCCGGGCAGGTTGGCTTCTCCGGCTTTGCCTGCCGTATTGAATGGCATCTCCCATCCGAGTATCCGGACCTTGACGCCTTCCCGAGCCATGGCCATCAGTAATTCACCGATGCGCGGCGATATGCCGTCGCGAATGAAATACATCGACGGCTGAAACCCCCAACAGATGATGTCGATAGTTGCCTGGGCCTTTGAAATGGCCAGGTGCACAGCCCGAAACGTTTCTTCCCCATTGATCAACGGCTGGTAAGTTGCCATCGCGGGAGGGTATTCGGTATTGCGCACATACCAGGGCGGAGTACAGGTCACCTCTTGGGTATGCTGGAGTGCGACCGGTGTCACGATCTCGTATTGGCTCATTGTGTTTTCCCTTCCTGCTCTTTGATTCCTTCCATCACCGAGGCATACAGGCCTCGGTGATCCGTGTGCGATGTGGGTTGGCTTACCTCGTCGTGGACTCGAGAGGGGTGGTTGTGCAATCCGCGATTAGCCAGGTGCGCCTGATCGGAATTGCGGTAATCGGTAGGAACCGGGATCTGGTAGGTCACACCGTTAGCCATGACCAACCGGTAGCCGCGTGTCACGACCTGATGATCGATCAGGATTTGCCCGGAAGCGTCCAGCACGCCTTGTTTGAGTTCGGCACCGTCGGCGTAAAGCGTGTAGGGCATACCCGCCCAGACACGGCGGTTGGCATTGGGGGTTTGCGCTACGTTGAATCGCAGCGTTTGTTTTGACAGGCTTTGCGGATAATCCGGATGGGCGGCGGTCATGCTGGCCGGGCCGCTAAAGGCGAAGTGCGCAGCCTTGACCTTGTGGTCGCCCGCCGTCCCCGATTCAATGCCGCCTGCATCGAAGCTGAGATAGCTGCCCCCGCCATTGAGGGCGATTTTCTTTTTTGCAGTGATATGGATTTCGTCTTCGGTGCTGGTAATCGACAGCCCGTGGCGAGCGAGCAGTTCCAGGGAGTCGTTCTGCGCCTGCACTGAGATCGGTCCCTGGTTGGCAAACAGCTTGATCCCCAGTTTGCGCACAAACAGGCTAAATCCCTGGCCCACACCCATGAACAAGTGCTTGACCACGCTGATGTCGGCTTCGCCGCCGGCGTTGAGCATCAGGTTGTCCTGCGCCGCCAGTTGCAGGTGCTCGCCACTGCTCAAGGCGATGCCTTGGGGCGCGCTGAGCAGGATCACCTGAGCCTCGAGCTCGTCGAGTTGCTCATGCAGCAGTGACAATTGGGCCTGCACATCGGCGGGATCGGCGTGAGCCGCCTGGGCGGCGCTGGACAGGCCTTGCAGTTGATCGCCAGCCTGTTGCAAGCGGCCCTGTGCAGCCTGCATGTCCAGCACCTGGCCCTGGGCTTTGGGCTGCAGGTCGGCACTGATGAACAAGCCTTTGCCTGCCCGGATGGCGCCGTGCCCATCCGTGCGCAACTCAAATCCTTCGCCACGTTTCTGTTTCTTGGCATCCACCAGATGCCCCAGGTTCAGCTGGCTCTTGCCACTGTGCTCGGTACTGAGCTTGACGTGCTCCTCGCCGCGGTTGTCCTCCATGCGCAGTTTGTTGTTCGCCGGAGTGCGCAGCACGTTGCGCTTGTAGTTGCGCAAGGTCACGTGGTCCGGGTGGTCGCTGTCGTGCAGGGCGTGGGCGATGTAGGGGCGGTCGGGGTCGCCTTGTTCGAAGGCGATGGCCACTTCGGTGCCGCAGATCAGCGGCAGGTGCAGGCCGTGGGTGTCGCCGGCGTAGGGGCGTGCCTGGCGGAGCCACATGCTTTCCTGGCCGAGCTTCCAGGGGTCGCGATCGAAGAGGAAGTTGACCTTGTAGCGGCCTTCGAGGTCGATTTCGGCGTAGGGATCGTTGGCTTTGCCGCTGGTGACGCGGGCCGGCAGGGTGCCGGCGATGATCGGTTTGGGCGGTACCGGCGGGCGGAAGCAGACCATTTCCGCGTAGGGGATGGCCTCGAAATTTACTTCGATGCTGCGGTCGCGGGCGGCGCGGGTGTGCAGGCCGGTGATCACCGCGCCGGGGGCAAAGGCCTGGGGCGCGTCGGCGATTTTCAGCACCTGGCCCGGCGCCAGGGTGGCGCTGCTGCTGGCGCCGCTGAGGTGGGTCTGGTCGTTGAGGTAGCGTTCGTGGCGCAGGCGCGCGTAGAAAAAACCGCTTTCGCTTTGCAGGTCTTCGTCCTGATCGAGGCGATCGCCGAGCACGCGATAGGGTTCGGCGTAGTGGTAGGCCTCGCCGTAAGTGGTGGTCGTAGTGGCGCGGGTCTGGTCGACTTCGCCATCGAGCCTAGCCCTGGCATCGCGGTGGTGATAGGCACGGAAGTTGATGGATTTCTCCACCACCTGGTGACGGGTTTGCAGGCCCCACACGCCGTCCTCGCCGCTGGCGAAACCGGCCGGTGCACGCAACGGCAGCTTTACGCCGAACTGGTAGTGACGCTGGTCGTCGTGGAACTCGACGACGTCGATCTGCAGGCGGTCGTCGTGGCTGAAGCGGTACCAGATGCCGACTTCGGCCAGCAGCCGTTCGATGAACGCCAGGTCGCTTTCGCCGTACTGCATGACCTGCTCGCGGCGGGGGTATTCACGCACCAGCTGGAACAGGAAGTGCTGGCCAAGAAAGTCGTGGCGACTGCGCAGGATGTGCTCGACGATCTCCGGGACCGACTGCTGCTGGTACAGGCGGTACTGGCGGCCGTGTGCGAGCAGCGCCAGGCGCGGTTGCAGGGTGATTTCATAGCGGGCTTCGTCGCGGGAGCTGGACAAACGCTGGAAGTTGTTGACCATGCCGTAGAGGCTTCGCAACGGCTTGTACTCGGGCGCTGGAAAGCCTGGGTAAGGTGGCCTTGGCGGCGAGGGGTACAGGCTGAAACGAGCGTCCTTGTTGAGCATCTGCTCGGCGCTGAGGTCCTGATTGGTGCAGGTGAATTCGATGCGATAGGTGAAGGGCTGGCTGAGGTGCTCCTGGCCTTCGAAGGCCAGGACGTCGAAGACAGCGTCGAATCGGTAGATGGTGAACTTGTGGCGAGTGTGGTCAAAGAAAATGCGCGGTGTGTTGGACAAAATCAGTCCTCCCTGGGCTGGATCGGCATACGGGGAGGCTTGGTTTTCCACCCTCGTTCAAGCACACGAGAGCTTTCAGGAATCTGATAAAGGATGGGATCGGACGCTTCCGATGAGCGCGTAGGATGCGTCCGAGATGGTTGCGTGCCGGATCTGTAGGATTTTTTGCGGGGTTGACGAAGGGAGGGACGCGGCGGTAATCCCACGGCATTCAAGCGTTTGGAGCGAGGGTTGTTCCGCCTCTATTGGCAGCGTTTTTTCGAGCAGTTTGCAGAGTGTTTAAAAGCCCATCAGGTTACTTCCCGAAAGCCACAGCGCCGTGCGTCGTCTCCTACGATTACGCCAGAATCCGCCGGCTTGTGCGCCTTGGGGCTGCTCGGTAACTTGATTCGTGTCACTGATGGTCAGTGATCGGGTTTAGTAGCCCGGCTAAGGTTGAAGCGGTGCTCGGCGAGCTGGCGGTGAGTCGGGTGTTGGATCGGATTGATCGGGCTGAATAGAAGATCAAAAGATCGCAGCCTTCGGCAGCTCCTACAGGGGGATGCGTTCACTTGGGAACAGGTCGGCTGTCAGGCCGCCATCGTCGGCAGGCCCCACAATAGATCGGGTACAGCCGCGAGAGACAGGTTGACTGGGAGGACGTCATCGCCGGCAGGCCGGCTCCCACAGTAGGTCGGGTACAGCCGCGAGAGACAGGTTGACTGGGAGGACGTCATCGCCGGCAGGCCGGCTCCCACAGTAGGTCGGGTGCAGCCGCGAGAGAGTGGTTGACTGGTAGGGCGCCTTCGCCGGCAAGCCGGCTCCTACAGTAGGTCGGGTACAGCCGCGAGAGAGTGGTTGACTGTGAGGGCGCCTTCGCCGGCAAGCCGGCTCCTACAGTAGGTCGGGTACAGTCGCGAGAGAGTGGTTGACTGGGAGGGCGCCTTCGCCGGCAAGCCGGCTCCTACAGTAGATCGGGGACAGCCGTGGGGGACAGGTTGACTGGAGGGCGCCTTCGCTGGCATGTCGATCTCCTGCAAGGCTGTATGCCGCTCGTCTACTCGAACGCACGCAATCCCCTGGACGCCTTCAAAGCTGTACGACCCGGAAAACCCGGGCACAGTTTGTGAGGTGAGACATGTCCAGCGAGTCGACTTTCCAGGACAACAAACAAGACCCGGACAAGACGCTACCCACGTCGGACGATCCGGGCAAATACGATCCCCTGAAACAGGCCGACCTCGACGATGAAGAGGGCGAGCAGGAATGGAACGAGCGCGACAGGAAGCTGCCTGAGGCAGATGAGCAAACACCTTTGTCCGACGACAGGCGCTAGGAAAAGCGCCCGGTGATAGATCGAAGTACTGCCCAGGAGAACAGCCAATGACCCTATTCACGCCCTTGACAGGTTCGCCTTCGACGCTTGCGGATGCCGACGCCGGCGGCCAGTACCGCGAACTCTACGATCTGCTGTACAGCAACGACCCACAAGCAGCAGCGCTGGGCGAGCAGTTCCTGCGCGAGCAACTGGCCGAGGCCGCTGAACTGCCCTGTGATCTGCCCGAAGCGCCAGGACAGCTGGCGGCATGGTCAGAACATCATTGCGCCGACGTCGCGCGCGACTATGCCCTCTACCTCGAGGAACGCAAGCAGGGCGGGCCACCTCGGTATTTCTCGAACAAGGCCCATGCCCTGTTTTTCCTGCAACGGGTAGCGCCCACCAAGGAGGTCGACGGCGCCTGGCTAGCCGGTGTGCTCGAGCACTGGCAGGACCTGCGTTATGACGGGCTTCTGAGCACTTATCTGGAAGAGCTGGGCAACGGCGATCCGCGGCAGAATCACGTGGTGATCTACCGCAAGCTGCTGGCTGCGCACGACTGTGGCGACCGACAGGGACTGCTCGACGAACACTTTCGCCAAGGCGCGATTCAACTCGCATTGGGGCAGTGCAGCGACAGGTTCATGCCCGAGGTGATCGGCTACAACCTCGGCTACGAGCAATTGCCGCTGCACCTGCTGATCAGCGCCTATGAACTGCGTGAGCTGGGGATCGACCCGTACTATTTCACCCTGCACGTGACCATCGACAACGTCAGCAGCGGGCACGGACGCAAGGCGATTGAAGCGCTGCTCGACCTGATGCCGATGGAGCAGGGACGGGAGGAGTTCTATCGGCGTGTCGCCATCGGCTATCGACTCAATGACCTGGGGCCGGGCTCGACGGCGGTGATTGCAGGCTTCGACCTGCAGCAGGAAGTGATCGCCATGCTCGAACGCAAACGCAGCTTCGGCCAGCACATGCATTCCGATTACTGCAAGGTCGAAGGCCAGACCGTCAATCAGTGGCTGGCGACTCCGGGCCAGATCGAAGAGTTTCTCGGCGCGCTGCAACGCAAGGGCTGGATCAAACGCCATGGCCCGCCCAAGGAGAGCCGATTCTGGCAATTGATCGAGGGCGATACGGCGGCCATGTTCGGCGTGTTCAGTGGCTATGAAAAACAACTGCTGCACGACTGGATCGCCGGTGACTGGCAAGACCCGCAACGCCAGCCTGTGCCACGTCGGGCGCCATCCGACGATGCCTTCGCCGATGAAGCCTTTGCGAACGACCCTGAGCTCAAGGCGTTGCAGGATTCCCTGCGCGACCAGTCACCGCGGCAACAACTGCAATTGCTGATCCCGTGGCTTTCGGCCCAGCGCCATTGTCGACCCGCCGGACTTTACGCCACGCGACTTTTCATTGAATGCGTGGCCCGTTTGCGCTGATTTCAGGAGAGTCATGCATGTCAGGACAACAGATAGCCGATCGCACATTGCTGGAGCTAGGCAGGCTTCTGGCTGCCGAGGACTACCGTTTCATCACCCCGACGCCCTTGACCCACGAACGGGTGTGCCAGCGCTTTGTGCCGCTCTTGGCCAAGGACCTGCGTGATGTGTTCGGCTGGTCGATGCCTTTCGAGCACGGGCTGTTTTCACCGCAGCAGCTGGCTGAATTGGAACAGGCGGGCATCGTCGAAAAGGAGGGATCGCTTTGGCGCAGCACGGTGCGCTGGTCAAGCCTTGGGCGCTTGCTGATTGCCCATTCGGCGTATCCGACCACGCAGAGCGACTCGGTGTTCTTCGGACCCGACAGCTATCGTTTTGCGCAACTGATCGAAGCCCATCTGCAGCAGCGCGCGGAACCCGTGCGGCGAGCGGTGGACATAGGCTGCGGGTCCGGCATTGGCGCGCTGGTTATCGCCCTTGCCCGGCCGGACGCCGAAGTGCTGGCGGTGGATATCAATCCACGGGCGCTGCGCCTGTCGGCGGTGAATGCCGAGCTGGCCCAGGCCAGTAATGTCAGCGCTTACCACAGCGATGTGCTGGGCAGTGTCGAAGGGCAGTTCGACCTGATCATCGCCAATCCGCCCTACATGAACGACAGCCAGCAACGCGCCTATCGCCATGGCGGTGGCGCGCTGGGCGAAGCCTTGTCTGTGCGCATCGTCCGCGAATCGCTGCCGCGCCTGGAAAAGGCCGGCAGCCTGGTGTTGTACACCGGGGTGGCGATGGTCGCCGGGACGGACCCCTTCCTGGAGTCCGTACAGCCGCTGCTGAGTGACGACAGGTACGACTGGACCTATCGAGAGCTGGACCCCGACGTGTTCGGCGAGGAACTGCTCAAACCCGGTTATGAACGGGTGGAGCGCATCGCCGTGGTGGCGTTGATCGTGACCCGGCGGCATTGATGCAGCGCCGGATCAGTTGCCGTCCGCCACCTTGCGTTGTATCTCGTCAACTTTGCGCCGCAGGTCTTCGGCTTGCTCCTCGGTGGTTTCGGGGGGCGAAGGTTCGAGGCTTTCATCCTCCTCGGTCGGCGTGTCGGCAGGGGTGATGCGGTCATCGTTGTTCATGGCGCTGGCCTCCAGTGGGTATACATTGGATCGAAGCCCGGGCTACGAGTTCTAGATATTTCTCGGCTGACCTTTTGACCAATGTTCGCTCACCGCGCCATGGGAACCCTGCACCGGGTCCTGCTCGGGAAACGGCAGGGTGTCGATGCTTTGCTGTTGCGCAGCGCTCGGCGCTTCACGGCAAATGTCGGCGTGCTGGCCCGGCGGGTAAGCACCGACCACCAGGAAGTCGTCGCTCGAATCCAGGTTGCAGTGACCGGTGCCGGCCGGCAACAGCAGCACATCCCCGGCACCGACTTCCAGCACCAGGCCATCGGGCCCGCCCAGCATCAGGCGTGCATGCCCGCTGGCCACCCCAAGCACCTCATGGCCTTCGGTGTGGTAGTGGTGATAGTCATACACTCCATAGCGCCATTGCGGCGGCCAGCCGTTGGCACTGAAGGTTTGCTCGAACAGGGCAGCTGGATCGTCGCCCTGGACAGCGATGGCCTTGGGATAGATCAGCACCGGCAGGCGCGGGTTGTTCGGCACCCAGCCATTGCGTTCGAACATCAGTTTTTGCGCTGGAGCATGCGCTTGTGAGTTGCTCATTCGAGCTCTCCTCCATTGTGAAGGGTGTCTATAGAGCAGAGACATTGCCTTGGCCCGGGTGGTTCTAAAAACGGGCTCAGCGATACACGTACAGATGCAATGAACTCCTGCAGGCTGCCTGCCTCTCAACTTCAAGTCATGAGTTTCAAGAGCACTCAGAAGGGAGAATGGGCCATGAGCAATGCGGCAACCCTCGAACGCCTGCTGCAGCCGTTTGCCTGTCGGCCAGCGATAAGCACCGCGGACGCTGCGCTGCAACCGATGTTGCAGCAACTGATTAGAGCTGGATTTGCTGACCTGCCAATGCCCGGGCAGGGCCGTACGCTGGAACGCTGGCGCACGCTGGCCGCCGTCTCCGCCAGCGACCTGCGGCTGGCCAAGTTGTTCGAAGGCCATACCGACGCGCTGGCAATCATGGCCGAGCTCGAGCCCGACTCGCCTGCGGCCGCGGGCAATTGGGGAACCTGGGCGGCCGAGCCTCCCTATGCCCGGCTCGAGATTGTCGATCGCCATGCAGGCAATGTTTACCTGCAGGGTCGCAAGGCCTGGTGTTCCGGCGCCGCCATGCTCGATCAGGCGCTCGTGACGGCGTGGGATGAACAGCAGCGGCCGCAGTTGGTGGCGCTCACGTTGCGCCAGCCCACGATCAGGCTACTCGAGGATGGCTGGCAGGCGGTCGGCATGGGCAGTACGGCCAGCATCGACCTGCTGTTCGAAGGTGCCCTTGGCCGTTGTGTCGGGTTGCCCGGACAGTATGTCGACCGACCCGGCTTCTGGCAGGGCGGGGGTGGAATAGCCGCGTGCTGGTACGGCGCCGCTTGCGCGCTCGCCGGTTACCTTCGCCAGCACTGCACGCAGCCGTATCACGACGCCCATGCCGAGGCGCATCTGGGGGCTGTCGATGCGGCGTTGTGCATGGCCAGGGCGGCGCTGCGGGAAACGGCTCGCTGGATCGATGACAACCCCCAAAGCTCACCGCAACTTCCGGTCCGGCGCCTGCGCGCCCAGGTCGAAGTTGCGGTCGACAGCGTGCTGGCCCATGTCGGGCGCGGGTTGGGGGCCACGCCGTTCTGTCGTGACAGTCACTTCGCCAGGCTCGCCGCCGACCTGCCGGTATTCGTGCGCCAGAGCCATGCCGAAAAGGACCTGGCGCAGCTTGGACAGCAGGTCGCCGCGCAACCGCTTGAGGGCTGGGAGCTGTGAGCGCCGAGTCGGTATCTCAAGCGGAGAATCTCATCCAGGGTCCCGGCACATCGCTGGCCCAATGGCAGGCCAGTGACTGGCTGGCGCGGGTGCCCACCATCACCCACCGTGAACTCGTGCCTGCGGGCCAGCGCCTGGTGGTGGTCGCCCCGCATCCTGACGATGAAGTGCTCGGATGTGCTGGCATCCTGGCCGGGATGAAGGGCAGGGAGGCCGACGTCCTGATGATCGCGGTCACCAATGGCGAAGGCAGCCATCCGCAGTCTCGCCACTGGACACCGGAGCGTCTGCGCCGTCAGCGCCCACTGGAAAGTACACGCGCGCTCGCCCGCATGGGGCTCGATGTCACTGCCCTGGACTGGCAGCGCCTGGGCTTGCCCGACAGCGGCGTAGCGGGGCAGGAGGCGTTACTGATCGAACGCCTGGCGGCGTTGATTCGCCCGCAGGATCGGGTGATCACCACCTGGCGCTACGACGGCCATTGCGATCACGAGGCGACTGGCCGGGCGACCGCCAGCGCGGTCGCCCGGCAAAGGGCCTGTCTGATCGAAGCGCCGGTCTGGGCGTGGCATTGGGCGCGGCCGGACGATGCCCGAATCCCTTGGTCGCGGGCGCACAAATACCTGCTGGATCCCCAGGTGTTGGCGCAAAAGCGCCAGGCCATTGCCGCCCATGTCTCGCAGGTCAGCCCACCGGCGGTGTTGAGTCGAGAAACCCTCGAACGCCTGATGCAACCTTTTGAACTGGTGTTTCTATGAGCCTGTCGCCCGACTA
Source organism: Pseudomonas sp. IT-P218 (assembly GCF_949767605.1). Taxonomy (NCBI): domain Bacteria; kingdom Pseudomonadati; phylum Pseudomonadota; class Gammaproteobacteria; order Pseudomonadales; family Pseudomonadaceae; genus Pseudomonas; species Pseudomonas sp. IT-P218. The sequence goes on from NZ_CATKQQ010000013.1 coordinate 59,131, forward strand.
CTTCGAACAAATGTTCAAGGCCAGCGATGACCCCTGGTCCTTTCGTACCCGCTGGTATGAAAAGCGCAAGCGCGAACTGACGTTGGCCAGCTTGCCGCGCCAGCGTTATCAACGGGTTTTCGAGCCGGCCTGCGCCAACGGTGAACTCAGTGCGCAGCTGGCCGAGCGCAGCGACGCGTTGCTGTGCCAGGACATCAACGCGAAGGCGGTGGCACTGGCGCGCCAGCGCTTGAGTGGCCTGCAACATGTCCGCGTCGAGCAGGCCCGTATGCCGCAGGATTGGCCGGACGGTGAATTTGACCTCATCGTGCTGAGCGAAGTGGGCTACTTCCTCGATGCAGGCGAATGGCAGCAGGTCATCGAGCAGACCTTGCGCAGCCTGGGCCCGGCGGGCAGCGTGCTGGCCTGTCACTGGTTGCATCCGATCGAAGGCTGTTCCCAGGACGGTCGCGACGTCCATGCAGCGCTTGCCGAGCGTCTGAATCTGCATCGTGTGATGCGTCATGAAGAAGCGGATTTCCTCCTTGAATACTGGAGCCGTGACGCGACCTCGATCGACCTTGCCGAGACCTGCCAATAGTCAAAAGGCCAACGACTTCAGGTAGTCGCCAAAACCTTCCCGGCAACGGCAGTGCTGGCGGGCGCTGGTGGTGACCCGGTTCCTCGCCGTCCACATGATGCGCGCGCCGCTGCGCTCCAGATCGGCCACCAGCTGCACGTCCTCGTGGGCGGGCAGGGCTTGGAATCCGCCCGCCTTGCGGTAAGCCGCCGAAGAGACGCCGAGGTTGGCGCCATGGATATGCCGGTGACCGTCAACGGTGTGGTAACTGGCGTGATAGCGCTCGCGCACCCGCTCCGGATGTTCGGACCAGTCGGCGACATCGACCAGGCCGCAAACCGCATCCGCGTTGAAGCTGATCTGCTCTGCCAGCCAGGTATCGGGAACGACGCTGTCGGCGTCGGTGAAGGCCAGCCAGCGTGCATCCTTCGCCAGCAGGTGTTCGGCGCCTTGGGCCCGGGTCTTGCCAACGTTGCGGTGGTTGCAGCTCAGCGTCCACACGTCATAGGCCTGGGCGATGTCGAGGGAAGCGTCCGTGCAGTCGTCCAGGACGATCAGGATCCTGACTTCCTCATCGTCCAGATCTCGGTGGAAAGACGCCGCCAGCAGCGACTCGATGCATTCTTCAAGGCGCTGTTCCTCGTTATGCACCGGCACAATCACTCCTATCATCTGCAATTCCCCATGGCTGGCTTTTCGATGTCGACCGGGGTTGATGACCATTGGTTGCAACTGTTTTCACGCGAAGGCGATCACTTATGGCGCTCGACCATTGATCCACTGTCGTGAACGAAAAAAGGAACCGCCGCAGCCGCTTTGTGCCCTTAGACATAAGCAGGGGGGAGGTAGATGGATGTGAATGTTCAGTCAATTTTCACAGGGTGCGCCGGATGGAGCCTGGGCCGGGAATATTCGGCCGACTTCACGGCAAAGGGCACCCACTTGCAGCGTTATGCGGCGCGACTGAACTGCGTTGAGATCAACAGCTCGTTTTATCGCCCGCATCGCGTCCAAACCTACCAGCGCTGGGGCGCCTGCGTGCCGGCCGGCTTTCGCTTCAGCGTCAAGGTGCCCAAGCAGATCACACACGTGCAGCGTCTGCAGGACTGTGACCAGGCGCTCGAGGAGTTTGTGCTGCAGTGTTCCGGGTTGGGCGATCGCCTGGGCTGCCTGCTGGTGCAATTGCCGCCGTCTCTGGAATTTGTCGAGCCGATTGCCGAGGCTTTTTTCGTCAGTCTCAGGCGGTGTTTTGCAGGGGGTGTGGTGCTTGAACCCCGACACGAATCCTGGATGGAGGCCGAGGCCCTGTTGGTGCACTATCGCATTGCGCAGGCTGCGGTGGATCCTTCGCGCATCAGCACCGACTCGACTCCACGGGGATGGCCGGGGCTCAAATACTGGCGGCTGCATGGCTCGCCACGCATCTATTACAGCCCCTATGACGAGCAGCGGCTGGAACGCCTGGCGGGCGAGATGCACGCAGCTATGGCCGACGGGGCGTCCGCCTGGTGCATCTTCGACAACACCGCCAGCGGCGCGGCATTGGGCAATGCCTTGACGCTGGCGCAAAACCTGGCCGCTAAACGCCTTTGGTAGTCGGCAACAGGATCGTCAGGATGCCCAGCAGCGGCAGGAACGAGCACAGCGTGTACACATACTCGATGCCGTGGATATCCGCCAGGTGCCCGAGCAGCGCGGCGCCGATGCCGCCAAAACCGAACATCAGGCCGAAGAACACCCCGGCGATCATGCCGACGTTGCCGGGCACCAGTTCCTGGGCGAAGACCACGATGGCCGAGAAGGCCGAGGCGAGGATGAAGCCGATGATCATGCTCAGCACGCCGGTCCAGAACAGGTCGACGTAGGGCAGGGCGAGTGTGAAGGGTGCGGCGCCGAGGATCGAGAACCAGATCACCTGCTTGCGCCCGATCCGGTCACCGATCGGCCCGCCGAAGAAAGTGCCGGCTGCCACGGCGCCGAGGAACAGGAACAGGTACAGCTGCGAACTGGCCACCGACAGGTCGAACTTCTCGATCAGGTAGAAGGTGAAGTAACTGGTGAAGCTGGCCATGTAGAAATACTTGGAGAACACCAGCAAGGCCAGGACCACCAGGGCGAAAGTCACCCGTTGCCTGGACAGGCCATGGGTGGCCTTGGTGCCTTGCTTGAGCTTGAACAGGTTCAGGTGGTTGCGGTACCAGCGGCTCAGGCCGTATTGCACGAGGATGGCGAAGACTGCGAACAGGCCGAACCAGGCGACGTTACCCTGGCCGTAGGGGATGACGATGGCCGCCGCCAGCAGCGGACCGAAGGCGCTGCCGGCGTTGCCGCCGACCTGGAAGGTCGACTGGGCCAGGCCGTAGCGTCCGCCCGAGGCCAGGCGCGCAACGCGGGAAGTTTCCGGGTGGAAGGTCGACGAGCCAATGCCCACCAGGGCCGAGGCCACCAGGATCGCCCCGAAGCTGCCGACCATCGACAGCATCAGGATGCCGATCAGGGTGCAAACCATGCCGGCCGGCAACAGCCACGGCTTGGGGTGGCGGTCGGTGTAGTAGCCGACCCAGGGTTGCAGCAGCGAAGCGGTCAGTTGAAAGGTCAGGGTGATCAGGCCGACCTGGGTGAAAGTCAGGCCATAGGTGGCCTTGAGCATCGGGTAGATCGACGGCAACACGGCCTGGATCAGGTCGTTGATCAGGTGCGCCAGGGCACAGGCGCCGATGACGCGCATCACCAGCGGGCTGGCCTGGCTGGCCACCGAGGCGGTGGCCTTCTTGGAGGTAGTGGCGGAGGCGGTTGTACTGATGGACATGGGATCCTTCCAGAGAAAAAGCGCGGCCGGCGCAGGGTAAAAGCGCTGGCCATTTCAGGGTTCAGCGCTATCCTAGGGGGCGTCCGATTGCCTGTCTCGCGCAATTCGGGAATCGACTATCGCAAAAAGGGCATCATGATCAAGTCGCTGGATGAATTCCTCAGGGAGATCGACGGCCGCGCCTGCGCCGTGAGCAGCAGCGCCACCGACTACCCGGAGAACTGGGTGATCGAAGCGCACTCCCATCAGGCCCACCAACTGATCTACGCCATCGAAGGCGTGATGGTGGTGCACTCTGGATTGAGCCAGTGGACGGTGCCGCCCAGCCGCGGGATCTGGATGCCGAGCCGGCATATTCATTCGATTCGCTGTGTCGGCCCGTTGAAAATGCGCAGCCTGTTCGTGCGCCCCGAGGCGGCTGCGGATATGCCAGCGGAACCCCGAGCGGTGAGTATTTCGGCGTTGCTCAGTGAGTTGATCAAGGTCTCGGTGGAGATCAGCGGACCCTACGAGGCGGACTCGCGCGAGGGCCGGGTCATGCGCCTGATCCTCGATGAACTGCGGATCCTGCCGACCTTGCCTCTGCACCTGCCTCAGCCCACGGACCCACGGCTCAAGGTGGTGTGCTCGGCGTTGCAGCGCGATCCCGGCGATGGCTCGACCCTGGCGCACTGGAGCGCACACCTGGACCTCGATGAAAAAACCATCCAGCGCCTGTTCCGCAAGGAAACCGGGATGACCTTCGGCCAATGGCGTCAGCAGGCGCGCCTGCTGCTGGCCCTGGAGCGCATCGCCGTCGGCGAGAAGATCATCGACATTGCCGGGGAGCTGGGCTACGACAGCCCCAGTGCGTTCACCAGCATGTTCAAGAAACAGTTCGGCAAGACCCCCAGCCATTTCTTCAGGTAGCCGCGCTCCCGCGGCAACGCCCGATCCACTGTAGGAGCTGGCTTGTCGGATCGCCGCATCGCAGCGAAGGCGGTGTGTCAGTCACCAGAGCTGTTGGATGCGCCGGCCTCTTCGCTGGCAAGCCAGCTCCTACAGGTCCGCACCGCACAGGAAAGCTGTGTATGGCCACAAATCTCTTGTAGCGGTGTGTCAGTCACCCGTGATGCTGGATGTGCCGGCCTCTTCGCTGGCAAGCCAGCTCCTACAGGTTCCACGGCGCACACGAAAGCTGCGTATGGCCACAAATCCCTTGTAGGAGCTGGCTTGCCAGCGAAGGCGGTGTGTCAGTCACCAGAGCTGTTGGATGTGCCGGCCTCTTCGCTGGCAAGCCAGCTCCTACAGGTTCCACAGCGCACACGAAAGCTGCGTATGGCCACAAATC
>NZ_CATKQQ010000014.1:0-57350 GCF_949767605.1 Pseudomonas sp. IT-P218
ATTTTTTTTGCCTGCGAAAATTTCCAGAACACTGCAAAACCAAATGTGGGAGCGAGCAAGCCCGCTCCCACAGGTTTTATATCAGTGCAGCTTAAGCCGCGGCTCGGTCCCGCGACCAATCTTGCTGCCCAGCATCAGCATCGCCGTGCGAAACGGCCCATACAGCGCCATCTGGTGCATGCGGTACAACGACACGTAGAACATCCGCGCCAGCCAGCCTTCCAGCATGACGCTACCGGTCAGGTTACCCATCAAGTTACCCACAGCCGAAAAACGCGACAGCGAGATCAGCGACCCGTAGTCGGTGTACTTGTACTCCGGCAGCGCCTTGCCTTCGATGCGCAACTTCAGCGATTTGGCCAGCAACGACGCCTGCTGATGCGCAGCCTGGGCGCGCGGCGGCACATTGCGATCGGAACCCGGTTGCGGGCAGGCCGCGCAGTCACCGAAGGCGAAGATATTCTCGTCGCGGGTGGTTTGCAGGGTCGGCAGCACTTGCAGCTGATTGATGCGGTTGGTTTCCAGGCCATCGATGTCCTTGAGGAACCCCGGTGCACGGATCCCGGCGGCCCAGACTTTCAGGCTGGCATTGATCACTTTGCCATCCGCGGTAATCAGGCTGTCGGCGGTCACTTCACTGACGGCCGCATTGGTCATGACGTTGACCCCGAGCTTTTCCAGGGTTTTATGCACAGGCCCGCCGATCCGTTCCGGCAGGGCCGGCAGCACCCGGGGGCCGGCTTCGATCAGGGTGATGTGCATGTTTTCCGGTTTGATCCGGTCCAGGCCGTAGGCCGCCAGTTCATGGGCGGCGTTGTGCAGCTCGGCGGCCAGTTCGACCCCGGTGGCACCGGCACCGACGATGGCGACGCTGATCTGCTCGACCTTGTCGGTCTGCCCTGCGTGTGCGCGCAGGTAGTGGTTGAGCAACTGCTGATGGAAGCGCTCGGCCTGTTTGCGGGTATCCAGGAACAGGCAGTGTTGCGCCGCACCCAGGGTGCCGAAATCGTTGGTGGTACTGCCGACGGAGATCACCAGCGAGTCGTAATGCACTTCCCGGGCCGGCACCAGTTCCAGACCGGCTTCATCATAAGTGGCGGCCAGCTGGATTTTTTTATTGGCGCGATCAAGCCCGCTCATGCGCCCCAGCTGGAACTCGAAGTGGTTCCACTTGGCCTGGGCAACATAGTTGAGTTCGTCTTCGGAAGAGTTCAGTGACCCGGCCGCGACTTCGTGCAGCAGCGGTTTCCAGATATGGGTCAGGTTCGCGTCGACCAGCATCACACTGGCCGTGCCGCGTTTGCCCAGAGTCTTACCCAGACGGGTAGCCAACTCCAGACCGCCGGCGCCGCCGCCGACAATGACAATACGATGGGACATGGGGATAACTCACAAGGCTAAAGGAAATCGGTGTGGTTACCCAAGCGAGCGCGAAGCAGCTCATAGCGTCAGGTAACTGATAAGTCGGCTCAGCAGGCCCAGACCAATGGTCACTGCCAATACCAGCACCAGGAGCATCCACGGCCGGAAAGGCCGGCGCTCGACTCGGTGTTGGGACAACTGCAGGTACTCTTCGACATGCTTTTGGTCGTCGGGGTTCAGGCGGCTGGTCATAAAGGCCTCGTCAGGTAGACGTTGCTGAAGGTGTAGAAGCTACAGGCTGATTTAACGAACGTTGAACGGAGCATAGCCGCTGTCCGGAATGGGCTCGACGCTCACCCTGTCTTCCAGGCGAATGATGCCACTTTGTAACACCCGGGCGGTGATTCCGCCATGTCCGCGCACCGCCTGAAACGTCCCGGGGCCCAGGTTGGCTTGCAGGCGTGCGCAGGGCTGGCACCATCCGGTGGTTTCGAAAATCGCCTGGCCGATGCGGAAGCGCCGGCCCTTGAGGCTGAACAGATTGATCCCACTGATAACGAGATTGCGCCGCAAATCTTCAGGCTTGACCGGCTGATCGTCCGGGCGGCCCATCAGCGAACTGATCACCGCCAGGTGCTCCCACTGGATCAGCGTCACCTGCCGCGCATTGCGGATGCCGGGTCGGGCGCGATCGCCTGTCAGGCCCGCCTCCAGTCGCGCCTCCACGGCATCCAGTTCGATCATCGGCGCGTGACGTTCCGGGCGCACGCCTATCCAGCGTACGCGGCCGGTTTGCGGGACTTCGGCAATCAGTTCCTGCAGTGGGCTCACAGGCTGATCCCGACGTCGAACACAATGCTGCGTCCCAGGTTGCTGCGCAGGAAATCCGGCGCATCGGGATGGGCGAACAGCACGCGGGCGAAGGTCGGGCCCACCAGCGACAGCGAGCGCCAGCCCTGGCGCAGGTATTCGGTGGGCGGCGGGAAATGACTGTTGAGGTCCAGTACTTCGCGCTTGAGGCTGGCGAAGGCGATGATGTCCAGCTCGCCAAGGTCCATGCCGCGTTCTTTGTAGTTGTGCGCTTTTTTGCGCAAGGTCGGCGCCAGGCGCAGCAAGAACTCGTTGGCAGGTATGCGCCGGGGCTTGGCCTCGCGCCGTACCAGCTGGCTCAGGGAGAACGCGCTGCGCCGCCGCTGCAGTTCATCGCGCCATTCATCGTTGAGGCGCCGGCCCTCGTCGAGCACGAAGAACACCTCGAAACTGGCGTCGCGGAACAATACATCCGGCGGCTCCCCGGCCGGGGCGAATTCGTCGGCACGGTAGGGAATGTTCAGGCCCTGCAGCAGGCGTTGGCAGACCCAACGCTCGCGCTCCCATTTGCGGGCATTGGACAGGAACGCGTTGGCTTGCTCGGCCGCAATGGTCAGCAGGCGTAAGTAATCTGAATCATCCATACGCCCAAGCTTAGCGCTCAAATGTGATTGTAAAGAAGACAGTTTATCGGAGAGGAGCAAATCCTCTCGCTCCCAAGCCCGGTCCAGGGCGCTGCACAAAACGGATAGTGGTCTGCGCAATGCGGATATTGACCCGCGCCTGGTGACTCTACCCTCGGCTGTACGGACGTGAGCCGTGCTGCCGCCGCCCTTAAAAAACAAAAACAAGAGATGAACGCCATGCGCAAGATCGACGTACATGAGGTTATCGACAACGCTCGATTCAACCGCTTCCACTGGATGGTGCTGTTCTGGTGTGCCCTGATCATCATTTTCGATGGTTACGACCTGGTGATCTACGGCGTGGTCTTGCCGATGCTGATGAAAGAGTGGGGGCTCAGTCCTCTGCAAGCCGGTGCACTGGGCAGTTATGCATTGTTCGGCATGATGTTCGGCGCGCTGTTCTTCGGCCCGCTGTCGGACAAAATCGGGCGCAAGAAAGCCATCACCCTCTGCGTGATGCTCTTCAGTGGTTTCACCGTGCTCAACGGGTTCGCCCGCAACCCCGCCGAGTTTGGGATTTGTCGTTTCATTGCCGGGCTGGGCATTGGTGGCGTGATGCCCAATGTCGTGGCGTTGATGAACGAATACGCGCCGAAAAAGATCCGCAGCACCCTGGTGGCAATCATGTTCAGTGGTTACTCGGTGGGCGGCATGCTGTCGGCCGGGCTGGGCATCGTGCTGATCCCGAGTTTCGGCTGGCAGTCGGTGTTCTACGTGGCGGTCCTGCCGTTGCTGCTGTTGCCGCTGATCATGTACTTCCTGCCCGAGTCGGTGGGTTTCATGCTGCGCCAGGGGCGCACTGCAGAAGCCCGCAACATTCTCCAGCGCATCGACCCGGCTTACGTCGCACAGACCGATGATCAGTTGCACATGAGTGAAGTGAAGGGCACGGGCACCCCGGTGTTGCAGTTGTTCCGCGAAGGCCGTGCACTGCGTACGCTGATGTTGTGGCTGGCGTTTTTCTGCTGCCTGCTGATGGTCTACGCCTTGAGTTCGTGGCTGCCTAAACTGATGGCCAACGCTGGTTACAGCCTGGGCTCGAGCCTGTCGTTCCTGCTGGTGCTGAACTTCGGGGCGATCTTCGGTGCGGTCGGCGGCGGTGTGCTGGGTGACAAGCTCAATCTGCCGCGGGTGCTGTCGGTGTTCTTCGCCATGGCGGCGGTGTCGATCACCCTGTTGGGCTTCAACAGCCCGATGCCGGTGTTGTACCTGCTGATCGCCATCGCTGGCGCCACCACCATCGGCTCGCAGATTCTGCTGTACGCCTGCGCCGCGCAGTTCTACTCCATGACCATTCGTTCCACTGGCCTGGGCTGGGCGTCGGGCATCGGCCGCAACGGTGCCATCGTCGGTCCCCTGCTGGGTGGCGCCTTGCTCGGCATCAGCCTGCCGCTGCAACTGAACTTCATGGCGTTTGCCTTGCCGGGTGCCGTGGCGGCCCTCGCCATGACCGTGTTCGCCATCAGCAACCGGCGCAGCGCCATGGCTGTCAGCCCAACGCTGTCGCCGACGGGCGCTTGAGTCATGAAGGCGTTTATCCAGGACTTCTCCCTGTCAGCCGCTGTCGCCGGCTTTATCGCCACGGTGATTTCCTATGCCGGGCCCTTGGTGATCATCTTTCAGGCGGCGCAATCGGCCCATCTGCCGCGGGAACTGTTGTCGTCCTGGATCTGGGCGATCTCCATCGGCAGCGCCGTGCTGGGCATCGGTTTGAGCCTGCGCTATCGCGTTCCGGTCATCATCGCCTGGTCGGCGCCTGGCTCGGCGTTGTTGGTGGCGTTGTTGCCTGAAATTTCCATGGCAGAAGCGGTGGGGGCTTATCTGGTCAGCAGCCTGATCATCTTTGTGGTCGGGGTCTCGGGGGCTTTCGACCGGATCATCAGCAAACTGCCCGCCGCGATTGCGGCGGCGATGCTGGCCGGGATCCTGTTCAGCTTCGGCACCGGGCTGTTCGTATCGATGCAGCACAAGCCGTTGTTGGTGCTGGCGATGTTCGCGGCCTATCTGATCGGCAAGCGGGTGATGCCACGTTACGCGGTGATGCTGGTGTTGCTGACGGGCTGTTCGATTGCCGCGTTCAGCGGTGATCTGCATCGCGAGGCATTGGTCATCGGGTTGGCTACGCCGGTGTGGATCACGCCCCAGTTCAGCCTGGGCGCGACGCTGAACATCGCCTTGCCACTGGTGATGGTGGCGCTGACCGGCCAGTTCGTGCCGGGCATGGCCGTGCTGCGTGCCAGTGGTTTCCAAACGCCTGCGAGCCCGATCATCGCCAGCAGCGCATTGGGCACCGCGCTGCTGGCCCCCTTTGGTTGCCATGGACTGAACCTGGCCGCGATCACGGCGGCTATCTGCACCGGTCGAGAGGCTCACGAGGATCCGCGCAAGCGCTACGTGGCCGGCGTTGTCGGAGGCTTGTGCTACCTGGTGCTAGGCATCTTCGGCGCCACGTTGGTTTCGCTGTTTTCTGCGTTCCCCAAAGAGCTGATTGCGGCGTTGGCGGGGCTGGCGCTGTTTGCTGCCATTGCCGGGGCGCTGACGGGGGCGATGGCCGTGCCGAGCGACCGCGAAGCCGCGCTGGTGACCTTTCTGATCACCGCTTCAGGCATGTCGCTGTTCGGCTTGTCCGCCGCGTTCTGGGGTCTGATTTTCGGCATGGTCACCCATGTGCTGTTAAGCGCCCGTCGTCCCGATCTCCTTCGTAAATCCACTGCAACTGAAACTGTTCAATCAGTCGATCAATAACAATAAGAGAAAAACGATGAAGCAGAATCTCCAAGCAACGGGTACGGCGTTGTCCCTGGCTGTCGTCTCGGGTTTTTCCACAGGCGTTATGGCCGCCGAGAGCGGGTTTATCGAAGACACCACCGCGACGTTGCAGGCACGCAATTACTACTTCAGTCGCGACTACTCCGACATCGTCGGCGCCAACCAGCAATCGAAGGCCGAGGAGTGGGCCCAGGGCTTCATCCTCAACGTGAAGTCCGGTTACACCCAGGGCACCGTCGGCTTTGGTGTGGATGTCATCGGCTTGCTGGGTCTCAAGCTCGACAGCAGCCCGGACCGGGTGAATACCGGCTTGCTGCCGGTGCAGGACGACGGTCGCGCAGCGGACAATTACAGCCGTCTGGAAGGCGCGTTGAAGATGCGTTACTCGAAAACCGAGCTGAAAGTCGGTGAGCTGCAACCCAATCTGCCGGTACTGGTGTTCAGTGATATTCGCCTGCTGCCGCCGAGTTACCAGGGTGCAAGCATCACCTCCAGTGAGATCAATGGTCTGACCTTGCAGGGCGGACACCTGAGTTCAACCAGCCTGCGCAACGAGGCGGGTGATGAAAAAATGCAGGCGATGCTCGGGCATGTGCCGCAACGTCAGGTCAGCAGTGACGGGTTCAACTTTGCCGGTGGCGATTATGCCTTCAACGACAAGCGCACCTCGGTCAGCGCCTGGTACGGGCAACTGGAGGACATCTACAACCAGCGCTTCCTCGGCCTCAAGCACAGCGAACCCGTGGGTGACTGGATCCTCGGCGCCAACCTCGGCTACTTCGATTCGCGCGAGGACGGCAAAAAACTGCTGGGCAACATCGACAACCAGGCGTTCTACTCGTTGCTGTCGGCCAAACGTGGCGGCCACACCTTTTATGTCGGCTATCAGGGCATGTTTGGCGACAGCGCGTTCCCGCGGGTATTCGCCAACATCTCACCGTTGGGTAACGAGGTGCCCACCTATGAGTTCGCCTACACCGATGAACGTTCCTGGCAGGCACGTTACGACTACGACTTCGCGGCCCTGGGTGTACCGGGCTTGACCAGTACCCTGCGCTACATCAGCGGCAACAATGTCGATACCGGCAAGGGGTATGAGGGCAAGGACCGTGAGCGCGACCTGGACATCGGCTATGTGCTGCAGAGCGGCAGCCTCAAAGGCCTGGGGATCCGCGTGCGTAATGCGATGGCGCGGTCCAATTACCGCAGTGATATCGATGAAAACCGCCTGATCCTCAGCTACACCTGGACGCTGCTCTGAGTGCAGCGGCGAATCACAGGTTGCTGGTGCAATCGCCGATGACGTTGTACGTCACCCGCCGGGTCTGGCCCTGATGATCGACATACACCATGGTCGCCGGCACAACCCCGCAGGCGGTCGCGGTGTCCGAAACAGACACCACCTTGGCGATGTCCAGCGGCTGCGCGGGGTTGTACAAGACAGCGAGAGGCTCGTTGTCAGCGGCCATGGCCGAGGTGGCGATGACGGCCAGAAACAGGCTGATCAACGTTTTCATGCTGGCGTGCTCCGCGTGGGTTTCGATGAGTTGATTTTAGTCTTCGGCACCCGTGGATAAAGGGGCCAACGGCGGATGCAGCGTTACGCAAAATGTAATAGTCACAACTGTAGGAGCGAGCTTGCTAGCGAAAAACCTGAGAGCTGCGCGGGTGTCAGGCTCCCCGCGTCATCGTTGACCTCCATCGCGAGCAAGCTTGCTCCTGCAGGTTTCTCGCAATGAACAGTATTTTCGCCCGAGGGGGGCTTATGGATTTGCTTAACAACTTGCGCGTGTTCATCCGTGTGGTGGACTGCGCCAGTTTCACCGCCGCGGCCGACACGCTGGATCTGTCCACGGCGCAGGTATCCCGATTGGTCGCGGACCTGGAAGAACATCTCCAGGCACGCCTGCTGCAACGCACCACGCGACGCCTGAGCCTGACCGAAGCAGGCGAGCGATTCCTGTTGCGCAGCCGGCAGATCGTCGAAGAAATGGACGAGGCGACGGCCGAGGCCCGTGGCGCGCATATCAACCCCGCCGGGCGCCTGCGGGTGCACAGCATGAACGGCCTGGGCGTACTGATCACGCCTCTGATCGCCCGCTACAGCGAGCTATATCCCGACGTGGTGTTCGAACTGACCTTGTCCCAGCGCAATCCCGATCCACTGGAGGAGGGGCACGACGTGGTGATTTCGATCGCCCCCGAACTGCCCGATTCGCAATTGGTCGCCCAGGCCCTCGGACAGATCTACAGCGTACCTTGCGCCTCCGCGGACTACCTGCGCCGCAAGGGCATTCCACAGCAGCCGCTGGCGCTGAACGAGCATCAATGCCTGCGCCTGCTTGATCCCTTGTATGGCGATCAATGGGTATTCCAGGACGAACACGGCGAACATGCCATCAGTCCGGCCAAGACCTTCCAGTGCAATGTCGCCGAGTCGATGGTCAAGGCCTCGGAGGCCGGCATGGGCATCAGCCTGCTGCCTTTCCACACCGCCACACGGCCCTTGAGCGATGGCACCTTGTTGCGTGTATTGCCGACCTGGCGATTGCGCGAGCGCAATGTCTATGCGCTGTATCCATCACGGCGTTTTCTCGATGCCAAGGTCCGCACCTGGGTGGATTTTCTCAAGGCCGAGCTTCCCAAATTGTTTGCCGAACATGAAGCGGTGATGAACGATCCACGGCATTGGGCTTGAGGTCGAAGGGACGGTGAAGGGCGGTGTAGACTGAGGCTCTTTCTCTTTCGGAAAGACAGGGAGTGGGCCCAGCCATGATCGGTGCCGAGTTATTGTCATCCCAGACCCTGAACGTGGGGTGGTTGATCTACATACCGGTATTACTCTGGGCCGTCGTGCGCGCACCCTGGGTCGAGTTGTTCACCGACAATCGTCGCCAGCATCTGCTGTTCGGTACGGTGTTCGCGCTGTTCATGCTGTGGCTGGTGCGGCGGGACTTCGATACCGGCGTGTCCTATCACTTCATCGGCATGACAGCGGTGACGCTGTTGCTGGACTGGCCGCTGGCAATCGTCGGCGGTCTGGTGGCGCAGGCAGGCCTGGTGTTGCTGGGGCGTCAGGACCTGATGGCCATGGGGGTCAATGGCACGCTGTTCATTTTGTTGCCGGTGTTGATCACTGAATGCTGTGCGATAGCGGTGGAGCGCGCGCAGCCACGAAATCTCTTCGTGTACATCTTCGTTTCCGGTTTCTTCGCCGCAGCCCTTTCAGCATTGCTGTGCCTGGTGCTGGCGCTGACGTTGTTGTGGTACGACGAACGGTTCGCCATGCCGTATTGGCTGGAAGATTTTGTCGGTTACCTGTGGTTGATCATTTTTCCCGAGGCGTTCATCAACGGCATGGTGGTGAGCGCGCTGGTGGTGTTCAGCCCTGAGTGGCTCGAGACCTTCAACCGCACGCGTTATCTGTCGGCGCCCTGGAAGGACGACGACCCCGAATCTTGATCCATTTCAGATTCGCCAAATGATGACGATCCCATACTCCGTTTTTCCAGCGGTTCCCTAGATCTGCTGATCAATCAAAACCGCGTTGCTATAGATCAAGCTACCATCGCTCGCGCGGTGCCCAACCAAATGGTATTGACCACGATCGAGGTGCAAATAGACGCGCATTTGGCAGTCGGACAAGGGGTCGTATCCCTCTGGCAATTTCAGATCCAGAGTGCTCATGTCGACATCAACCATGGCTTCAGGCCCATGGGAACTCTTCAGGTGTTCTTCAGCCTGCTCCAGGCGCTGACGAAGTGGCACATCGACGTAAAAATGGATTTCACCTATTGGGGTGGATTTTTGGTCGGGGCTGGTTTTGCACCAGCCTTCGATCGTCATGGCGCTCATAACGAAGCCTCCGTCGTAGACTGCTGGATTCTATTGCTCTGTTTCTGATCTGAAATTCAGTATAGCTGGCAACCGGGACTCGCTTGCCAACCTCACGGCACAACCCGATGGCACTATACTTTTTAATGACTTTACCACCCGGATGGGTGGTACTTGTCTGCCCTGCCTGGACGTCAGTGGCGATGCTTGCGCATAACCAATGAGCAACAGGAATAGGATGAAGAGAAATGGCAATAGCAATTGTCCTGGTACTCATCGTTATTGGATCAGTGCTATTCCATGTACTAGCGCCTTGGCATGCAACACCGGCAGCTTCCAACTGGGGATCAATAGACACCACTCTGTTTATCACCCTGATCATCAGCGGAATCTTTTTCATCGCCATTACGCTATTCATGGCGGTAGCCGTGATGCGTTATCGTCATAAAGAGGGGGCCAAGGCCCACTACCAGCCGGAAAGCAAGAGGTTGGAATTCTGGTTGATTGTCGTTACCTCGATAGGTATTGCCGCGATGTTGGCGCCAGGCCTGGTTGTTTACAACGATTTCATCCGGGTACCAAAAAATGCTTATGAACTTGAAGTGGTCGCCCAGCAGTGGCAGTGGGCCTTTCGTTTTCCGGGCCAGGACGGGAAACTGGGCAAGTCTGAAATTAAGTTAGTTGATTCCGTCAACCCGTTTGGCGTTGATCCCAAGGATCCCGCCGGCCAGGACGATGTGCTAATAAAAAGTAACGAAGTCAGACTTCCGCTGGATCGACCGGTAAAAGTTTTACTGCGCTCTAAAGATGTATTGCACAATTTTTATATACCGCAAATTCGCAGCAAGATGGATATGGTGCCGGGGATGGTGTCGTACTTCTGGTTTACGCCGACTAAAACCGGGAAATATGAAGTCCTTTGCGCTGAATTTTGTGGCGTAGGTCATTACAACATGCGCGGCCAGATGATCGTGGAGGAGCAGGGTGCCTTCGATCAATGGCTCAGCAGCCAGCCGACCTTTGCGCAGACATTAGCGGCAGCTACCAAACCCGGTCAGGACAGCGTACTGGAAAAAGGTCGTCAGTTGGCCGAGCAATACGGCTGCGGTGCCTGCCACAGCCAGGATGGCAGTACCAGCCTCGGGCCGGGATGGAAGAACCTGTACGGCCGCACCGAACAGCTTGCCGATGGCACCAGCGTTCAGGTCGATGAGGCCTACCTGAAACAATCGATCCTCGAACCGCAGGCCCGTCTGGTACAAGGCTACCCGCCGGTCATGGTGGCCTATACTCTCAATGACGATGAACTGGGTGCGCTCGTCGCCCTGATCAAATCACTGGGTGCTGCGTCGCAAGAACCTTCTGCCAGCGAAGCGCTGGACAGAGGTGACGACTTGGCGACGCAAGGACAGCGGCTAGCCGGGTCGCTAGGCTGTCTGGCCTGCCACAGTGTCGATGGCAGCAAGGGTATCGGCCCGAGCTGGCAGGGCCTGTATAACGAGCCCGTAACCCTTGCCGACGGTACGAGTATCAAGGCAGACGAGGGCTATATAAAGGATTCGATCCTCAATCCCGGTGCCAAAATCGTCAAAGGCTATGCAGCCGTCATGCCGGCCTTTACCCCGAGTGATCAGGACTTGAACGCGCTGATCGCTTTCATCAAATCAAAAGCGAATGCCGACGCTGACGCGAACAAGGCTGAGCCAGGGAAGTCGCCGTAAAGCAGCCAGAAATACACGCAAACTTCGGCAGGAGGATGACGTGATGGCCTATGCGGAGCAAGCCGAAACAGAGGCACTGCACGAGCCCAAGAGTTTCCTGACCAGATACATCTGGAGCCAGGACCACAAGGTCATCGCCATTCAATACTCCCTGACGGCGTTGTTCGTGGGGGTTATCGCCGTGGTGTTGTCTGGCTTGATGCGCATACAGATAGGCTTCCCCGGCAGTTTGGCGTTCATGGACGCCAGTGCTTACTATCAGGCGATGACCATGCACGGCATGATCATGGTCATTTACTTGCTGACGGCCTTGTTTCTCGGGGGCTTCGGCAATTATCTGATCCCACTGATGGTGGGCGCACGCGACATGGTCTTCCCCTATGTCAACATGCTGAGTTACTGGTTCTATCTGCTCGCGGTACTGGTGTTGCTCGCCGGTTTTTTTGTCCCCGGCGGCCCCACCGGTTCGGGCTGGACGCTCTATCCGCCACAGTCCATTACCCAGGGGACGCCTGGGGTCGAGTGGGGCATCGTGCTGATGCTCGTCTCGCTGGCGATTTTCATTGTCGCCGCCACCATGGGCGGATTGAACTACGTCACCACGGTGTTGCAGGCGCGTACGCACGGCATGACGTTGTTTCGCATGCCGCTCTCGGTATGGGGCATCTTCATGGCCTCGATCATGGCCTTGCTGGCTTTCCCAGCGTTGTTTGTCAGTGCGGTCATGATGCTGTTCGACAAACTGTTGGGCACCAGTTTTTTCATGCCGGCGATGATCTCGCTGGGACAGCAGCTCGATCACCAGGGTGGCAGCCCGATATTGTTCCAGCACCTGTTCTGGTTCTTTGGCCACCCGGAAGTCTATATCGTTGCGCTCCCTGCATTTGGCCTGGTCTCCGACCTGATCAGTACGCATGCGCGTAAAAACATCTTTGGCTACCGCATGATGGTGTGGGCCATTATTGCGATTGGCGTACTGAGCTTTGTGGTCTGGGCGCACCATATGTATGTCAGCGGAATGAACCCGTATTTCGGTTTTTTCTTCGCCGTCACCACCTTGATCATCGCGGTGCCAACCGCTCTGAAAGTCTACAACTGGGTCCTGACCCTGTGGCAGGGCGACATCCATCTGACCGTGCCGATGCTGTTTGCCCTGGCCTTTATCGTCACCTTCCTGGTGGGCGGTCTGACCGGGCTGTTTCTCGGCAATGTGATTGTGGATATTCCGCTCTCGGACACCTATTTCGTCGTCGCCCATTTTCATATGGTCATGGGCGTCGCACCGGTCCTGGTGGTGTTCGGCGGCATTTATCATTGGTTCCCGAAAGTGACCGGGCGCATGTTGAACGACACCCTGGGCAAGCTGCACTTCTGGATTACCTTCCTGGGCACCTACGCCATCTTCTTCCCCATGCACTATCTGGGCTTCCAGGGCATGCCTCGCCGCTACTACGCCTACGACAACTACGCGTTCATTCCACAGTCGGCGCAAGAGTTGAATGCCTTCATTACGGTGGTCGCATTGACTGTCGGTGTTTCCCAGCTGCTGTTCCTGTTCAACCTGGCCTGGAGTGTATTCAAAGGCAAACCCGCAGGCGGTAACCCCTGGGGCGCGGCCAGCCTGGAATGGCAAACACCGAACACTCCACCGAAACACGGTAACTGGGGAGAGAAGTTGCCGGTCGTGCATCGCTGGGCCTATGACTACAGTGTGCCGGGCATAGAACAGGATTTCGTTGCGCAAACGGTGTCTGCCGAGGAGTTGGAGCAAATGCGCCAACTCAGTGCCGGAACCCGAATAGCGGACGTTAAACCATGAACAGATTGCTATTGAGAAACGCGGATGACGGTGACCCTGCAGGCGGTTGGAATCGCGATCCTGAAGGTATTCAGGCCGAGGGTGCCGATAGAAGCCGAATCGCAAAAACAGGCCTGCGCTTGTTTCTGGCCGTGGTCAGCTCGTTATTCTTTCTCTTCCTGATCGCCTTTATCGCCCGCTCCCAGATGGTCGACTGGCTACCCCTGACAGAGCCCCTGGCGCCGCTGGCCAATCCATGGCAACTCTGGCTGAATTCGGCGTTTCTAGTGTTCAGTTGCATCGCACTGCAGTGGTCGCGTATGGCGGCCCGACAGGTTCGACTGGACGCCACGGTTATCGGTTTCGTCGTGGCGGGCGTGTTTGCCATTGCCTTTCTGGCGGGACAACTCTGGGTCTGGCAGCAGTTTGTCGCCTGGGGCTACTTTGTCGCCAGCAATCCGGCCAACAGTTTCTTCTACCTGTTGACCGGCCTTCATGGGCTTCACCTGCTGGGCGGATTGATAGCCTGGGGCATGATCGTCGCTAAATTCCTGCATCGCGTGCCGTTGCCGCAACTGCGCGCCAGCGTAGAGCTCTGTGCCATCTATTGGCATTACCTGTTGGGTCTTTGGTTCGTGCTATTCGCGCTGCTGACCAGCACGCCAGAAACCTATGAAGCCATCGCCAGGCTCTGCGGCCTGAGGTGAAAAACCATGGCATCGCATCCACAAGCCCCAGCCGGCTCCGGCTCATCCAATCCACCAGGCTCGCCACCTGCACCGGGATGGGAGGGCATCGCCAGCGACTGGTCCTCCGATAGAGAGGCGTTCAAGCAGGTGCCTTGGGGCAAGGCGATGATGTGGATATTCCTGCTCAGCGATACGTTTGTATTCACCTGTTTTCTCACCGGCTACATGTCGGTACGCATGACCATCACCGACCTCTGGCCAAATCCCAGCGAAGTGTTTGCATTGACGATCGGCGGTAAGGAAATCCCGCTGATTCTGATCGCCATCATGACTTTTGTACTGATCAGTAGCAGCGGCACGATGGCCATGGCTGTCAATTACGCCTATCGCCGCGATCGCGCGAAAACCACAGCACTGATGCTGGCGACGGCTGCCTTGGGTGTGACCTTCGTCGGCATGCAGGCCTTTGAATGGAGCAAGCTCATCTCAGAGGGGGTGCGTCCCTGGGGGAACCCCATGGGGGCGGCGCAATTTGGTGCCAGCTTTTTCATGATTACCGGTTTCCACGGCCTGCATGTGTCAATCGGCGCGATTTACCTGAGCATTGTGGCGATGAAAGTATGGCGGGGAGACTATGAGCACTCCGGAAACTATCAGAACGTCGAGATAGCCGGGCTTTATTGGCACTTCGTGGATTTGGTGTGGGTGTTTATTTTTGCTTTCTTCTATTTGTGGTAGAGGAGCGCGGGTGATGGCACATGCTCAGGGTCAGCAACATCCGATCAGCCTGTATCTCAAGATCTGGGGACTGTTATTCCTCCTCAGTACCCTGTCGTACCTGGTCGACTATTTCCAATTCCACGGCTACCTCAGGTGGTCGCTGATTATCACGTTCATGTTGCTGAAGGCAGGCTTGATTGTCTCCATCTTCATGCATCTGGCCTGGGAACGGTTAGCCATGGTCTACGCCATATTGGTTCCGCCCCTGTGTTTGTTGGTGCTGATCGGACTGATGGCCACCGAGGCGGACTATGTTTTCCTCAGCCGGGTCATTTTCTTTGGCCAATGAACCGCTGTCGGATGACCCTCAGTCTCCAGGCGCTAACCCGATATCACTCGCTTGAACTGATGCCATTTGTGCTGCCAGGCGACTGTCCAGTGGGGAGCTGCCGCTCCCGTGCCGGCGATCGTCAGATTGGGATGATGGCCGATGACCTGGTCCAATAGCGGTTCCTGATTCGGCTCGACATCCACAAAGAAAATATGTTTGCCTTCTTGTACCGCCTGCTTGAAATTGCGGAAGTGGGTGTTCGGCACCTGGAACCCAAAAAAACCGCCTTCCCAGATGCTGAAGCCCAAAATGACAATGGCCAGGAAGACAAACGGCATCCAGCCTGCGGCGGATTCAGTCCAGCCCATCCACCAGGCGCCACCCAGGACCAGTGCTGCCAGTGGCACACCGACCAGCGCACCAATCTCCCCGGAGTGAACGGTATCCTGTTCCATCAACGAGCTGATCTCGTGGAGGTGATGTTCTTCAACATCGGCAATCTTTTCACTGAGCACATGAATTTGTTCGGAATTGATGCCGCTGGCTTCCAGCTCATTTTCAACGGTTTCAAGATCGTTGAGGTTGTCACTGATGTAATAGTGCCGATTCATGCCACACCTCCCATCTCGTGTTTGCTCTGGACCTCCTCTGTCCTGCAGCCTGTACCCGTGGGGAACGTTGCACACGTCGTGCAATTTGAAAGAAGTATAGCACTCGCTAGCATGATGGATTTTGGGTGTCAATACCCCGGGAGGCGACGTCAGGGCCTGGTTCATCTCGTCGATTTCTGCCGCGAGTCAGGCCCTGCGATGCGCGTAATCAGTGACGCGGGTCGAAATCGCCGCTGAACAGCTCGTCCTCGGCATCCGGGGCCACCGGAATCTTGTGCTCTTCCGACGCCCAGGCGCCCAGGTCGATCAATTTGCAACGGTCGGAACAGAACGGCCGGAACTTGCTCTCGGGGCTCCATTCGACAGGGGCACCGCAGGTTGGGCATTCGACGGTTGGGATCTGGCTCATGACTGGCCTCCACGCAAAGTAAGGTAAAAGTGATGCAGGCGTTCGACCTCGCTGTGCAGCCAGGCGAGGTCGCGGTCGTTGACCACCACGTCGTCGGCATGGCTTACGCGATCCTGGCGGCTGGACTGGGCCTTGAGAATCGCCTGGACCTGCTGTTCGCTGGTCTGGTCACGCCGCAGGGTGCGTTCGATCTGCAACTGTTCGGGGGCATCGATCACCAGCACCCGCTGGGTCATGGCGTACTGGCCAGACTCGATCAACAGCGGCGAAACCAGGATCGCGTAAGGTGATTTTGCCAGCGCCAGGTGATGGGCAATCTCTTCGGCGATCAGCGGATGCAACAAGGCTTCGAGCCAGAGGCGTTGCTCCGGTACTTCGAAGATCAGTTTGCGCAACGCGGCGCGGTCCAGTTGTCCGTCGTCTTGTAACACGCCGGGACCGAAGTGTTCGGCAATCTTCGCCAGCGCCGGCCGACCGGGCTCCACCACCCAGCGAGCGGCATGGTCGGCATCGACCGCGTGCACGCCCAGGTCGATGAAGTGTTGGGCCGCCGCGCTTTTGCCGCTGCCGATGCCGCCGGTCAAGCCGAGAATCCAGGGTTTTTCCACAGGGGTATTCATTTCAGACCGACAAACTGCCAATAGAAGTCGGTTATTTGACCACCCCAGAGCAAGGCAATCCAGCCGGCAATGGCCAGATAGGGGCCGAAAGGGATTGGCGTCGATGTTTGCGCCTTGCGCAGGCGCAGGTAAATCACGCCGATGATCGCACCCACCACGGACGACAGGACGATCGTCAGCGGCAGGATCTGCCAACCGCCCCAGGCGCCAAACATCGCCAGCAGCTTGAAGTCGCCATGACCCATGCCGTCCTTGCCGGTGACCAGCTTGAACACCCAGAACACCGTCCACAGCGTCATGTAGCCGGCAATGGCGCCCCACAACGCCTCGGGCAATGACACGAACAGCTCGAGGCTGTTGACGATCAGCCCGAGCCACATCAGCGGCAGCACCAGCACATCCGGCAGCATTTGATGCTCGGCGTCGATCAGGCTCATGGCCAGCAGGCCCCAGGTCAGGAGCATCGCCATGCCGGCTTGCCAGCCGAACCCGAAGTGCCAGGCAATGAACGCCGACAGCAGCGCGCAGGCCAGTTCGGTCAAAGGATAACGTTTGCTGATCGGCGTCGCACAGGCCGAACAGCGCCCGCGCAGGAACAGAAAGCTCAATACCGGAATGTTTTCCCAGGCACGAATCCGATGGCCGCAGTGTGGGCACTGGGAGTGGGGCAACATCAGATTGAAGGTCGGCAGCGGCGTTTCGCCGGGCAGGCCGAGGATGTCGTGGGCCTGCACGCGCCACTCGCGTTCGAGCATTTTCGGCAGGCGCCAGACCAGTACGTTGAGGAAGCTGCCAACCAGCAGGCCGACTACCCCGGCGATGACGACGAAAGCCAGCGGGAAGTGGATCAGGATTTCGTTCAAGGGCATGTCAGATCGCTGAGCCGAGTTGGAAGATGGGCAGGTACATTGCAACCACCAGGCCGCCGACAATAACACCCAGCACCACCATGATGAACGGTTCCATCAGGCTGGTGAGATTGTCGACCAGATTGTCGACCTCGTCCTCGTAGAAACCGGCGACCTTGTCGAGCATGTCGTCGAGTGCGCCAGACTCCTCGCCAATGGCGGTCATCGAAATGGCCATATTGGGAAAAATACCGGTCGTACGCATGGAGAAATTCAGCTGCATGCCCGTCGCAACGTCCTGCCGGATACGCAGCACCGCGCGTTTGAACACGATGTTGCCAGTGGCGCCGGCCACAGACTCCAGGGCTTCCACCAGTGGCACACCGGCAGCGAAGGTGGTCGACAGCGTGCGGGCGAACCGGGCCACGGCGGACTTGTACATCAAGGTACCTGCCAGCGGCAGTTTCAGCAGCCAGGTATCCATGCGGTCGCGAAAACCCTGCGAGGTTTTCAGCGCGTGGCGCACAGCGAAAGCGCCCGCGCTGAGTGCGCCCAGCAGCATCCACCACCACGCCTGCAGCCATTGCGACAGGTCGATGACCATCAGCGTGAAGGCCGGCAGTTCAGCGCCAAAACCCTTGAATACCGACTCGAACTGCGGCACCACCTTGATCAGCAGGATAGCGCTCACGATGATCGCCACGCACACGACGATCAGCGGGTAGGTCATGGCTTTCTTGATCTTCGCCTTGAGGCTTTCGCTTTTTTCCTTGTAGGTCGCCACCCGTTCCAGCAGGGTGTCCAGCGCGCCGGCCTGTTCCCCGGCGTCCACCAGGTTGCAGTACAACTCATCGAAGTATTGCGGCTTCTTGCGCAGGGCCGTGGCGAAGCTGTTGCCTGCCGCCACGTCCTGTTTCACCTCGTCGATCAGCTTGCGCATGGCCGGGTTGTCGAAGCCTTCACCGATGATGTCGAAGGAATGCAACAACGGCACGCCGGCTTTCATCATGGTCGCCATCTGCCGGGTAAAAAGGGCAATGTCCTGGGGCGTGATGCGTTTGCCCAGCTTGAACATCGACGTGGATTTCCTGCGCACCTTGCCGGGATTGATGCCTTGCTTGCGCAATTGCGCCTTGATCAGTGCCGGGTTCTGGCCGCTCAGCTCGCCCGTCACCTTCGCGCCTTTCCTGTCTGTGCCTTCCCAGCTGTACACGCTGGTGCTTGCTGCCTTGACTGCCATGTTCAGCCCTTTGTAACCGCCGATGCGTTGATCGCAAGCCGACCGGCTCATAGATCGTGAATGTGCCGATGCGTTCCTCGGGAAACGACTTATAGCCTAGTCAATCGGTGGAACCAAACAGCGCTGTCGAGGTGACGAAAAGTGTCAGATAGTGCGGTTCCTGGGGGTGGGAAGGTGCCTCGTCGCGATCGCGCACCCCCGAGAACAGGGCGCGCCGGGCTTGGCATGGGCTGTGCTGCTGCAGGTGCAGATCATGAGATTTCGACTCATGCATGGAGGCTGTCCTTGAACAATCAAAAAGGTTTTACCCTGATCGAGCTGCTGATCGTGGTGGCGATCATCGGGATTCTGGCGACGTTTGCGATACCGGCTTACTCCAAGTACCAGGCGCGGGCCAAGGTGACGGCGGGGCTGGCCGAGATATCGGCGTTGAAGGTGGCGTTCGAGGATGTGATCAATCAAGGCGACGACCCTGATTTGTCCAATGTCGGCGGCGCTGCATTAACGTCCAACTGCACGACCTCGGCCAGCGGTAAAGCCACTGATGGTTCCGGGACTATCGGTTGCACGATCCTTAACGCGCCGGCTCAGGTGCTGAATAAAACCATCACCCTTTCGCGTACGGTGGCAGGCTGGACCTGTGCCACCACCGTCGACCAGGAGTACGCGCCGAAAGGCTGCACGGGGGTTGCCCCGAAAGCCTGATCCATTCATTTATTGCCTGATACCCCGCCTGTGCGGGGTATTTTTTGTTCGACGTTCAGGGCTACCGAGTATTTGAGAAAACTTCCGACAATTCATGGCCTTAGGCCTTACTCAAAACCCGCAACTTGCATGTAGAGAATTTCCAACTCATGCATTTTGCATGATTTCGAGAAATCGCTGATTTTATAAGTTGTTGATTTATATGGTATTTGCATCTGTTTCAAAGTTGGCACAGCGTTCGCAATATCTCCGGTAAGCCTGCTGAAAAGACAATCAGCAGATTTTCCAGAAAAACAGGAGTTACTCGTATGAAGAAGTTCGCTATCGCTGCCGCTACTGCTACCGCGCTGACCCTGACCATGGCCAACGCTGCATTTGCCCAGACTCAGGCCACACAAGCACCCATGATGCTGGCCGCCGGTGAAGTCACCGAAGCGAAAGAGGATGTTTCCGATACCTGGATCACTACCAAAGTCAAATCGGACCTGGTCACCGAAAAAGGCATTCCCGGCACCGACATCAAAGTGGAAACCAACAAAGGTGTTGTGTCTCTGTCGTCCACCGTTGCGGTAACGGATGCCCAGAAAACCACCGCAGTGGCTATCACCAAGAAAATCAAAGGCGTCAAGGCGGTCTCCGCTGACGGCCTGAAAGCCGAGTAAGGCAAGACTTCTCGCCTGGACTGGGAGAAGGCGCGGTAGGCGGGCCGAGTCATACGTCTGCCGCAACTGAGAAGTTCATGCGACCGGCCACAGGGATGTGGCCATTACAGGCCCCGGCATTCGTGTCGGGGCCTGTTCTATTTAGGACCAGGCAAAACAACTGTGGGAGCTAGCCTGCTGGCGATAGCGGTGTGACATTCAACGCCTATGTTGACTGTCACAGCGCTATCGCCAGCAGGCTGGCTCCCACATTGGGATGTGTGGTGTTCAATTGCAGCGTTTGTCTATCACTCGGCATCCAGCATCCAGCCCCAGCATTCGTGTCGGGGCCTGTTCTATTTCAGTCCAGGCAAAACAGCTGTGGGAGCTAGCCTGCTGGTGATAGCGGTGTGACATTCAACGCCTATGTTGACTGTTACAGCGCTATCGCCAGCAGGCTGGCTCCCACATTGGGATGTGTGGTGTTCAATTGCAGCGTTTGTCTATCACTCGGCGTCCATTATCCAGTCCCTGGCATTCGTGTCGGAGCCTGTTCTATTTAGGACCAGGCAAAACAACTGTGGGAGCTACCCTGCTGGCGATAGCGGTGTGACATTCAACGCCTATGTTGACTGTTACAGCGCTATCGCCAGCAGGCTGGCTCCCACAATGGGATGTGTGGTGTTCAATTGCAGCGTTTGTCTATCACTCGGCATCCAGCATCCAGCCCCGGCATTCGTGTCGGGGCCTGTTCTATTTCAGTCCAGGCAAAACAACTGTGGGAGCTAGCCTGCTGGCGATAGCGATGTAACATTCAACACCTATGTTGACTGTCACCCCTCTATCGCCAGCAGGCTGGCTCCCACATTGGTATGTGTGTTGTTTAATTGCAGTGTTTGCCGATTATTCGGCGTCCAGGTGCATTGGGGTGACCACCTTGCCGTCCTTTTCCGCTTCGCCCAACTGGGCGTCGATGAAGTACACCCGGTCGTCCGCGAGCTGACCCTTGTCGACCAGATAATCCTTGATGCTGCTGGCGCGTTCCTGGCCCAGCTCACGCAACAGCACTTCGCTGGAGCTCCAGAACTGGATCACGTCCGCACGCATTTTCGCCGTGCGTTCTTCCTTGCCCAGGTCTTTCCATTCGGCGGGCGGCTGGACCTTCAGGCGAGTGCGGTAGATCCCTTCGAGCAGCGGACCTTTCTCGCTGTCCGGCACCTCCAGCAGATTCGCCTTCGCCGGCACCTTGTCGCCGCGGCGCTGGAGCATCTTGTAGTAGTTGTACTGATATTCCCGTTCCAGGCGTTGCTCGGCGAGCAGCGGGCCATCACTGCTCTTGGCAGCGGTGCCTTCGATTTCCAGGCGCAGGGTCGGGCGTTCCTTGAGGGCCTGGGACAGTTTGACCAATGCCGCTTCGGCGTCCTT
Source organism: Pseudomonas sp. IT-P218 (assembly GCF_949767605.1). Classification (NCBI taxonomy): domain Bacteria; kingdom Pseudomonadati; phylum Pseudomonadota; class Gammaproteobacteria; order Pseudomonadales; family Pseudomonadaceae; genus Pseudomonas; species Pseudomonas sp. IT-P218. The sequence continues at coordinate 21,220 of NZ_CATKQQ010000014.1, forward strand.
GCTCAGGTCGCTCGAGCCCGGCGCGAATGACACGGTACCCAGGTCCTCCGAGCCACCACCGGCCACCAGGCCACCAATGAGTTTGAACGGCGCGGCGGCAGCCTTGACGATCAGGTTGCGCAGGGTTTGCCAGACAATCGGCATCACGCTGAACTGCGGATTGTTGAGGTCGCCGGTCACCGGCAGTTCGATGGAAATCTTGCCGTCGACGTCCTTGAGCAGGGCGATCGCCAGTTTCAGCGGCAGGCTCACGGCATCCGGGCTGTCGACTTTTTCGCCCAGTTGCAACTGCTCGACCACTACCTTGTTTTCAGCCTTGAGCTGGCCTTTGGTGATCACGTAGTGCAGGTCGAGGTTGAGTCGGCCTTTGCGGATGCGATAACCGGCGAACTTGCCGGAGTAGGGGGTCAGCGTGGTCAGTTCCACGCGTTTGAAGCTGGTGGCGATGTCGAGGCTGGCCATCGGGTCGAACGGGTTGACCGCGCCCTTGATGGTCACCGGTGCGTAGCGGTCGACCTTGCCCTTGATATCGACACTGGCCGGTTTCGCCTGGCGGCTGTCGATGGTGCCGATCGAACCGTTGAGCTGCTGGATGGCGGTGGCGAAGTTCGGGGTCAGGCTGAAGTCGGCGAAGTTCGCCGAACCGTCGTTGATGGCAATGCCGCCGATATGGATGCCCAGGGGCTTGTCCTTGCTGGCGGTTCTGGCGGCGGCAGGCTTGGTCGCGGACTCGGGCGGTTGCGGGATCAGCAGATCGTCGATGTTGGTGGTGCGGTCATCGTTGATCATGAAACGCGCATAGGGTTGCAGCAGGTTGACCTTGTCGATCGACAGGCTGTCGCCGTGCTGGTAGTTGAGGCCTTCGACCACCAACTGTTGCCACTTGAGAAAGTCGCGGGTCTTGAGGGTGTCGAGGGTGTGCAGCTGATCGACCTGAGCGCGACCGGTGACGCTGAGGGCCAGCGGCTCGGTGCTTTTCAGGTTGACCGCCAGGTCGCTGCCGAGCATGCCGCTGCGCAGCTCCAGGCGAATGAACGGGCTGATGTAGGACTGGGCGACACGCAGGTCAATGTCCTTGGTCTGTACGTTGAGCCTGGCGCTGACAGGCGCCAGGTTGACCTCGCCATCGGCCGTGAGCTTGCCCTGCTTGCCCACGCCGGTGTCGAGCTTGAGGGCGAAGGGCGAGCCATTGAGGCTGTCGAACTTCTGCAAGTCGAGATTCAGCGGGCTCAGCTCTACTTCCACCGGCGGTTGCGCCTTGCGGTCCGCCAGATGCACTTTGTAATCGCGCAATTGCACATCGGTGAGCAGCACTTGCCAGGGTTTGCCAGGCTCTGCCGGTTCGGGTTTCGGCGAATCGGCGGCCGCCGGGGTGCTCGGCGGTTCGGCGTTGGCCTTGGCCGCCGGTTTTGACGGTTGGCTGGCGAACAGTTTCTGCCAGTCGAGCTGGCCATCGGCTTCCAGTGCGGCCCAGGTTTCCAGCTTTTGGCTGCGGATCTTGCCGACCACCACTTGCTGTTTGGCCAGGTCCACCGTGGTTTCGCTGATGTCCAGACGCTCGAGCTTCGCCAGCGGCCGTCCGTCCGGGGCCTTGATCGCGAAGGGTGCGACGCTGACTGCGAGGTTGTTCAGCAGCAGTTCGGTCTGCTTGGCCAGGCTGAGTTTGTAGTCGGTACTGAGGCTCATCACCCCGCTTTCGAGGTCCAGGGGCACGGCGTCGCGCACATAGGGCCAAAAGGCTTTCATCTTGCCGTCGGTAATTTTCAGCTTGCCTTCAGAGGCGAACGGAATGAGGCTGAAGTTGCCGGTCCAGTCGACCTGGCCACCGTTGGGGCCAATAGCGACCAGTTCCATGTCGGCGCTGTCTTCGGGCAAGGTGCTGAGGTTTTTCAGTTCGAAGTCGAGTTTGTCGTAGAGAAATTCGATCGGTTCGCTGGGGCGCTCATCCTTGAAGTGCAAGGCGCCGCCCGCCAGTTTGATCCGGTCTATGCGCAGCGGGAACGGCTTGGCGTTCGGATCGGCCGGCGTGGGTTCGCTCGCTGGCAGTTTGAACAGCCCGCGCAGATTGAGTTTGCCGTCCTTGCCGAAGAGGATTTCGGTCTTGGATTTTTCCAGTTCGATTTCCGACAGGTGCAGCGCGTTGGTCCAGAGGCTGTCGAGCTGCAGGTTGGCGTACAGGCGTTCGAAGCCGACCTGCTCTTTGCCGGGCTCGCCGATGTTCAGGCCCCAAAGGGTCACTTCAAGGCTGAACGGGTTGAGTTCAATACGCTGGAGGGTGGCGGGCGTCGTGGCGTAGTGGGCCAGTTGTTGGTTGGCAACGCGCAACGCGATGCCCGGCAAAATCAGAAAGCCCAGCAGACTGTAGAGCGCCAGAGCAGTCAACAAGGCGCCGATGGCGCGAATCAATCCTTTGTACATGTGCGGCTTCATCTGTCTGGATCGGAGTGCCTTGGAGTATGGCACGCGATTTCGGTTCCGAAGTCCTCACATCCTGCGGGATTTTTCGGAAAACAACGGCTACTTTCAGAACTGCAGAATCAGGGTTTTCAGGGGTGGCTGCTGGTCCATCGACGGGAAATCGCCGCCTGGTTTCATCACCGTCCACTCCCGGACCGGCCGGCCGGCTTTCTCGGCGCAACGCAAAACCTGCTCGCGCCAGTCGTCCATGCTGACTTTTGCCAGGTTGTTGCAGCAGATCAGCACGCCGTTGTCAGCGGTGGTCAGGACTGCCGGCTTGAGCAGGCTCTGATAGTCGCGCAGCAGGTCGACGGTACCGAAAGCACTCTTGGCCCAGGCCGGTGGATCGAGCAGCACCAGGTCATACTGACGCTGTTCCAGGCGTTGATAGCTCGGCAGTTTCTGCCCGCGACGCTGGCTGATGGGCAGGCCGGCCAACTGGCGAATGGCCGGGAAGTAGTCGGACTGGATGAATTGCATGGTCGGCAATTGCGGGTTGAGCAAGCCATTCTCGCGACCGACCGCCAGGTTGCCTTCGGCGAAGTCCAGGTTGCACACCTCGCTGGCCCCCCCGGCTGCGGCACTGAGGCCGACCCCGCAGGTGTAGGCGAACAGGTTCAGTACGCTTTTGTTTTTGCTGTGGTCCTTGACCCAGCCACGGGTGTTGCGCAGGTCGAGAAACAACAGCGGGTCCTGCCCGGCGTGGCGCCCGCGCACCCGATAATTGAGGCCCCACTCGTGGCCCACCAGGTCTTGCAGCGCGGCTTCGTCGGCACGGTAGACAGTGTCTTCGCGGTCGATGCGCGAGTTACCACGGGAGCGGTCGTTGTAGACCAGCAGGGTTTCAAACCCCAGGTGTTGATTGACCATTTCGTGCAGTTGCAGCAACGCTTCGCGGTCGAGCGACTGGTGGAAACTCTGCACCATCAGTTGCGGGCCGTAGCGGTCGATGGTCAGGCCGCCGGCGCCTTCCTGGCTGCCATGGAACAGGCGATAGCAGTCGGTGCCCTGGCTGTGCAGTTCGGCCAGCAGATCCTGACGATGTTCAAGGGCGGCGCGCAGCGCCTGATTCAAGGAGGACATGCCGGGCGCCTTGCAGGTGGAATTGGGCGCGGGAGTTTAGCAGCTTGGGCTTGCTGAAATACCGCATTATCGTTCTTCGCGGGCAAGCCTCGCTCCTACAGTCCCATCCGTCTTTTCGCACGATGTACCGAGCCATTGCGCACCGCCCAGCGCAGCATCGGCGCACTGCGGTTGACGCTGGCGCGGATCAATTTGCGTTGCAGCGGGCCTTGGTGCACGCCAAGCATGTCACTGGCCCAGTCCGGCAGCAGATCGATCCCGGCCTGCATCATCAAACCGCCGAATGGCTTGGCCAGACGGCTGGGGGAGGGGGCGTTCAACAGCAATCGCAGCACTTCCCGACTGCGTTCGTCGCACAGCAGCTGCGGGCGAATGCGCTCAAGATAAGCGGCAATCTCCTGCCGCGAGCGCGGCACGTCACGGGCGCCCAGACGTTCGGCCACCAGCGCGATCTCTGCGTAATAACGATCCTGATCGGCCAGGGACAGGTGTGGATTGCGATAACGCAAATGCGCGGCGAGGAAGTTGCTGACCTCCGCCACATGCACCCAGGTCAGCAGATCGGGGTCGCTGGCGGCATAGGGCCGGCCATCGGGTGCGGTGCCTGTGACTTGCAGGTGGATGGTGCGCACTTTTTCGATCAGCCAGTCGGCGTCCTGTCGTGAGCCAAAGGTGGTGCCGGAAATGAATTGCCCGGTGCGACGCAGGCGACCGAGCATGTCCTCGCGAAAGTTCGAATGGTCCCACACACCCGCCATGGCCAGCGGGTGCAGGGCCTGCAACATCAGGGCGCTGATGCCGCCGATCAACATGCTGCTGAAGTCGCCGTGGACTTGCCAGCTCACCGAGTCGGGCCCGAACAGCCCGGGGTCGCCCTTGGGGTTTTCCAGGTCGAGTTTGCCCAGGGACAGGCCGGTCAGGCTCATGATCTGGGTTTCGATGCGATTGCGGATGAATTCCATGGTGTCCCGGTGGTTGACTGTTGGAGCTGCCGCAGGCTGCGATCTTTTGATCCTGAAGGCAACGTCAAAAGATCGCAGCCTGCGGCAGCTCCTACAGGAGGCGGTAGTACGTTATTGATTCAGGCGCTTGTCGATCAGGCCCTGGACCACGCTCGGATCGGCCAGGGTCGAGGTGTCGCCCAGGCTGTCCAGTTCGTTGCAGGCGATCTTGCGCAGAATGCGCCGCATGATCTTGCCTGAACGGGTTTTCGGCAAGGCCGGCGCCCACTGGATCAGGTCGGGCTTGGCGAAGCTGCCGATTTCCTTGCTGACGTGGGCGAGCAGGGCTTTTTTCAGTTCTTCATTTTGCTCGACGCCGTTCATGGGGGTGACGAAGGCGTAGATGCCCTGGCCCTTGACGTCATGCGGGTAACCGACCACGGCGGCTTCGGCGATGTTGTCGTGCAGGACCAGGGCGCTCTCCACTTCGGCGGTGCCGATGCGGTGCCCGGAGACGTTGATGACATCGTCGATGCGCCCGGTGATCCAGTAGTCGCCATCTTCGTCGCGGCGGGCGCCATCGCCGGTGAAGTAGTAGCCGGGGTAGGGCTTGAAGTAGGTGTCGACCATGCGTTGCGGGTCGCCATAGACGCTGCGGATCTGCGCCGGCCAGCTGGATTTGATCGCCAGCACGCCGCTGCCGGCGCCTTTGATTTCCTTGCCATGCTCGTCCAGGAGCACCGGTTGTACGCCGAACATCGGCTGCGTCGCGCAGCCCGGTTTGATCCGTTGCGCACTGACCAGCGGGCTGAGCATGATGCCGCCGGTTTCGGTCTGCCACCAGGTATCGACAATCGGGCAGCGCTGTTCGCCGACGACATTGAAGTACCACTCCCAGGCTTCCGGGTTGATCGGCTCACCGACAGTGCCGAGTAATCTGAGGCTGGCGCGAGACGATTCCTTCAACGGTTCTGCGCCTTCGCGCATCAGCGCGCGCAACGCGGTGGGGGCGGTGTAGAAAATGTTCACCTTGTGCTTGTCGATCACCTGCCAGTACCGCGAGGTGCTCGGGTAGCTCGGCACGCCTTCGAAGATCAGGGTGGTGGCGCCATTGGCCAGGGGGCCGTAGACGATGTAGCTGTGGCCGGTGACCCAGCCGACGTCGGCGGTGCACCAGAACACTTCACCGTCGCGGTAGTCCAGCACGTATTTGAAGGTCATGGCCGCTTGCAGCAGGTAGCCCCCGGTGGTGTGCAGCACGCCTTTGGGTTTGCCGGTGCTGCCGGAGGTGTAGAGGATGAACAGCGGGTCTTCGGCGTCCATCGGCTCAGGCGGGCAGTCGTCGCCTACGTCGCGTAGCGCCTGGTGATACCAGAGGTCCCGGCCCTCGACCCAGTTCACCGGGTTCTGGGTTCGTTCGACCACGACCACGGTGCTGACATCCGGGCAGCTTTGCAGCGCCTTGTCGACATTGTGCTTGAGTGGCACGAATTTGCCGCCGCGCACGCCTTCATCGGCAGTGATCACTGTGCGGCAGTCGGCGTCGAGGATCCGGTCGCGCAGCGAATCCGGCGAGAACCCGCCGAACACCACCGAATGCACCGCGCCGATGCGTGTGCAGGCGAGCATGGCGTAGGCCGCTTCGGGGATCATCGGCATGTAGATGCACACCCGGTCGCCTTTCTTCACGCCACGACTTTTGAGCACGTTGGCCAGGCGGCAGACGTAATGGTGCAGTTTCTTGTAAGTGATCTGGGTGGATTCGGCGGGGTCGTCGCCTTCCCAGATGATCGCGGTTTGATCGCCGCGCTTGGCCAGGTGACGGTCAATGCAGTTGAAGCTGACGTTCAGTTTTGCGCCGGCAAACCAGTGGGCTTCACCGGTCTTCAGGTCGTAGCGCTGGACGGTTTGCCACGGTGTGCTCCAGTCGAGGAAGCGGGTGGCTTGTTCGGCCCAGAAGGTGCTGGGGTGTTCGATGGATTCGCGGTACAGGCGGTGATAGTCGTCCTGACTCAGTTGTGCAGCCCGGCGCACGGCATCGGCTTTAGGGAACGTGCTGATATCGAACATGACGGTTCCTTCTTCTTGTTGTGGCGAAGAGGGGAGCTGCGCGACCCTCGTAGGAGCTGGCTTGCCAGCGAAAGCGGTGTATCAGTCGACATAAGTATTGCCTGATATACCGTCTTCGCTGGCAAGCCAGCTCCTACAAAGGTTAGTACAAGCGTCAAATCAGCCGCGGTGACGTCCGCGGAAGTAGTTGATCAAGCCCTGGGTGGACGCGTCGTCAGCCGGGGTTTCTTCGCTGCCGACCAGGCGGTTGTAGACGCCTTTGCCCAGTTCCTTGCCCAGCTCCACACCCCATTGGTCGAAGGCATTGATGCCCCAGATCACGCTTTGCACGAAGACTTTGTGCTCGTACATCGCCACCAGCGCACCCAGGCGCCGTGGGCTGATGCGCTCGACCACCAGGGTGTTGCTCGGACGGTTGCCCGGGATCACCTTGTGCGGCGCAAGGCTCTGCACCTGCTCTTCGCTCATGCCTTTGTCACGCAGCTCGGCCTGGGCTTCGGCCAGGGTCTTGCCGAGCATCAGCGCCTGGCTTTGCGACAGGCAGTTGGCGTACAGCCACTGGTGGTGGTCGGCCACCGGGTTGAAGCTGACGATCGGCACGATGAAGTCGGCCGGGATCAGTTGGGTGCCCTGGTGCAGCAACTGGTGGTAAGCGTGCTGGCCGTTGCAACCTACGCCACCCCAGATCACCGGACCGGTGTCGGTGCTGACGGGCGTACCGTCCTGGCGCACGCTCTTGCCGTTGGATTCCATGTCCAGCTGTTGCAGGTGCTTGGTGATGTTACGCAGGTAGTGGTCGTACGGCAGGATCGCGTGGCTTTGCGCGCCCCAGAAATTGCCGTACCACACGCCGAGCAGGGCCAGCAGCACCGGCATGTTCTGGTCGAACGGGGTGTTCAGGAAGTGCTGGTCCATGGTGTACGCACCGGACAGCAGTTCCTTGAAGTTCGACATGCCGATGGCCAGGGCGATCGGCAAACCGATGGCCGACCACAGCGAGTAACGCCCGCCGACCCAGTCCCACATCGGGAAGATGTTCTCTTCGCGGATGCCGAACGCTACGGCGGCGGCGTTGTTGCTCGATACTGCGATGAAGTGGCGATGCAGTTCGGCTTCCGAGCCACCCTGGGCCAGGTACCAGGCACGTGCGGCCTGGGCGTTTTTCAGCGTTTCGAGGGTGTTGAAGGATTTCGACGAAACGATGAACAGCGTGGTCTCGGCGCGCAGCTTCATGGCCAGTTCGTGGAACTCGCTGCCATCGATGTTTGCCAGGTAGTGGCAACGCACACCTTTCTGGGCATAGGCCAGCAGGGCTTCGGACACCAGCTCGGGCCCCAGGAACGAACCACCGATGCCGATGTTGACCACGTCAGTGATCGGCTTCTCTGAGTAGCCGCGCCACAGGCCGTCGTGGATACGGCCCACGAGGTCGGTGATCTGGTTCAGCACTTTGTGCACTTCTGGCATCACGTTGACGCCGTTGACCGACAACTTGTCGCCGACCGGGCGACGCAGGGCGGTGTGCAGGGCCGGGCGTCCTTCGGAGGCGTTGACGATCTCGCCATCGAACAGCGATTTGATTGCGCCCTTGAGGTCGACTTCGTCGGCCAGGCCCACCAGCAGGTCGCGGGTCTGGGCGTTGATCAGGTTCTTCGAGTAGTCGAGAAACAGACCGCAGCTACTGAGGGTGAATTGATTGAAGCGCTGCGGGTCGGCGTTGAAGGCCTCGCGCATGTTGAAATCCTGCATGGCCTGGCGGTGGTCTTTCAACGCCTGCCAGGCGGGCAGGGTGGTCACGTCGTGGGGGGTGCGGTAATACGCCATCGCTGCGGGTTTCCTTTTACTTGAACTGCCTTTAAGACACTGAAAATACCGGAATGTCCTGACCACTGACTGGCGGTAACCCGGTTAGCCTGCGTGCACACGATTAAATAGCGCAGACCGGTAACAGTAAACCCAGAGAGACGATCTGTCTTGGCTTTGTCGGACCTGCGACCGGTACTTTTTTGTACCGGTGCGGTCGTGGGGGGATTTCAGGCGGGGGTGTCGAGGTTCAGGTGCAGGTTGTCGATCAGGCGCGTCGTCCCAAGGAACGCCGCCACCAGGATCACCAGGTCGCGATCTTCCGGGGTGGCCGGGCGCAGGCTCAGCCCATGGCGAATTTCCAGGTAGTCGGGACGCAGGCCCGCCGCTTCGAGTTGTTGCAGCTTGGCACGGATCAGGGCCGGGTAATCGCGCTCGCCTTGTTTGATCGCTTCGGCGATCTCGCTCAGCGTGCGATACACCACCGGCGCCACGGCGCGCTGATCTGCGTCGAGGAAGCCATTGCGCGACGACAGCGCCAGGCCATCGGCCGCCCGCACCGTCGGCTCGCCAATGATCTGGATCGGCATGTTCAGGTCATGCACCAGCGCGCGAATGACCGCCAGTTGCTGAAAGTCTTTCTGGCCGAAGATCGCCAGGTCCGGCTGGACCATGTTGAACAGCTTGCTGACCACCGTTGCCACGCCTTCGAAATGCCCCGGACGGCTGGCGCCGCACAGGCCTTCGGAAAGCTGCGGGACGCTGACGCGGGTCTGGCCGGTCATGCCGCCGGGGTACATCTCTTCAACGGTCGGCGCGAACAGCAGGTCGCAACCGGCTTCGAGCAGTTTTTCCTGGTCGGCGGCGAGGGTGCGCGGGTATTTGTCGAGGTCTTCGCCAGCACCGAACTGCAGCGGGTTGACGAAAATGCTCGCGACCACGAAATCCACCCGCTGGGTGGCCTTGGTGATCAGCGCGACATGCCCGCTGTGCAGGTTGCCCATGGTCGGCACAAAGCCGATGCGCTTGCCTTCACTGCGGGCACGGGCCACGGCGGCCCGTAGTTCGCGTACGGTTTTGACGGTGTTCATGCAGAGAATCCGTGTTCGATGCCTGGGAAAGTCGCCGCTTTGACTTCAGTGACGTAAGCGCTCAGGGCCGCGTGGATGCTTTCCTGGCCGGCCATGAAGTTTTTCACGAACTTGGGGACGCGACCGGTAATCGACAGGCCCAGCATGTCGTGCAGGACCAGTACCTGGCCGTCGGTGCGGTGGCCGGCGCCAATCCCGATGACCGGAATGCCCACGGCCTGGGTGATTTCTTCGGCCAGCTCGCTCGGCACGCATTCGAGCAGCAGCATCGACGCGCCGGCCTGTTCCAGCGCGATGGCATCGGCACGCATCTGCCGCGCCTGGTTTTCGTTGCGACCCTGGACCTTGTAGCCGCCGAGGATGTTCACCGATTGCGGCGTCAGGCCCATGTGGGCACAGACCGGAACGCCCCGTTCTGCCAACAGGCGGATCGAGTCCGCCAGCCACAATGCGCCTTCAACCTTGATCATGTGAGCGCCGGCCTGCATCAGCAGGGCGCTGTTGGTCATGGCCTGTTCCGTGGTGGCGTAGGCCATGAACGGCAAGTCGGCAAGGATCAGGGCGTCGGTGTTACCGCGTTTGACGGCTGCCACGTGGTAAGCCATTTCGGCGGTGGTGACCGGCAGGGTGCTGTCGTGACCTTGCAGAACCATGCCGAGTGAGTCGCCCACCAGCAGCACTTCGACGCCGGCCTGATTGCAGGCGTGGGCGAAGGTTGCGTCATAGCAGGTCAGCATGGTGATTTTTTCACCTTTTTGCTTGAGACCTTGCAGAGTGGTCAGGGTGATGGCTGGCATGAAAAAGTTCCTCATTCAGGCGCTGTGGAAACTACTGCGAGTAACGCGCGTGATTCTTCGTTGAATACAGGCGCACGGTCTTTTGTCGTGCTTTGAAGGCCTGGATTGCGCCCTTGATGCCGTGGTGACGGCAGCGGGACGCCTATAGTCGTGAGGAGAACGTGGGAAGTCAATTGCGTGTGTTACCGCATTGTTACGCCCGCGGTGTTACCGGGGTGACTGATGCGTTTCAGCAAATGCCAACATCAAAAGATCGCAGCCTTCGGCAGCTCCTACAGGTCATCACCGTCCTGTAGGAGCTGCCGAAGGCTGCGATCTTTTGGTGCAACTCAGTCTACCGGCAGGCGTTCCAGCCCGACGAACGGGCAGGCAGCGAGCAAGTCGGCGAGTGTGCGGCCATCGCCCAGGCGCAGGTCGGCGGGCGCCAGTTCGGCCAGGGGATACAGGACGAAGGCCCGCTCCTGCATATGGTAATGCGGGACTTTCAGGCGAGGTTCGTCGATCAGGCGGTCACCGAACAGCAGGATGTCCAGGTCCAGCGTACGCGGGCCCCAGCGCTCAAGGCGCTCGCGGCCCTGGCCGGTTTCGATGGACTGCAAGGCGTCCAGCAGCTCAAGCGGTGCCAGAGCGCTGTCGAGCGCGGCCACTGCGTTGGTATAACGCGGCTGGCCGGGCAGCAACGAGTCGCTTTGATAGAAGGCAGAAACCCCGACCAGTTGCGATTGCGGCAACTGAGCCAGCGCCTCGATGGCGCTGCGCAGCTGTTCGGCGGGGTCAGCCAGGTTGCTGCCCATGCCGATGTAGATGCGTTCCATGGATTACTCGCCCGTGGTGCTCGAAGCGTCCGCTGAGCGCTTGCGCTTGGAGCCGCCGCTGCGGCGACGTTTGCGTGGGCCGCCGGTACCGTCGTCCTTGCCACTGAGGTCGCGAATCATGTCGCGACGCTCGCTGTCATTGGCATCCTGGTAGTCGGTCCACCATTCGCCCAGGCCATCGGTCTGCTCGCCCGCGCTTTCGCGCAGCAGCAGGAAGTCGTAGCCGGCGCGGAAGCGCGGATTGTCCAGCAGCAGGTCGGCGCGTTTGCCGCTGCGCCGTGGCAGGCGCTCCTGCATGTCCCAGATCTCGCGGATCGGCATGGTGAAGCGTTTCGGGATCGCGATGCGCTGGCACTGCTCGGCAATCAGCTCGTGAGCGGCTTCCTGCATCGCCGGAATCGGCGGCATGCCACGATCCTGCAGGCGCAATACGCGCGCCGGCAGAGCGGGCCAAAGCAGGGCGGCAAACAGGAACGCCGGGGTGACCGGCTTGTTCTGCTTGATGCGCAGGTCGGTGTTGATCAGGGCTTCGCTGATCAGGGTGTGGGTGTAGGTCGGGTTGTATTCCAGTGCCTCGGCGCTGGCCGGGAACAGTGGATCGAACAATTGCAGGTCGACCAGCATTTCAAAAGTGTCGGCCGCGTGGCCGGACAGGAATAGCTTGAGCACTTCTTCGAACAAGCGGGCCGACGGGATCTCGCGCAGCATGGGCGCGAGGTCGCGGATGGGCGCGGCACTGTGTTTTTCGATGCCGAAATTCAGCTTGGCGGCAAACCGCACGGCGCGCAGCATCCGCACCGGGTCTTCCTGGTAACGCTGCTTGGGGTCGCCAATCAAGCGGATCAGTTGGTTGCGAATGTCGTGCACGCCGTTGGCGTAATCGAGAATGCGTTCGCTGACCGGATCGTAATACAGGGCATTGATGGTGAAGTCGCGGCGTTGCGCGTCTTCTTCCAGGGTGCCGTAGACGTTGTCGCGCAGGATGCGCCCGCTTTCGTTACGCGAGGATTGATTTTGATCTTCCTCTTCGTCGTTCTGCGGGTGGTTGGCGCGGAAGGTCGCGACTTCGATGATTTCGCGGCCAAAGTGGATATGCACCAGTTTGAACCGGCGGCCAATGATCCGTGCATTACGGAATTCGGCACGTACCTGTTCAGGGGTGGCGCTGGTGGCGACGTCGAAATCTTTCGGCGTGATGCCGAGCAGCATGTCACGCACACAACCGCCGACCAGGTAGGCCTGGTAACCGGCGCCCTGCAGGCGTTCGACGATGTTCACCGCGTAACGGCTGAATTGCCCCTTTTGCAGCGAATGTTGGCCGCTATTGAGCACTTCAGGCGTGCTGCGGATGTGTTGCGTACGACGCACGGGAGTACGGAATGACTGGAACAGCTTCTTCAGCATGGGATGCACTGTTTGAAGGAATGTTCGGCCAAAACGAAGAATGACCGCATGATGGGCGGGGATTCTAGCATTTAGTCGAGGGATGGTGTAGGACACAGCGGATTTGAGGTGTAGGAGCGAGGCGGGGCGGGCGAATCGCAGAAACTACAAGGGGAGCCGAAGCTCCCCAAGAAGTAGTTGCATGCTCATTTTTGTTATTGGTTTCGGGCTTCTTGTTTTTGTTGAGTGCCCTCGCCATGAAGCTTTCCTTCATGACACTCCCAATCGGGAGCCAAGAGCAAACGGATTGCTTTGGTCGCTGTGCTGCAGTGATCTTGCGATCCAACCAGTTCAGGCTCTGTCTTAAGACAGTTTTTTGTTGTTCTCGGCCTGGTCGTGGGGCATGCCCCAAATACAACGCCTCTCCAAAAGAATCAGTTAGCTGCGCCTCTCGCCGTCTTGTTTTTATTGTGCGTGAGTCGATACGTCTTATTTTTATTGTCTTGTGCATTGCTTGTTATTGTTCTTGTACCAAACATATAGCAGGGTGCGTGCCAACTTTAGCGAACCCCAGTAAAACAAGGGGTTAGGCGAACCGAAGGGGTAAATGGGGGCGAAAAAAAGCCGGGGCTTCGTTACCGTAAGCCCCGGCTTCTGTTACGTGAAAAACCTGAGGTAACAGTTTTTTCACAAAATCATGTGTTACCCGCACATGAGACAGGTGGGGTTCAGCTTTCGCTGGCCACCCCGGTTTTGCGCCGCGGGATACCCAGGCGCTGACGGCGTTCCCACAGGCATTTGCGACTGACCCCGAGTTTGCGCGCCAGCTCGGTCTCGGTCATGTGGTCCTGATGCTCGAGCACGAAGTGCTGGAAGTAGTCTTCCAGGGACAGGTCTTCGGTCGGCTCATGATTGTTGTTACCGGCGTTGCCGTTGCCCTGTTGTGGGGGCAGGCCGATGAACTCGTCGTCTTCCAGGTCGCCCAGTTCGATGTCGATGCCCAGCAGCTCGGCGGAAATCTCGGGGCTCTCGCTCAGGATGACCGCGCGCTCTACCGCGTTTTCCAGCTCACGAACGTTACCCGGCCACGAGTAGTGACGAATGGCTTGCTCGGCGTCCGCGGCGAACTTGAGGTCGGTACGGTTGATCCGCGCGCTTTGCCGCGCCAGGAAGGCGTTGGCGATTTCATTGACGTCCGCGCCACGTTCGCGCAGGGCCGGCAGTTTCAGGGCGATCACGTGGAGGCGGTAATACAGGTCTTCACGGAACTGGCCGATCTTTGCCAGGCTCTTGAGGTCTCGGTGAGTCGCGGCGATCAGGCGCACATCGACCTTTTGCGACTGGACCGAGCCCACTCGACGAATTTCACCTTCCTGCAACACACGCAGCAGGCGCGCCTGGGCTTCCAGTGGCAGCTCACCGATTTCATCGAGGAACAAGGTGCCGCCGTCCGCCGCTTCCACCAGGCCGGCACGTCCGGCGCTGGCGCCGGTGAACGCACCCTTCTCGTGGCCGAACAGTTCGGACTCGATCAGGCTTTCCGGAATGGCGGCGCAGTTCACCGAGATCATCGGCGCCTTGGCCCGCTTGGAGAGGTTGTGCAGGGCTCGCGCCACCAGCTCCTTACCGGTACCGGACTCGCCCTGGATCAGGACATTGGAGTCAGTCGGCGCGACTTTGCGAATCTTGCCATACAGGTCTTGCATCGGTGGGCACGAGCCGATGATGCCGATTTCACCGTTGCTGTTGTCGCTACCGGGCTTGGCCGCGCCATTGCCGGCTTTGGCGGCAACCGGTTCGCTGCTGGCTTGCGCCGATTGCCGGTCACGCAGGATGCGCGCGACGGCCTGGAGCATTTCGTCGTGATCGAAAGGCTTGGCGATGTAGTCCACCGCGCCCATCTTCATCGAGTCCACTGCCGAGCGCAGGCTGGCATAGCTGGTCATGATCAGCACCGGCGTGCCCTGGCCCAGCTTGATCAACTCGGTGCCCGGCGCGCCCGGCAGGCGCAGGTCACTGACGATCAGGTCGAACGTGGGAATGGTGAAGCGTTCTTGTGCTTCCTGCACTGAACCGGCTTCGCTGACCTGGTACTGGTTGCGTTCCAGCAGGCGGCGCAAGGCGGAGCGGATAATTGTTTCGTCTTCGACGATCAAAATGTGCGGCATTGATTCGATACTCTCGACGGTCTCAGTTCACAGCGGACGTCGCTTCGACATGACGCGGTAAAGTCACCCGGATCCGGGTGCCGCGTTGGCTCTGTACATCAGCCGGGCTGTCGATGGTGATTTGTCCATAATGCTCTTCAACGATGGAATAGACCAGTGCAAGGCCCAGACCGGTACCTTCACCCGGGTCCTTGGTGGTGAAGAAGGGTTCGAACAATCGGTCCATGATGCTCTTTGGAATTCCGCTGCCTTCGTCTTCCACGATCAGGTCGACCGTGTGTTCGCCGGCTTCGCTTTTTACCCGCACCGCGCTGCCCGCAGGCGAAGCGTCGCGGGCGTTCGAGAGCAGGTTGATCAAGACCTGGGCGAGCCGCTGCGGGTCGCCTTCGACCCAGTGGTCGGGGTCGCACAGGTTGTAGAACTGCACTTCGAAATTGCGCCGGTTCAGGGCCAGCAGGCCGATGGCGTCCTGGGCCACTTCCGCCAGACAGACGGGCTCGTCGCTGTGCTGGTGGCTGCCGGCATGGGCGAAGCTCATCAACGACTGCACGATGCGCGACACGCGCTTGGTCTGTTCGAGGATCTGCCCGCTGATTTCCTTGAGCTCGCCGTCTTCCTCGCGCTCTTCGCGCAGGTTCTGCGCCAGGCAGGCGATGCCGGTGATCGGGTTGCCGATTTCATGGGCCACGCCCGCGGCCAGGCGACCGATGCTGGCCAGGCGCTCGGAATGCACCAGTTTGTCTTCGAGCATCTGGGTTTCGGTCAGGTCTTCCACCAGCAACACCAGACCACTGTTGCCCGGTGCGAGTGGTTCATCGATCGCCGCTTTGTGCAGGTTCAGCCAGCGAGTCTGGCCGTCGAGGGCCAGGTGCTGT
Source organism: Pseudomonas sp. IT-P218 (assembly GCF_949767605.1). Taxonomy (NCBI): domain Bacteria; kingdom Pseudomonadati; phylum Pseudomonadota; class Gammaproteobacteria; order Pseudomonadales; family Pseudomonadaceae; genus Pseudomonas; species Pseudomonas sp. IT-P218. The sequence continues at coordinate 36,703 of NZ_CATKQQ010000014.1, forward strand.
TTGTGCAAGTGCTCATCCGGAACGTTAATGAAGCCTTGCAGCAGCGCTTTCCACGGATCGGCAATGGTGCTCAGGCGCGAACCGACCACGCGCTGCGCGGCGATCCCGGTCAGTTCCTCCATGGCTTTGTTCCACATGAGGATTTCCTGGTCCTTGGCCAGCGAGCAGACGCCCATCGGCAACTCTTGCAGGGTCTGGCGGTGATAACGGCGCAGGGCATCGAGTTCGGCGGCCAGGCCGGTCAGGCGTGAATGGTAGTCCTCGAGGCGGCTTTCGATGAAGTGGATGTCTTCGGTGACATAGTTTTCGCCGCCGGCCTTGTAGGGCAGGAAGGTCTCGACCATGTCCTGGGCCACGCTCGGTCCCATCAGGCCTGAGAGGTTGGCTTCGATGCGGTCGCGCAGGCGGCGCAAGGCGTACGGCCGTCGTTCGTCGAAGGGCAGGTAAAGATCGCGCAGGGCCTGCTCGACCTCCTTCTGCGCGGCCTTGGCACCCAGCGGTTTGGCCAACTGGGTGGCGAATTCCTGGGGCGAGGCGGCGTGCAGTTCGCGGCGTTGCGGGCGGCGCACGTTGTCCACGGCGCAGGCTTCGGCGGCGCTGGCTTCTTCGGTGCTGGCATTGGTGAACAGCGAAATCAGGGTGAACATCAGCACGTTGGCGGCCAGGGAGGCGATCGCGGCCATGTGCCAACTGGTGTCGTCGAGCACGTAGATCATGTTCAGCAACGGGATATAGAAGCCCTGCAGGTTGCCGACCAGCGGTAGCAACATGGTCACCAGCCACACCAGGATCCCCGCTAGCAGCCCGGCAATGAAGCCGCGACGGTTGGCGGTCGGCCAATACAGCACCGACAGCACGCCAGGCAGGAACTGCAGCGTGGCCACGAAGGCGACGATGCCGAGGTTGGCCAGGTCCTGCTCGGCACCCAGCAGCAGGTAGAAGCCGTAGCCGGCCATGATGATGGCGACGATCAGGGCTCGACGGGTCCACTTCAGCCAGCGGTAGATGTTGCCTTCGGCCGGCGGCTGGTACAGCGGCAGCACCAGGTGGTTCAGAGCCATGCCGGACAGGGCCAGGGTGGTGACGATGATCAGGCCGCTGGCGGCGGACAGTCCACCGACATAGGCCAGCAGTGCCAGGGCCTTGCTGTTGGCGGCGATGCCGATGCCCAGGGTGAAGTATTCCGGGTTGGTGGTGGCGCCGAGCTTCAGGCCTGCCCAGAGAATCAGCGGCACGGCCAGGCTCATCAGCAACAGGAACAGCGGCAGGCCCCAGCTGGCGCTGACCAGCGAGCGCGGATTGAGGTTTTCGGTGAAGGTCATGTGGTACATGTGCGGCATGACGATCGCCGAGGCGAAGAACACCAGCAGGAGTGTGCGCCAAGGGCCTTCCTGCAGTGGCGTGTGCAGTGCGGCGAGGGCGGTCTGGTTTTGCAGCAGCCACAGTTCCAGCTGTTGCGGGCCGTCGAACACGCCATACAGCGCATAAAGGCCGACGCCGCCGAGGGCGATCAACTTGATCACCGATTCGAAAGCAATCGCGAACACCAGGCCTTCATGTTTTTCCCGGGTGGCGATGTGCCGGGAGCCGAAAAAGATCGTGAACAGCGTGATCAGGGCGCAGAAGCTCAGTGCCACGCGATGCTGTACCGGCTCGCGGGTGAGGATGCCGATGGAGTCGGCGACCGCCTGGATCTGCAACGCCAGCAGGGGCAGAACCCCGACCAGCATGAAAATCGTGGTCAGCGCGCCGGCCCAGGTGCTGCGAAAGCGGAAAGCGAACAGGTCGGCAAGGGACGACAGCTGATAGGTGCGGGTGATCTTCAGGATCGGATACAGCAACACCGGCGCCAGCAGGAATGCACCGGAAACGCCCAGGTAGCTGGACAGGAAGCCGTAACCATACTGATAGGCCAGGCCCACGGTGCCATAAAAGGCCCAGGCACTGGCATAGACCCCCAGCGACAAGGTGTAGGTCAGTGGATGGCGAATGATCGCCCGGGGGATCATGCCCCGTTCGCTGACCCAGGCCACGCCGAACAGCACCGCCAGGTACGCGGCGCTGATCAGGATCATCTGGGTCAGGCTAAAGCTCATCGGCATCTTTTTGGCTCTGCAGGATGAAGGTCACGACGATCAGGATCAGCCAGAGCAGATAAGGGCGATACCAGGCGCCAGTGGCGTCGATCCACCAATCCATGATGGCCGGGGAAAACAGATAAATCCCCACTACCAGGAGCAGGACCAAGCGATAGATGTACATCCCGGCCTCTCTTTTTTATGCGCGTGCCCGAAAACGTGCGGCGATGGTAACGGATGGGTGCGCCACTGCAAGCACGATCACTGTAGCTGCGCCTCGGGCAGGCTCAGTGTGCGCGGGATCAGCAGGGCATCCCAGTGGGTTATGCCCCAGTCCAGCACTTCCCGTGGCGTGGCGTAGGCCAGTTCGGCGCCGGGTTTCTGCCCCAGTGCGCGCAGGGCCCGCAGCAACAAGGGGGTGGCCTGGTCTTCGCTCAAGGGCGGTGAGCGGTAGGACTTGCCGAGCTTGTTACCATCGGGCTGGGTAATCAGCGGGATGTGCAGGTAGCGCGGCTGGCGCAGGCCGAGCAGTTCCTGGAGGTAGAGCTGGCGCGGCGTCGAGTCCAGCAGGTCGGCACCGCGGACGATGTCGGTGATGCCTTGCCAGGCATCGTCCAGGACCACCGCCAGTTGATACGCGTACAACCCGTCGCGGCGGCGAATCACGAAATCGCCGACATCCCGGCCCAGGTGCTGGTGGAACTCGCCCTGCACGCGGTCGATGAAGTGATAATCCAGTTCAGGCACGCGAATACGAATGGCGGCGTCTTCCGTGCCGTGTCCGGCATTGCGGCACAGCCCCGGATAAATGCCGTGGTACGGCTCCAGCTGTTTGCGCGAGCAGGTGCAGGCGTAGGCCAGACCCTGGCTGAACAGGCGATTGAGCACTTCGGCATAGGCCTCGTGGCGGTCGCTCTGGCGGACCATCTCACCATCCCACTCGAAACCGTAGCTCTCCAGAGCCTTGAGGATCGCCGCCTGGGCGCCGGGCTCTTCGCGGGGCGGGTCGAGGTCTTCCATGCGCATCAGCCAGCGGCCACCCACCGAGCGGGCGTCGAGGTAGGAGGCCAATGCGGCGACCAGCGAACCGAAATGCAGGTGGCCACTGGGCGTGGGGGCAAAACGCCCGATGTAGGTAGAGGCGGCGATGGCAGTCATAAGGGCAATATTACTTTTTCCAGGCTTGCGCCAACCACCCTGTGGGAGCGGGCTTGCTCGCGAAGAGGCCATCAGCCTCAACATCAATATAGGCTGATGCACCGCTTTCGTCGGAACGCCGCCCGGAGCAAGCCCGCTCCCACAGGGTTTCCTGCCGAAGCAAATATCAGAAACAAAAACGGAGCGTTCGCACGCTCCGTTCTTCGTTCAAGCCGCGATTATTTGCCGACTTGCTTTTCCTTGATTTCCGCCAGTGTCTTGCAGTCGATGCACAAGTCAGCGGTAGGACGGGCCTCAAGGCGCTTGACGCCGATCTCGATGCCGCAGGATTCACACCAGCCGTACTCTTCGTCTTCGATCAGCTGCAGCGTCTTGTCGATCTTCTTGATCAACTTGCGCTCACGATCGCGGGCTCGAAGCTCGAGAGCGAACTCTTCTTCCTGGCTGGCACGGTCTGCCGGGTCCGGGAAGTTGGCCGCTTCGTCCTTCATGTGGTCCACAGTCTTGTCGACACCTTCCATCAGCTCTTTTTTCCACTGATTCAGAACCTTGGTGAAGTGCTTGCGCATGGGCTCGCCCATGTACTCTTCGCCAGCTTTCTGAACATAGGGCTCGAAGCCGCTGATCGTCTGATTCGCTTGTTGCTTTGCTTGGGTGGACATGAAATAGACCGCCTCTACTCTTGTAATCCATCTGCGCAGGATTGCTCCATCACCGGCACCTGCCGGCCCTGCGGCTGCAAGCGGGCGAACTTACCAGATCAAATCAGACCGCGCTACTCCCGGATGTCGAGGGCGCAGCCCGCGGTGCTGGCAAATGCTGGCAAAGTGTTGCCTGGTGGCTCTGGAACCCGGCTCAATTAATGATTTTAGTCAAACCTGGGGCACTCGCTCAGTTCGTTTGTGGCCCGGGTCATATGGCCTCTGACCGCTTTAGGTTCTCGCTCGTTCCTGCGCTTGGGTAGAATCGATTCTTTTCCCTGTTGAAGGAAGGCCAATGGCTCAGTCCTACAGTGCCCGCAGTCGCGCAATCGAACCTTTTCATGTCATGGCGCTGCTGGCGCGGGCCAATGAATTGCAGGCTGCCGGTCACGATGTGATCCACCTGGAAATCGGCGAACCGGACTTCACCACCGCCGAGCCGATCATCCGCGCCGGGCAGGCCGCGCTGGAAGGGGGCAAGACGCGCTACACCGCCGCCCGTGGCATTCCCGAGCTGCGTGAGGCCATTTCGGCCTTTTATCAGCAGCGTTATGGCTTGAACATCGACCCGCGCCGCATTCTCATCACCCCCGGTGGTTCCGGTGCGCTGCTGCTGGCCAGTGCCTTGCTGGTCGATCCAGGCAAACACTGGCTGCTGGCCGACCCGGGTTACCCGTGCAACCGGCATTTCCTGCGGCTGGTGGAAGGCGCCGCGCAGCTGGTCCCGGTCGGACCGGAGGTGCGTTATCAACTGACCCCGGATTTGATCGCCCGGCATTGGGATCACGACAGCGTGGGCGCGCTGGTGGCTTCCCCGGCCAACCCGACCGGCACCATCCTCACCCGCGACGAGCTGGCGGGCCTGTCCCAGGCCATCAAGCAGCGCCACGGCCACCTGGTGGTGGACGAGATTTACCATGGCCTGACCTACGGCACCGATGCGGCCAGCGTGCTGGAAGTCGACGACAGTGCCTTTGTGCTAAATAGTTTTTCCAAGTATTTCGGCATGACCGGCTGGCGCCTGGGCTGGCTGGTAGCGCCGGACGCGGCGGTGGGCGAGCTGGAAAAACTCGCGCAAAACCTCTACATCAGCGCGCCAAGCATGGCCCAGCACGCGGCGTTGGCCTGTTTCGAGCCGGCCACCATTGCGATCCTGGAAGAGCGTCGCGCCGAATTCGGACGTCGTCGGGATTTCCTCCTGCCAGCCCTGAGAGATCTCGGTTTCGGGATCGCCGTCGAGCCGGAAGGCGCGTTCTACTTGTACGCTGATATCAGCAAGTTCGGCGGCGATGCCTTCGCGTTCTGCCGTCACTTCCTCGAAACCGAACATGTCGCGATTACCCCGGGGCTGGACTTCGGCCGCTATCAAGCCGGGCACCATGTGCGGTTTGCCTACACCCAAAACCTCGAACGCTTGCAGGAAGCGGTGGAGCGTATCGGTCGTGGTCTGCGGAGCTGGCAAGGCTGATGCGTTTTCATCCCCCTCTCGAAGAAGGTCGGTTGATTCGCCGCTATAAGCGTTTTCTCGCCGATATCGAAACCGTCGATGGTGAGTTGCTGACCATTCACTGCCCCAATACCGGCTCGATGCTCAATTGCCAGGTCGAAGGCGGGCAAGTCTGGTTCAGCCGCACCAATGACCCCAAGCGCAAGCTGCCCGGCACCTGGGAAGTCGGCGAGACCCCGCACGGGCGCTTGTTCTGCGTGAACACGGGGCGGGCCAATGGCCTGGTCGAAGAGGCGCTGCGGGCGGGCGTGATCACCGAGTTGAACGGTTTCACCGAGCTGAAGCGTGAAGTCGCCTACGGCCAGGAAAGCAGTCGCATCGATTTCCGCCTCGATTACCCGGGTGGCCCAGCGTACGTGGAGGTCAAAAGCGTCACCTTGGGTTACGACGGCACGCCCGTGGCGGCGTTTCCCGATGCGGTTACCCAGCGTGGGGCCAAGCATTTGCGTGAATTGGCGCATCTGGCCCGGGACGGGATTCGCGCGGTGCAGTTGTATTGCGTCAATCTCACGGGCATCGAGGCCGTGCGGCCGGCTGAAGAGATCGACTCAGCCTACGCCCAGGCCTTGCGCGAAGCCGTGGCGTGCGGAGTTGAAGTGCTGGCCTACGGCGTACGCCTGAGCCATGAGGAGATGGTGGTGGACCGGCGTCTGCAGGTGTTGCTCGGCGGTTAGAGGCTGACCCAGATGCCTTGCGCGTCTTCGCGGCAATCGACACGGGTCAACGATTGCCCTGCGCAAGGGCCGGCGACACATTCGCCATCTTCGATCAGGAACAGGGCGCCATGGGTGGCGCACTGGATCAGGCTGTTGCTGGGGTCGAGGAACTGGTCGGGGCTCCATTCCAGTCCGACGCCACGGTGCGGGCAGCGGTTGATATAGACGTAGACCTGGCCGCCCCGGCGCACGGCGAACAGCCTCTGGCCGTCAATGTCGAAACCGCGGCTGCTGGCATCGGCCAACTCGATGCCGGTACAGAGAAATTTCATGCTGATCCTCAAATGGCGCAATTGCCCGGTGCGAGCAGAACTCAGGTGCTCAGGATACTTGGCGCAGCGCCGGATGACTTTTCCACAGGCAAAAAAAGACCCGGCAAGAGCCGGGTCAAATAACCGTGATTAGCCTGATGAGGAGATAATCTGAGAGTCCGAACCAAGGGCTTTTCAGAAGATCGACCAGTCTCGCGACCAGTTGTGATAATCATATCGATTCTCATTACCAAGTCAACAGGTGATTTTCCATTTCTTCGATTCGTGTCGCACGCTCGTTCCAAGTCCTTGTATTCATTGAGCTCTGCCTGTCGTTTTCAGTGCCATCAGTTGTGTAACCTGTTTATTCAGCAGGTCGATACGGCGGGCCATGCTCTCGATCAGGCAGCTGGCAATCTTCGGATTGCTCTGGGTGAGGCTCAGGAACTGGTCCTTGGGAATACGCATTATGGTGCTTGGTTCGCTGGCGATGACCGTAGCGCTGCGTTTCTCGCCGGTAAACACCGCCATGGCGCCGAAAATCTCGTCCTTGGGCACATCGCCCACTTTGAATCCATCGACAAATGCTTCGGCGTGACCTTCGATGATCACGAACACATGGTCCGCCTCATCGCCCTGATGGATCAGCGTTTCGCCGCTGGCGACGCGCTGGAAGCCGTTGGTGGCGCGAAATTCCGGTTGCTTGAGGCGTGCTACGGCATCGGACAGCAGGGCCGTCTGGCCCGCCATGTATTGCAGGAACAGTTCCGAGCGAGTCGGGTCGGCGTAGATGTGCTGGAACACCTGCGATCGAAGGTAGGGCGTCAGCGCCAGGGGCGTCTTGCTGCACAGACGACAGCGCGGCAACCCCGCGTCCTGGCGCAGGCCGATCAGGTCGCCCTGGCGCAGATAGAACAGCGCGCGATCATCGATGCATCCGTGCAATCGACCGCTGTCCAGCATGTACAGCTGGTCGCTGGGTAGCGCCGCGGCGAGGTCGTCGATGGCAGGAAACTCGACGGCGGGCCCACTCGGTGCCAACCCCTGCAACAGGCGGGCAGGAAGGTTTTGCAGTCGATTGATCAGTGTTTCGGCGTAAGCCGGTTGTTCCCCGAGTAAGTACATGGCGAGCGGTACTCGTTCAATTCTTGTGGCGTGACGAGATGGCTTCGAGCTGTTTGTTCAAGGCTTCCTTGCGTTCGGCGGGAATGTCGTTCCAGTGCACGTCCATCAACGCGCCTTCGATTGCGTACAACAACACCTTGGACGCCCGAAACCCGCGCGTGCGCACGGCCCGATAGGCATCCACCGCCCCCAGGCGACGCAAGTCCGAGGCGCTGTGGATGCCCACGGCATGCAGCCACTGCGCCGACGTCTTGCCAAGATTCTTCAGGTGTTGCAGTTCATCATTCATCAAGCCTCCTTGCGATGGCCGAATGGTGCGTGGGCAAGCTTCTGAGGAGTGTAGCCATCAGTAGGAAAAGCGTGATTGTTTGCTCGTTTTTGACGCAAACGCTTCTAAGAGGGTGCAGGCGCGAGTGCTTCGAAAAGCTGCGAAGAGGAGGGTAAGGATGATAAAAACGATAGAATTTCAGGCAAAAAAGCACGCAGTCAAGCGCGAGGCGAGGGCGCGGGACTTGTCAATTCAGACGGGCGATCAGCGGGTGCGATAACGCAGGCGCGTACCGAAGTTCATCGACATCAGGATTTCGTCGGCGCTCAGTTCCACCGGGAAGTAGGCGCCGGAAATCTGCGCGTGGGCGAGGCTCGCCCCTTCAAGCGATGCGTTGCGAAAATCGATGCCGCGCAAATCGGCGGAGCGGAAATAGGCGTCGGTGAAGTCGATGCCGTCGGCGTTCAGTTCGCGCAGGTCCAGGCCGCGGAAATCACCACCGACCATGTCGATAGGCCCTTGCTCGGGGCGCTCTTTATTGAAGCCCGCGATGTCGTCTTTGTGCAGCAAGGCGTAGAGCGGGGTGTCGAGCAGTTTCGGTTGGCTCATTTTGCGTCACCTGTTGGATTCATGACGCCAGTGTAGTGCCACTATCTAAAAGCCGCGAAGCCGGGGCAGGCTTCACGGCTCAAAGGTTTGCTTACAGTCCCGGCAGGCGCTGGCGAATCTGTTCCACCACCGTGTCGAGGGTGCCGCTTTCATTGGTCTGTACGCGCTTGCTGCAGAGAATTTCTGCAGGCGTCAACGCTTCACGGCTGGCTTGCTGGGCTTCGATCACGGCCAGGGTAGCGTCGGACGGATCCTTCTTGTCGACCTGGCGCAGGGCCAGCCAGCTCTCGATCACTGCTTGCGGTGCATTGCAGTCTAGGATCAGGAACGGTGCGCCGGTTGCCTCGGCCACTTTCGCCGCGCTGTCGCGCTGCGCATGCTTGAGGTAAGTGGCGTCGACCACCACCGGGAACCCGGCGTGCAGGATCACTGCGGCAATGTCGTGCAGGCGCTGGTAGGTCGCGGCGCTGGCGTCGGCACTATAAATGCCGGCCTGCAGGTCATTGGCCACGGTTTGCTCGCCGAACAGGCGTTTGCGTTCGACATCGGAGCGCAGGCGAATCGCCCCCAGTGCTTCCACCAGGCGCATCGCCACGTGGCTTTTGCCCACGGCGGACACACCGTGGGTGATGGCCATGAAACGCGAAGGGATGGTGCTGTAGCTTTCCGCCAGGTTGGCGTAGTTGCGGTATTGGCGCAGTGTCGTGGCGCGCTGTACCGGGGTCGCCTCGGCCGGCATGCTGAACAGACTTACCTTGGCGCGAACCAGGGCGCGGTAGGCCTTATAGAAGTTGAGCAGTTCCAGGCCCTGGTAATCGCCGGTCAGCTCCAGGTACTGGCTGATGAATCGGCGTGCCAGGCACTTCAGGCCGCGGTCTTCCAGGTCCATCGCCAAAAACGCGGTGTCGGCGTACACGTCGGTGAAGCGGAACGGTTCGTTGAATTCGATGCAGTCGAAGATCACGACCTGGCCGTCAATCACCGTAGCGTTGCCCAAGTGGATATCACCGTGGCATTCGCGAATGAAACCCTCGGCCTTGCGCTGGCTGAACAGTGGCTTGAGGCGTTCGAAGCTGCTGTCGGCCCAGGCCTGCAGGGCGTCCAGTTGCAGCAGGTCGGCCTTGTCGCTGAGGAAGGGGCGAATCTGCTCGAAGTTTTGCCGCACAGGGGCCATGACACTGTCCGGGGTCCCGGCTTCGTGTTCTGCCGGCACGCGCGGTGCGTCAAGGTGGAAGCGGGCGATCTGGTCAGCCATCTGGTCGACGTGCGCGGGCGTCAATTCGCCGTTGGCTTGCAGCGTGCTGAGCAAACCGTCCTGGCCAAACTGGCGCATTTTCAGGGCGTACTCGATGGCCGGGCCTTCGCCGCCCAGTTGCGGTGCTTCGGCGCTACCGGTGATCGGTAGCACTTCGAGATAAAGATCCTGGGTCAGGCGCTGGTTCAGGCGCAGTTCTTCAGCGCAGAAATGCCCGCGAGCCTCGAGGGTGGTGAAGTCGAGGAAGCCGAAGTTCATCGGCTTCTTCACTTTATAAGCAAAGGGGCCGGTAAGCACGACCCAGGAAATGTGGGTCTCGATGACCTTGAATCCATCTACAGGATGCGGGTAGAGGGCCTTGTTTTGCAGGGCGGCGATCAGGGACTGGCTCACAGGCGATCCTTAAGAGTCGGAAAAAATTCAGGTCGTCATTATGGCGTCTAGCCAGCCTAACGCAAACTTGCGGGCCTCCTGTTGAGTATGAATAAAGTGCGTATAATCCGCCGCCATGACTCGTACTCGATCCCCCCGTACCCCAAAAAAACCACCCTCCAGAGGCCTGCGGCCCTGGCTGGGCTGGGCCCTTAAACTCAGCCTGGTCGGCCTCGTGGTGCTGGCCGGGTTCGCCGTGTACCTCGATGCCATCGTGCAGGAGAAGTTCTCCGGCAAGCGCTGGACCATTCCGGCCAAGGTCTACGCGCGCCCGCTCGAGCTGTTCGTCGGACAAAAGCTGAGCAGGGACGATTTTCTCACCGAGCTCGATGCCTTGGGCTATCGCCGTGAAAGCGTGGCCAACGGTCCGGGCGCGGCGTCGGTCAACGGCAATACCGTCGATCTGAATACCCGTGGCTTCCAGTTCTATGAGGGTATGGAGCAGGCGCAGCCGGTGCGTGTGCGCTTCTCGGGTGATTACGTGGCCGAGCTGTCGTCGACCAAAGGCTCGAAGTTGTCGGTGGTGCGCCTGGAGCCGCTGCTGATCGGCGGCCTGTACCCGAAAAACCTCGAAGACCGGATCCTGATCAAGATCGACCAGGTGCCGCCGTATCTGCTCGAAACCCTGGTCGCTGTCGAGGACCGTGATTTCTATCACCACTTTGGTGTTTCGCCGAAGTCGATCGCCCGTGCGATCTGGGTCAACGGTTCGTCGGGCCGCATGCGCCAGGGTGGCAGTACCCTGACTCAACAGCTGGTCAAGAACTTCTACCTGACCAACGAGCGCAGCCTGAGCCGTAAGCTGACCGAAGCGATGATGGCGTTGCTGCTCGAACTGCACTACGACAAGCGTGAAATCCTCGAGGCTTACCTCAACGAGGTGTTTGTCGGCCAGGACGGTCAACGCGCGGTGCACGGTTTCGGGTTGGCCAGCCAGTTCTTCTTCAGTCAGCCTCTGGCCGAGCTCAAGCTGCATCAGGTGGCCTTGCTGGTCGGCATGGTCAAGGGGCCATCCTCCTACAACCCGCGCCGCTATCCGGAGCGTGCACTCGAGCGGCGTAACCTGGTGCTCGATGTGCTGCAGGAACAGGGCGTTGCCACGGCCGAGCAAGTCGAAGCGGCGAAGAAAATGCCGCTGGGCGTGACCAAGCGCGGCAGCCTGGCGGACAGCTCGTTCCCTGGCTTCCTGGACCTGGTCAAGCGCCAGCTGCGCGAAGATTACCGCGACGAAGACTTGACCGAGGAGGGGCTGCGGATCTTTACCAGCTTCGATCCGATCCTGCAGATGAAAGCCGAAGCGTCGGTCAATGACACCTTCAAGCGCCTCTCCGGCCGCAAGGGTTCGGATGATGTCGAGGCGGCCATGGTCGTGACCAACCCGGAAACCGGTGAGGTGCAGGCGATGATCGGCAGTCGCCAGGCCAGCTTTGCCGGGTTCAACCGGGCGCTGGACGCGGTGCGGCCGATCGGCTCGTTGATCAAGCCGGCGGTTTACCTGACGGCGCTGGAAAAACCCAGCCAGTACACATTGACCAGTTGGCTGTCGGATGAGTCCTTCTCGGTCAAGGGCGCGGACGGCCAGGTCTGGAAACCACAGAACTACGATCGCCGCTCCCACGGCACGGTTTTCCTTTATCAAGGGCTGGCGCACTCCTACAACCTGTCGACCGCGCGCCTGGGCCTGGCCGTGGGCGTGCCGAATGTCCTCAAGACACTCGGGCGCCTGGGTGTCAGCCGCGAGTTCCCGGCCTTCCCGTCGATGTTGTTGGGTGCCGGCGGCATGACCCCGATCGAAGTGGCAACCATGTACCAGACGCTCGCCAACGGTGGTTTCAATACGCCAATGCGCGGGATTCGCAGTGTATTGACGGCTGAAGGCGAGCCGCTCAAGCGCTATCCGTTCCAGATCCAGCAGCGTTTCGACCCGGCGTCGATCTACCTGATCCAGAGCGCGATGCAGCGGGTCATGCGCGAGGGTACCGGCAGCTCGGTTTACAACGTGTTACCAAAGACCTTGACCCTGGCCGGCAAGACCGGCACCAGTAACGACTCGCGGGACAGTTGGTTCGCCGGGTTCAGTCAGGACTTGCTGGCGGTGGTCTGGTTGGGGCGCGACGATAACGGCAAGACCCCGTTCACCGGTGCCACCGGTGCGTTGCAGGTCTGGACCAGCTTCATGCGCAAGGCCGACCCGTTGCCGCTGGACATGCCGCAGCCGGATAATATCGTTCAGGCCTGGGTCGATTCGCGCACCGGACAAGGTTCCGACGCCGGTTGCCCGGGCGCCGTGCAGATGCCGTATATTCGCGGCAGCGAACCGCCTCCCGGTGCCGCTTGCGGTGGCGAAAGCCCTTCCGGCGAAACGGTGATGGATTGGGTCAAGGGCTGGATGAATTAAGCAAAGAGGGTTTCAAGTGAACAAGTGGTTGATTCCAGCGGTTACCGCCGTGGCTTTGCTCAGCGGCTGCTCCACGGTGCAGCGCGGCTCGATTCCGGTGGAGGACTCCGGCACCAGGGTTTCCAACAGCGAGCGCGTATCGGCGAACGGCGGATACCGTCAGACGACGGTGCAACGTCCTGTGCAGTCCAGGCCTCAGGAGATTCCACAAGGCGATACCGGTGTGGTCGTGATGGTGCCAGGTGGTGGTGCGGTGGCGTCGGCACCGATCAGCACTGGTCCAATTACTCCGGGGCCCATTACTCCAGGACCAATAACGCCAGGCCCGATCGACACGTCGCCTGTACAGTCGGCACCGGTCAATCAGGGCAGCTACAGCATGCCGTCGACGCCGAGCGGTATTCCGTCGGCCAGTAGTTCCGGTGGCCTGTCCGCCGACGAGCAACTGGACGGTCCGGTACTGGCCCTGTTGACCACCGCTCAGCAACAACAGGCCAGCGGCGACCTCAATGGCGCTTCGTCCAGCCTCGAACGTGCCCAGCGTGTGGCCCCGCGTGAGCCGCAAGTGCTGTATCGCCTGGCACAAGTGCGCATGGCCCAAGGCGATGCGCCGCAAGCCGAGCAATTTGCCCGCCGTGGCCTGACCTTCGCCAACGGCCGTCCGGCACTTCAAGCCAGCCTGTGGGAACTGATCGCCCAGGCGCGTGAGAAGCAGGGCGACTCCTCGGGCGCGGCACTGGCTCGTCAGAAAGCCAAGGTCACGTCGTAATGGATGCACGCTTTCTAAAAATCGCCGATCAGCTACTGCTGATCGAGCGTGAATTGCGCGTGCAAGGGTGGTGGGACGAAGTTCCACCCTCCGCTGAAGCGCTGTCCAGTGTTGAGCCGTTTTCGGTCGATACACTGGACTTCGAGCAGTGGCTGCAATGGATCTTCCTGCCGCGCATGAAGATGATCCTCGAGCAGGACCTGCCATTGCCGAACGCATCGGGCATCCAGGAAATGGCGGAAATGGTCTTCGCCGGACGCAATGTCCAGGGCCGGGATCGTCAGCTGCAGGTGTTGCTCAAAGAGTTCGATCAACTGATCACTGCCTCCCGCTAACCCGCCCCTTCGTCGGAACCTGTGGTGCCTGCGGGAACCTGTAGGAGCTGTCTCGTGGAACGAGGCTGCGATCTTTTCAAAGATCAAGAGATCGCAGCCTCGTTCCACGAGACAGCTCCTACATGCAGTTGTCGGCAATCTGTTTCTGCGTTTCGCCGATGCGCTCCTGGCGTTGGGAGTCATCCAGACGCCGCATCTGACCATCCACTTCCTCTCTCAAGCGCGGATTATTCTGCAACTGCGCCAGGTTGGTTCGTGCCTGTTCGCAGAAAGCCCTCAATTGATTCTGTTGCTCGGCCACCTGCTGCTTCACCGACTTGTCGATCGCCTGTTGGTCACCAATGGCGCCGCTCTGTGCGGCGGTACCCGATTTTCCAGAGGAGGCGGGCGTGACGAGGGTCGTGGCTGGCTGATCCCTGGGCGGTTGCGCATCGAAATGGGTAACGCCCTGGGCGTCGACCCACTGGTAAATTTGCGCGGCCAGGGACAGCGGGCTGAGGGCGGCCATCAGGCCGGCGATGAAGAAGTGCGTACGCATGCCAATTCCTAGTCAAAAGTTGCGCAATTGAAGCTAACACACTGGAGGTTTACAGGTTTTTTCTTGCGTTCTCATGTGGTTAGTAGAATAAACCTCATAGACGACTTGACTTGCAGGGGACGAAACAGAAGAATCCAAAGTCCGCTGTAGAGGGACTGCCAGAAGCAGACCCACTCGGCAGATCATGAGGCGCACATCCGCGCCGACCTGTTACACCCGCAACGCGTTACCTCGCGCTGGGTGGGAAAGGCCCGCAACACTTGGGACGATCCCAATACTTGCTCAGTCAGTGCTGACGTAGTCGGCGACCACCGTCGCTCATGCTCTGCTGAGAAGTAAACCTATTAAGACCCGTCCCTTTTGTGGGCGGTATTCTGGCGTTTTAGAGGTGAACAACGTGGAGCTTTTATCTGGCGGTGAGATGCTCGTCCGCTTTTTGCGTGACGAAGGCGTCAAATATATCTACGGGTACCCGGGTGGTGCTCTTCTTCATGTCTATGATGCCCTGTTCAAAGAACCGGAAGTGACCCACATCCTGGTTCGTCACGAGCAGGCCGCGACCCATATGGCTGACGGCTACGCCCGTGCCACCGGTAAAGCCGGCGTGGTACTGGTGACTTCCGGCCCGGGCGCGACCAACGCCATCACCGGTATCGCCACGGCCTACATGGACTCCATTCCGATGGTGGTGATTTCCGGCCAGGTGCCGAGCACCATGGTCGGTACCGACGCCTTCCAGGAAACCGACATGATCGGTATCTCCCGGCCGATCGTGAAACACAGCTTCATGATCAAGCACGCGTCGGAAATCCCGGAAGTCATGAAGAAAGCCTTCTACCTGGCGCAATCCGGTCGTCCTGGTCCTGTCGTTGTCGATATCCCGAAAGACATGACCAACCCGGCCGAGAAGTTCGAATACATCTTCCCGAAAAAAGCCAAGCTGCGCTCCTACAGCCCGGCCGTTCGCGGCCACTCGGGGCAAATCCGCAAGGCGGCAGAAATGCTCCTGGCGGCCAAGCGTCCCGTGATGTATTCGGGCGGTGGCGTGATTCTCGGCAACGGCTCCGCGCCGCTGACCGAGCTGGCGAAAATGCTCAACCTGCCAGTGACCAATACCCTGATGGGCCTGGGCGGTTTCCCTGGCACCGACCGTCAGTTCATCGGCATGCTGGGCATGCACGGCAGCTACACCGCCAACCTGGCGATGCACCATGCTGACGTGATCCTGGCCGTCGGCGCACGGTTCGACGACCGCGTCATCAACGGCGCATCGAAGTTCTGCCCGAACGCCAAGATCATTCACATCGACATCGACCCGGCTTCGATCTCCAAGACCATCAAGGCCGATGTGCCTATCGTGGGTCCGGTCGAGAGCGTCCTGACCGAAATGGTCGCGATCCTCAAGGAAATCGGCGAGACCCCGAACAAGGAGTCCGTTGCCAGCTGGTGGAAGCAGATCGACGAGTGGCGCGGTGACCGCGGCCTGTTCCCTTATGACAAGGGCGACGGCAGTGTCATCAAGCCGCAAGCGGTGATCGAGACCCTGTGCGAAGTGACCAAGGGCGATGCCTTTGTTGCTTCCGACGTGGGTCAGCACCAGATGTTCGCGGCGCAGTACTACAAGTTCAACAAGCCGAACCGCTGGATCAACTCCGGTGGCCTGGGCACCATGGGCTTCGGTTTCCCGGCGGCCATGGGTATCAAGTTGAGCTTTCCGGATGACGACGTCGCCTGCGTAACGGGCGAGGGCAGCATCCAGATGAACATTCAGGAACTGTCGACCTGCCTGCAATACGGTTTGCCGGTAAAAATCGTCATCCTGAACAACGGTGTGCTGGGCATGGTTCGCCAGTGGCAGGACATGAGCTACGGCAGCCGCCACTCTCATTCCTACATGGAATCGCTGCCTGATTTCGTCAAGCTGGCAGAGGCCTACGGCCACGTTGGCGTGCGCATTACCGATTCGAAAGATTTGAAGTCGAAGATGGAAGAGGCGTTCGCCATGAAAGATCGCCTGGTGGTGATCGATATTTCGGTCGACACCAGCGAGCACGTCTACCCGATGCAGATCAAAGACGGCTCCATGCGCGATATGTGGCTGAGCAAGACGGAGCGTACTTAATCATGCGGCACATTATTTCCTTGCTTCTGGAAAACGAACCTGGCGCTTTGTCTCGTGTAGTCGGCCTGTTCTCGCAGCGCAACTACAACATCGAAAGCCTGACCGTGGCGCCAACCGAAGACCCGACCCTGTCGCGTCTGACGCTGACCACCGTGGGTCACGATGAAGTCATCGAGCAGATCACCAAGAACCTGAACAAGCTGATCGAAGTGGTCAAATTGGTCGACCTGTCGGAAAGTGCTCACATCGAGCGCGAACTGATGCTGGTCAAGGTCAAGGCCACCGGCGCCCAGCGCGCCGAGATCAAGCGCACCACCGATATTTACCGTGGACAGATCGTCGATGTCAGTGCCAGCGTGTATACCGTTCAATTGACCGGTACCAGCGACAAGCTCGACAGCTTCATCCAGTCCATTGGCACCGCTTCGATCCTGGAGACCGTCCGCAGTGGCGTCACCGGTATCGCCCGCGGCGACAAAGTACTCAGCATCTAAACCAAATTAGCGAATGGCCTGAACGGCCTGATATAGGGGAAATTCATGAAAGTTTTCTACGATAAAGACTGCGACCTGTCGATCATCCAGGGCAAGAAAGTTGCCATCATCGGTTACGGTTCCCAGGGCCACGCTCAAGCGTGCAACCTGAAAGACTCCGGTGTTGACGTGACTGTTGGCCTGCGCAAAGGCTCGGCCACCGTTGCCAAGGCTGAAGCCCACGGCCTGAAAGTGACTGACGTTGCTTCCGCCGTTGCTGCTGCCGACCTGGTCATGATCCTGACCCCGGACGAGTTCCAGTCCTCCCTGTACAAGAACGAAATCGAGCCGAACATCAAGAAAGGCGCCACCCTGGCCTTCTCCCACGGCTTCGCGATCCACTACAACCAGGTAGTGCCACGCGCTGACCTCGACGTGATCATGATCGCGCCGAAGGCACCAGGCCACACCGTGCGTTCCGAGTTCGTCAAAGGCGGCGGTATCCCTGACCTGATCGCGATCTACCAGGACGCTTCGGGCAACGCTAAAAACGTAGCACTGTCCTACGCAGCTGGCGTGGGTGGCGGTCGTACCGGCATCATCGAAACCACTTTCAAGGACGAGACCGAAACCGACCTGTTCGGCGAACAAGCCGTTCTGTGCGGCGGTACCGTTGAACTGGTAAAAGCCGGTTTCGAAACCCTGGTTGAAGCTGGCTACGCGCCGGAAATGGCCTACTTCGAGTGCCTGCACGAACTGAAGCTGATCGTTGACCTCATGTACGAAGGCGGTATCGCCAACATGAACTACTCGATCTCCAACAACGCCGAGTACGGCGAGTACGTGACCGGCCCGGAAGTCATCAACGCCGAATCCCGTCAGGCCATGCGCAACGCCCTGAAACGTATTCAGGACGGCGAATACGCCAAGATGTTCATCAGCGAAGGCGCTACCGGCTATCCTTCGATGACCGCCAAGCGTCGTAACAACGCCGCGCACGGTATCGAAGTCATCGGCGAGCAACTGCGCTCCATGATGCCGTGGATCGGTGCCAACAAGATCGTCGACAAAGCCAAGAACTAAGTCGAGCTCTTGTACGAAAAACGCGGCTTAGGCCGCGTTTTTTCGTTTGGGGGGCTGGTTCTGGTATAAAGCTGCATCGTTTGCGGTCGAACCGTCGTCCCAGACACCTGTCGAAACTTTCCACCCCGTTGCAAGGTAATGTCCATGAGCGAACGTCCCGAAGAGCCAAACCAGGCCTCTGACGCCGAAAGCCTGCTGCCCATCGATGAACATGTCGAAGAAGGGCATGACGCTGAAGGCCGTAAAGTCCGGCATCGTGGTATCTATCTTCTGCCGAATCTGTTTACCACGGCGAACCTGTTCGCCGGTTTCTATTCCATCATCAACTCGATGAGTGCACAGGCTGCCTTGAGCGCCGGTGACTCGATCGGTGCGAGCAAGTATTTCGCCTTTGCCGCCATCGCGATTTTCGTGGCCATGGTGCTCGACGGCCTCGACGGTCGCGTTGCGCGCATGACCAATACCCAGAGCGCCTTCGGTGCCGAGTACGACTCACTGTCGGACATGGTCGCCTTTGGTGTGGCACCGGCATTGCTCGCCTTCGGCTGGGCCCTGGGCGACATGGGCAAGGTTGGCTGGATGGTCGCCTTCATCTATGTAGCGGGCGCGGCGTTGCGCCTGGCGCGTTTCAATACCCAGGTCGGTACCGCCGACAAGCGCTATTTCATCGGTCTGGCCAGCCCGGCCGCAGCCGGTGTGGTGGCGGGGATAGTCTGGGCGTTCAGCGATTACGGCATCCAGGGTTCGAAGATGTCCTTCCTGGTGGCGCTGATGGTTGCGGCGGCCGGCATGCTGATGGTCAGCAACATCAAGTACAACAGCTTCAAGGAACTGGATCTGAAGGGGCGCGTACCTTTCGTGGCGATCCTCGCCGTGGTGCTGGTGTTTGCAGTCGTGTTCAGTGATCCGCCGCGTATCCTGCTCCTGGTATTCCTCGGCTACGCAGCCTCAGGTCCCGTGCAATACCTGTTACATCTTCGTCGGCGCAAAAGCGCCGAGTGATGTAATTTCCCTCATACTCCGCAGTACGTTGGTGCGTCTGTTCTCCAATGCTGCGGAGTAGCCATGCTGATCAAAGTCCCAAAAGCGTCCGACTGCCATGAGTCGGACGTCACGCCTGAATCCCTCTACCTTTCTCGACGCAATGTTTTGGGTGCGGCCGTGGCCGGATTGGCCGTGAGCAGTCTGCCTCGATGGGCTGTGGCCGATGAAGCGGCGCGTTACCCGGATGTCGAGCCTGGCAAGGCACCGTCCTGGTTTGCCGAAAAGCTTCCTGCCACACAGTGGGGCGCCGTCACCGTCAAGGATGAGGCAATCACCCCGTTCAAGGACGCCACGCACTACAACAACTTCTATGAGTTCGGCGCAGACAAAGGCGACCCGGCTGCCAACGCTGGCGCACTGAAGACCCAACCCTGGACCGTGGTCGTGGACGGGGAGGTGGGCCGGCCTGGGCGGTATGCGCTGGAAGACTTCATGAAGCCTTATCAGTTGGAAGAGCGCATCTACCGTCTGCGCTGCGTGGAGGCGTGGTCGATGGTGATTCCATGGATCGGTTTCCCGATTTCGGCATTGCTCAAACAGGTGGAACCTACGTCAAAAGCCAAATTCATCCGCTTCGAAACCCTGCAGGATCCCAAGAGCATGCCAGGCCAACGGTCCGGGTTCGCCTTGATCGACTGGCCTTATGTAGAAGGGCTGCGATTGGATGAAGCCATGAACCCACTGGCAATACTGGCGGTGGGCATGTACGGGCGAGAGTTGCCGAATCAGAACGGGGCGCCCCTGCGTCTGGTGGTGCCATGGAAATACGGGTTCAAAAGCATCAAGTCCATTGTCCGGATAAGCCTGGTGAGCGAGCAGCCTGAAACCACCTGGCAGAGCATTGCCTCCGACGAGTACGGCTTTTACGCGAACGTGAACCCTACGGTTGACCACCCGCGCTGGACTCAGGCGCGCGAGCGTCGATTGCCCAGTGGCCTGTTCAAGCCGAATGTACGCGTCACGCTGATGTTCAACGGCTATGCGGATGAAGTCGCTTCTTTATATGCAGGGCTAGATCTGCGGAAGAATTACTGATGCGCCATCCGCTCTGGCGTACAGCGGTTTTCGTGAGTGCAATGGTGTGGCCGCTGCTGTGGTTGGACCAGGCCTGGCAGGATGCACTGGGGCCAGATCCTGGCAAGGTGCTGGTGGACCGGTTGGGGTTGGGGACGCTTGTTCTGTTGCTCATCACATTGAGCATGACGCCGCTGCAAAAGCTCACGGGTTGGGCCGGGTGGATAGCTGTCCGGCGGCAACTGGGGTTGTGGTGTTTCGCTTACGTCGTCCTGCATTTGAGCGCCTACCTTGCGTTCATCCTTGGGTTCGACTGGTCGCAGCTGGGTGTGGAGCTGCGCAAACGTCCGTACATCATTGTCGGGGCCTTGGGCTTTTTGTGTTTGCTGGTGTTGGCGTGCACTTCCAATCGCTACAGTCAGCGGCGTTTGGGCGTGCGCTGGAAGAAGCTGCATCGTCTGGCGTATCTGATTCTGGTGCTCGGATTGCTGCACATGCTCTGGATCGTGCGTGCCGATCTGAAGGAGTGGGCGATCTATGCGTCCATAGGTGCGCTGTTGTTAGTGCTGAGGCTGCCGCCCCTGGCGCGTCGAATCCCGCGTTTGGTGGCTAAAAAGGGCACTTCTGCCAAAAAGGCCTAATTAGTGGTTGACGGCAGATTCTGGAAGCCTATAATTCGCCCCACTTCCGGCGCAGTCGAAACGGAAAACTCCTTGGTAAACAATGAGTTACGCAGTTTTGACAGCAGGTTGCTTCAGTTCATCGAGGCGCG
>NZ_CATKQQ010000015.1:0-56889 GCF_949767605.1 Pseudomonas sp. IT-P218
GGCGCCCTCAAGTTCGCCCAATCACTCACGACCGTACCCGATCTATTGTGGGAGCCGGCCTGCCGGCGATGGTCGTTCAACGATAAAGCGTGTTAACTGGCTCACCCCGGCGCTCTTGCGTTTTTTGCTGGCAAGCCAGCACCTACACCTCCCAATCCGCCTTCGCAATCTGCAACCCATGCAACCCCTTGTACGCCGCACGCTCCGGCTGGCTCCACCCCTCGAGCAACGCATCATCCAGGCGATAGACCTCCACCCCCAGCGGCCGGCATACACTCAGCGGATCCTGCGCATCCGGCCCCCACATGGCCAGCGACAGATCGCCACCCGGACAGGTCGACAATGCACACAGCAAATCGATCTCGGCGAAAAACTCCAGGTAATCGCCCTTCTGCGCCGGGCAGGCCTTCATGAAGTACATGTCATCGTGGTTCAGCCCCGTGCACTGGAAGATGTTCAACACGTCATGCACGTCGAATTCAGTCAGGCCGTGGGGCAGTACCGCGCGGGTCAGGTTGGAATGACAGTGATGATGGAAGTCCTCGCCGGTGAGCATTTTGTTCACATAGGGATCACAGCGGGTACCCAGCAAGTCGTGCAGGCGGCCGCCATGTTCATCGATACCATAAGCGGCGAGGCTGTCATCGGTAATGGTCACCAGCGGCCGCAAAAAAGGCAGGTTCGACCAGAGCCTGTCGTGAGTGCTGACGTGCGCGCCCTGCAACTGCCGGGTCCGCGCCGCCCACAAGCGTTCGCGCGGATCGTTGGCGTTCCACACATTGAAGTCCCCCACTTGCGGCCCGACCGGCGTGGTGACACGAAACACATGCCCGGCCGGGACCGTCCAGGCACGACCGGTGCGAATCGGCACTTCGAACGACTCGATCAAGGTGCGCCCGTCCTTCGCGTCGCGAACCCGCTCGTAGAAGGCCTTGTCCACCTGCAAGGCCGAGCCTTTGCTGACTTGATAGGCCGCCGGATAGTCTTTGTACATGGCACAGATCCTCGATCAGTGATGGGAAGCAGGGGCAAGCATTTGCAACAGCAAGTGTTCGGAATCGTCGAGATACAGGTTCATGGCATCTGCGGCCCCTCGCTTGTCACCCTCGGCGAGCAGCTCATGGATCTGCCTATCGCGAGCCAGCCAGGGCGCCTGAAAACGTGATTCATCGGGGGCGGTGCAGAACACCAGGCGTAACTGCGCGACCACGTTGGTGAAAAACTCATCAAATAACGGACTGCGCAACAGCCCGACGATATGTTGGTGAAAGGCCAGGCCATGGGTCCCGACGGCGCGCCAGTCCTCGCGGTCCCGGGCCAGCTCGGTAGCCTCCAGGGCTTGGAGCATGCGATCGGACCGAGACTCGCACAGGGGCCGGATTGAACCGATTGCCTGCAATTCGAGCGTACGACGAACCTGGAACAGGTCCCGCACATCCTCGATCCCCAACCGGCGCACCATCACACCCTTGTTGCGCACATAGCGAGTCAGCCCCTCCTGCCCCAAGCGATGCAGGGCCTCGCGAATGGTATTGCGCGAAGCGTTGTAGGCTGCCACCAGATCGTTTTCCACCAAGGCCATGCCGGGCAGCAAGCGTCCACCAATGATGTCGGCGCGCAACTCCAGGGTGATGTGATCGGCCAATGACAGTCCGCTGCTCATACCCGTTACCTCGGATTGTTCAACAATCGATGAGGAAGAAATAATCACTATTCGTGCCATATTCCATTGGCGTTTCAATCAAGTTCGACGCATCTGCATGCTTTTTAGAAATAGAAGTACAGTCACCATCCAATTTTCATTGGTTAATATGGCGCATTGATGTGGAGATATCAGATGCGTTACTCGCAGGACCATAAAGCCCAGACCCACAAACGCATCATCAAGGAAGCTTCCGTACGCTTTCGCCGCGACGGCATCGGCGCCACCGGCCTGCAGCCCCTGATGAAAGCGCTGGGCTTAACCCACGGTGGCTTTTATTCACAATTCAAATCCAAGGACGAGCTGGTGGAAAAAGCCTTGCAGGCTGCCGGGGATGAAGTGGACGTCCGGTGCGCCGAGCTGTTCGCCCAGGACCGGCCCTTGGAGGCGTTCATCAACGCCTACCTCTCTGAATGGCACCAAACCTCGCCCCACGAAGGCTGCCCGCTGCCGACCATGTCTTCGGAACTCGGCATGCGCGGCCAGCCGAGCCCCACTTCAGACGTGGTGCTCCATGCACGACTACGCCAGATTGAAAGTACGCTGCAAGGCGAAAACACCGAGCACCGCAGCATCGTTATCATGTCCACGTTGATCGGCGCGCTGCTGCTTTCGCGCAGCGTCGAGAATCCCGAGCTGGCCGCCGAGATCCTCGAGGTGACTCGTAGCTATCTCAATCGATCCGGCACTAGCCAGCCCAGCGTTTGAACAGCACGCTGGCGTTGACCCCGCCAAAGCCGAAACCGTTGGACAGCGCGTACTCGATCGCCATCGGCCGAGCCTGGCCATGGACAATGTCCACGCCCTCGGAGGCCGGATCCGGGTTATCGAGATTGAGGGTCGCCGGCACGATCTGATCGCGGATCGCCAGCAGCGTGAAAATGGCTTCGATACCGCCGGCGGCACCGAGTAAATGCCCGGTGGCCGACTTAGTCGATGTCACCGCAATGCCGTGGTTCGAACCGAACAATGACTTGATGGCTGCCAACTCTCCCAAGTCGCCTACCGGCGTAGAGGTCGCGTGCGCATTCAGGTGCTGAACCTGCTCAGGCAAAATCCCCGCCTGTGCCAATGCCAGTGACATCGCCCGGCGTGCGCCACTGCCATCCTCAGGCCCCGCGGTCAGGTGATAGGCGTCAGCACTGGTGCCATAACCGACCACTTCTGCCAGGGGTTGAGCACCCCGGGCCAAGGCATGTTCCAGGGATTCGACTACCAGAAGGCCAGACCCCTCGCCCATGACAAAACCATCGCGATCGCTGTCGAACGGCCGCGAGGCGCGCTCCGGGGTGTCGTTGAACGCGCTGGACAAGGCACGCGCCGCCGCAAAACCTGCCAGGCTGACCCGATCGATCGCCGCCTCCGCGCCGCCACACACGGCAACATCCGCCTCACCGCAACGTATCAACCGCACCGCATCGCCAATCGCCTGGACTCCGGCTGCACAAGCCGTGACCGGCGCCCCCAACGGACCCTTGAACCCATGCTGGATCGACACATGACCCGCCGCCAGATTCACCAGGAACGAAGGAATGGTAAACGGCGACAAACGTCGCGGCCCACGGCTGTCCGTGGTGCGCACCGCATCGGCGATCGCCCCGAAACCACCAACACCGGAACCGATAATGGTTGCCGTGCGTTCCTGGGCCTCGCCTGTTTGCGCCTGCCAACCCGCCTGTTCGATGGCCTGGCGCGCCGCCTCCATGGCAAACAGAATGAACCGGTCCATCTTCTTCTGTTCCTTGGGCGGTGTTGCCCGATCCGGGTCAAAACCCGCCTCCGGATCCTCCGCCAGGGTCGGCACGGCCCCACCGACACTGGTCGGCAGATCGGCCACCACCTCGCCAGGCAAAGTGCGCAACCCCGAACGCCCGGCCAACAACCGCGCCCAGACCGCTTCGACACCGCTACCCAGCGGAGACACCAGCCCCATGCCTGTCACTACCACTCGACGATCACTCATACCACAACCACCTCATACCGGTTCGCCCGCGTCATTTGTAACGCGCGGCAGCCTTGCTTTTGGAAAGGTTAGGCGCCATGACGAGACGCGCCGCCACAAATGCATCCCAGTCGCCAGCATTCGGCAAGGACGGAATGGTCACCAACTCACCCTGATCCAGACCCGCCAGGGCTGCATCGACCATCTCGCCCGCCTCCATGACCATCTCCGCCGGAATCTGCGAAGCATCGATACCCGAACGCTCCCAGATCTCGGTACGCGTCACCCCTGGCAATACAGCCTGGACCTTGACGCCGGTGCCGTCGAGCTCTGCGTTCAACGACTGGGTCAGACTCAACACATAAGCCTTGCTCGCGCTGTATGTCGCATTGAAACGCTCAGGAAACAACGCCACCACCGATGCAATGTTGATGATCGTGCCCCGCCCCGCCTTGGCAAAACCCGCCGCCGCAGCCGACGCCAAACGCGTGACCGCCGTGATATTCAACTGAATCATGCGCTCCAGCTGGTCCAGATCAGCATTGGCCAACAACCCATCCGCCGCCACCCCCGCATTGTTCAACAACAAGCTGATACTCGAATCACTGCGCAGACGCTGCTCAAGCTTCAGCACGTCATCCTTCTGCGTCAAATCCGCCTTGAGCACCTCGACCTGCACACCATGGGCGTCGCGCAACGCATTCGCCGCCGCCTCAAGCCGCTCCTGATCACGGGCGACCAACAACAAATCAAAACCACGCGCCGCCAGGCGCTGCGCGTAGATAGCGCCGATACCGGAAGAGGCGCCGGTGACGAGGGCGGTGCCTTGGGACTGAAGGGAAGACATGAGGATGCTCCTGGGAGATGCCAGAGGAATGGACAGGCGTCAGATCTCAGCACGCCTGGGCGGAAAGCCTATTTATTATATGCATAATTTATTTGCAGTATGATAGTCGTAATTTTTTCAGCACTGACGAAAGGCAAAACCCTGCAGCTATCGCCAGAAAGCAAAAAGGCCGGTCAATGACCGGCCTCCAAGGCTGAGTGACAAGCTTAGTTCACCTGAAGCTTCTCGCGATTTTTATCCAGAAGGGCCTTGCCGATACCCTTGACTTCGAGCAACTCGTCGACGGATGCAAACGGACCATTACTTTCACGATACGCAACAATCGCCAGAGCCTTGGCCTCCCCCACACCGGACAACTCACGCTGCAAGGTCGGCGCATCGGCCTTGTTGAGGTCCACCTTTGCGGATTGCGCACCCGCCGAAGCCTCCATTGCCACCGGAGCCTTGGACGCCTCCGACTTGGCCGCAGGCGCAGCGTTAGCAGGGATAGATAGACTGGTGAGCAGGGCAAAAACCAGGGAATAGAAATAGCCTGTACGCATAAATGACGCTCCATGACATCGATTGAGGAAGCAGCTTTTCCGCAGCTGCTTCCTCAAGTTAGGCGATGTGGGGAGGGTGTCAAAAATGTGTCTGTTGCGGGATGTGAGACAATCAGGGTTCGAGGCGACGTTGCTGGTAGATCCAGTCGACGATTTCGCCGTCGGGGGTATAGCCACTGACTGTTTCTCTTAATAGTTGGCGAACTTGCGAATAATCATCACGTTCAACAGCCGCCAGTAATTCCCCCAGCTTGAGTTTAAGCACGTCCCAACTGAGATAGTCCTCAGTAGCAGTCATAATCATGGGGTGCGGTGTTGCGGCAACGTTATCGCCAATCAGCAACTCTTCGTAAAGCTTTTCACCTGGTCGCAACCCCGTGAACTCTATGGAAATATCGCCATGCTGGTTTTTTTCCGAACGCACACTGAAACCGGAAAGATGAATCATTTTCTCGGCAAGATCTACAATTTTGACCGGCTCCCCCATATCCAGAACAAATACATCCCCTCCCTGCCCCATCGAACCCGCTTGAATCACCAACTGCGCGGCTTCGGGAATCGTCATGAAGTAACGAGTGATTTTTGGATGGGTAACGGTCAACGGCCCACCCGATTTGATCTGTTTATGAAAAAGCGGAATGACTGATCCGGAAGAACCGAGCACGTTGCCAAAGCGGACCATGGTAAAGCGGGTTTTATTTACACGAGAAACATTGGTCTTGTCACCAAACATCACGGGGGCCACTTCCCGACTCAACGCCTGCAGCGTCAGTTCCGCCAGGCGCTTGGTACTACCCATGACATTTGTGGGTCGAACAGCTTTGTCGGTTGAGATCAGCACGAAGTTCGAAACGCCAGCCTGGAGCGCCGCCTGTGCGGTATTCAACGTACCGATCACATTGTTCCACACGCCTTCGGCGATATTGTGTTCGACCATCGGGACATGCTTGTAAGCAGCAGCATGATATACCGTGTCCACATGCCAAGTTTTCATTACGTCCAGCAACTTGTCCTGGTTACGCACCGAACCGAGGATCGGAATCAAGCGCACCGTTAGTGACTCACGTGCGACGCGGTGCTCCAGTTCTGACAGGATGCTGTACAGATTGAACTCGCTATGCTCATACAACAAAAGTGTAGTTGGTTTCAAAATCAGAATCTGGCGGCACAGTTCGGAGCCGATAGATCCCCCGGCCCCCGTCACAATAACCGACAGGTCTTTGATGCAATGCTCCAGCAGATCTCCCTGTGCCGGTACCGCATCCCGGCCAAGCAGATCTGCGATATCGACTTCCTGAATGTCATCAACCTTGACCCGACCACTGGCCAGATCCATGAAACCGGGAACGCTGCGGACATGCAGTGGAAATCTTTCCAGAAAGCCGAGAATCTCACGCCGACGCCCGCGATTCACGGATGGTACAG
Organism: Pseudomonas sp. IT-P218; assembly: GCF_949767605.1. Lineage (NCBI taxonomy): Bacteria > Pseudomonadati > Pseudomonadota > Gammaproteobacteria > Pseudomonadales > Pseudomonadaceae > Pseudomonas > Pseudomonas sp. IT-P218. Next base: position 6,459 of record NZ_CATKQQ010000015.1, read on the forward strand.
CGAGCAGTATCTCTTGCGCGCCCGTAACATCGATCATGCGTTGAATGTGCTTGGGCTTGTAAACCTGTAATCCGGAGATCACGCGGTCGGCGATACTTTTATCATCGTCGATAAAAGCGACAGGGCGCATGGCGCGGCCCATACGCAGAGCGGCGACCAGTTGGTTGCCGGCGGCACCTGCGCCATAAATAGCGACGCGCGGCAAGCCGTCGTCACGACTGGTGAAAGGAACGTGCTGCGCGGCTGTAAACCAGTCACCCAGAAAAAACTGGCGCATGGCAAGACGCAACCCGCCCACCATGATCAGACTGAGCCACCAGTAGTTGAAAATGACTGAGCGGGGCACTACAAACTGGTGATTGCTATACCAATACACAACCATCCCGAGAATCAACGCGGACAGACTGACGGCCTTGATTATCGCAATCAGGGCATCGTTACCAAAGTAACGCATCACAGCCCGATACATTCCAAAGCGAATGAAAAGTGGAATTGCGACTACGGGAGCGGCCGCGAACAACCAAAAATGCTGGGTAAACGGATTGATCATCTCGTCAATACCCAAGCGTACGATGAATGACATCCACAAGGCGGCCCAGACGAGCAAGCAGTCAGTGATGACTTGCAAGATACGCTTGCGTCTACGCGGAAGGCTTAACAAATATGCCCGAACATTATCCATAAAACCCCTTTCGCACTCCTGAAAAGCTTCAAGCGCTGGATACCTGAAAACAGAAATCCATTATTTAAACACCTGGACAGCTCTAATGACGTTGTCAATGAGGTGAAATACACCTCAAATCGCCTTTTCCAATTCGCCCGCGCGGTATCTGACAGCGAGTAGAACGAGCGGAACATAAGCGATCAGCAGGCCGAGCAGGCCATCCAAGCCCCATACTCCAACACACAGGGCTACCGGAAGCAGCCAAAACAGGTTGATCAGCAAAACACCCACTGTAACCGGCAAATGGCGGCCGACGCTTCTCGAAGCGAATTGGTAAGCATGGCTGCGATGCGCCTCATAAACCTTATCGCCACGCATTAAACGTCGCAACAAGGTGAATGTAGCATCGACAATAAATACGCCAAGCAGAATCAACCACACCCATAAAAATTGTGGTGCATTGGAGGATGCCTGGAGGGAGAAAATGCCCAGTATGATACCCAGGAAGCCACTGCCCGCGTCCCCCATGAAAATTCGGGCAGGCGGAAAATTCCAACAGAGGAACCCGAGCACCGCGGCGGCGAGCAGCAAGGGAGCCCAGACCAGAGCCTCGAAACCGGTAAGCCAGTAAATCAGGCAAGCACCAACGCTTGCGGTTACGGCCTCAACCCCCGCGATCCCGTCGATTCCGTCCATGAAGTTGTACAGGTTAAGCATCCAGACCAAATAGAAAGCGGCAATGACATGACCTATCCAACCGAAATCGATCGTCATTCCGAACATGCTGACCGGCGCTAGGCCTCCAAGCCAGAACAATGCCCAGATCGCGCCGATGAAATGAGCCAATAGCCGCCAGCGAGCTGCAATATGGCCATGATCGTCAAGAAAACCGATCACCGCAATCCAGGCGCCAGCGCCAATCAATCCCAACGCGTGTGACCAGCTCACCAGTCCGGCCAAGGCGAGAAACGGCATGACGAGCAAAAAACAAACGACGATTGCAACGCCGCCGCCACGAGGCGTAGGAATTGAATGTGAGCTGCGCCCATTTGGAACATCGATAAGACTGTTTTTCAATGCGTAAACACGCAAGGCTCCAGTCAAGCCGAGTGATAAAATAATCACTACAGGAAAAAAGAACCAGAAATATTCAGTTAGAAAATGTGCATTTATCATTATAAGAACACCGTACACAAAAAATTAGAGGGCCTTGAAATCCCGACCTGAATCTGTCAATGCCTGCTGAGGAGAGACGACAGGGACCCAACCCAATGTTGATTGTGCTTTCGAAGAGTCAATTACCAGCGAACAACAAAGCTGTGTATAGATCGCACGCCGCCCCAGTAGAGTAGCCCCGGCCAACAGCAAAAACTGGGGCACAGCTATGAGACGAGCTTTTTTATTCATACCCTTGGCTAGCAGCCTGACTATCTCGCCGGTGGAAAGATCAACACCATCGGAAACAAGAAACAGACCATTGGCGGCTTGTGGATGCGTCACGCAGACGCGGATGAAATCGACCAGGTTATCCAGGGCAATCATGCTACGTCGATTATTTATAGCCGCAAAAGGTAAAGGGAGCCCTGATGAGACTATCTTCAGTAATCGCCTGAAGTTACCAGGCGCTTGCCCCGCATACACCAGAGGAGGCCTTATTATCACCAGCTCCATTGAAGACCCCCGACACAACGCATCGAGTTTTTGCTCAGCCGTTAACTTTGATTCGGCATAATCTGCATGAGGTGCCGCCGGAGAAGATTCGTTGAATGCAGCCTCGGTCGTCGACGAACCATTGACACCAATTGAGCTGATAAAGATGAATCTTTTGACATTGCAGGCAAGTGCCTGCTCTGCCAGCCGCAGCGTCCCCTCCACATTCGTCCGCTTGAAACCCTCCAGGGCTACGTCCCTAGACTCCCCTAAATTGTGAGCTTTACCAGCCAAATGAATCACAACATCGACGTCGGTCAATAGTGGAACCCAGTCCGCGGTGGCACTTAAGGCAGGTGAGGTAACAAATTCAGCGCCAGACCCGGCGCTGCGCGAACAACAAATCAGCTGATCGTATTCAGAGCGAAGTACGCTCGCCAAGCGTCGCCCGACAAATCCATTGGCGCCAGTAATGAGAACTTTCATACCTTGTTCTTTCCAATGAGATTAGCGACATTTGCGTAGAACTTGTTCAACGCGATATCCTCAGCGTAACTCTCACGAAAGACAGCCAGCGAGCATCCGCTCAAGGCTGCAAGATCTGAGTTGCAGATTGTCGCTATCACGTCGGCCAAGGCACGCGGGTCTGCTGGCTTGCACTGCCACCCCACGCCGTTTTCACGAATCATTAGGGATATCTCGGCATCATCATCCATAACCGCCAAAAGAGGTTTGTCCGCGGCAAGAGAAAAATAGGCCTTGCTGGGTACACCCAAACCGAGCATTCCTTTCTCCAGGGTAATCAGAGCTACATCACCTGCGGCAAGCCCCTGATTTTTGTCCTTCAACGGAATAGAGCCCGCATAGGCAACATTTTTCTGAGGATTGCTTTTAACAAACTCTTTTACCTTCGCAACGAGCGCACCGTCCCCTATAAAGATGAACGCAGCGCGATCATCCTCGACGAGCGCAATGGAGTCGAGAATATTTTCAATGCCCTGCAGACGACCGATGTTTCCGAAGAACTGAAATACAACTTTTTCCTGCCATCCCAACTCTTTCAAAAAAGGGGCGCTGTGACGAGGTAGAGGATAGACCTCTTTTTCATCTGCCCAATTTGGCACAAATGCGACTTTTGCTGAATCCTTTACCTTAAGTCTGACCAATTCCTGCATATCGCGACCAATAACAATCAACAACTCTGCGGAGTTATAAATACTCGAAAACAGTCGATTGATGATGGGATAAATGGTACTGGTGGGTTTAATTATACCAGCAGGTACCAAATTTTCAGGAAACACATCATGAACCAGCACCCCCCATTTGAAGCCTTTGATGAACTTCAAAAGGGGGATAACCATCAAAAGCAGTGCCGGATTAGTCCCGGTCAGCACAACATCGTTTTTCCTGACATGCCGGAGAACATGCCAACAAAAACCTGCCACTTGGCAAAGTTGACCTACCAACCTGAACAAAAGTTTGTTTTTATTAAACTTCGGTGATGTGAATGCCACTTCTTTAATTTTGGGGCTCGAAAAAAATTCTGAGCACTTATCCGCGCGCGGATAAATGACTGTCACGCTCCCCAGTTCAGCCCCAATCTTATTTACGATTTTTGACCAAAAAAAACCGGTAGAATTTTGCTCAGCACCCACATATTCCGAAACAATAAAAACCTTTACCATTAATACGTCTCGCCCTGATCAGTATTTTTTCCAAACGACACGCATAACATAGTCACGATAACTATGAATGATCCGGACTACTTTTTCCGAAACGTTAGGCATGCTGTAGTCTTGCACAAGGCGGAAAGTTCGCTGATCGCCACGAGCCTGCGCCTGCAACAAGTGCAACCCCTGCATTACGCGATCAACCTCCAGCCCCACCATCATAACGGCCGCCTCCTCCATACCCTCAGGACGCTCATGGGCCTCCCTGATATTCAAGGCTGGGAAGTTCAGAATAGAGGATTCTTCGTTGATGGTGCCGCTATCGGAAAGAACAGCCTTTGATTCTAGTTGCAGCTTGTTGTAATCCTTGAAGCCCAACGGCTTGAGCAAGCGCACGTTTGCATGGAACTTCACGCCCATGGCATCTACACGTTTCTGTGTCCGGGGGTGAGTCGAAACAATAACCGGGAGCCCAAAAACCTCCGCCGTCTGATTAAGCACATCGACCAGCTTCAGGAAGTTCTTATCGGAATCAATATTCTCTTCGCGGTGAGCGCTCACCACGAAAAACTTTCCAGGCTCAAGATTCAAACGCTGCAAAACATCCGACGCATCTATGCCTTCCCGATAATGGTTAAGTACTTCAAACATCGGGCTGCCTGTTTTAATTACCATGTCCGGAGACAGGCCTTCACGCAACAAGTAATCGCGAGCAATCGTACTATACGTGAGGTTGATATCAGCCGTGTGATCGACAATACGACGGTTGATTTCTTCGGGGACACGCATATCGAAGCAGCGGTTGCCAGCTTCCATGTGGAACGTGGGGATTTTGCGGCGCTTGGCCGGAATGACCGCCATGCAGCTGTTGGTGTCCCCGAGCACCAGAAGCGCTTCAGGCTGGACCTCGCCAAGCACTCGATCGACACTGATAATCACGTTGCCGATGGTTTCCGCACCGGTAGAACCCGCAGCGTTAAGAAAGTGATCAGGCTTACGAATGCCGAGATCCTGAAAGAAAATTTCATTCAGTTCGTAATCGTAATTTTGCCCAGTGTGTACCAAAACATGATCGCAATCTCTGTCCAAGGCAGCCATGACACGGGATAGTCGAATGATTTCAGGACGGGTACCCACTACGGTTACGACTTTCAATTTCTTCATTTTTTAACGTCACATTTTAATTGGTGATGAAAACGACCGACAACTCTCGTTGGCGAAATCCTGCTTCTTATGCTTCAGAGACTATTGGTCGCGCATAAGTGTCTGGTGCTTCGCGGTCGAAAATCTCGTTGGCCCAAAGCATCACGATCATTTCCTCGGTCCCGACGTTGGTAATATCATGTGTCCATCCAGGAACCGTTTCCACGATCTCGGGTTGATCTCCAGTCGTAAACAGCTCGTAAAACTCATCGGAAATCACATTACGGAAACGAAAGCACGCAGATCCCTTGATCACCAAAAATTTTTCAGTTTTTGTGTGATGATAATGCCCACCACGAGTAATACCTGGGTGCGCAGTAAAGTAAGAAAACTGTCCGCTATCTCCCGTTTTCAGCATTTCTACAAACACGCCGCGGGCATCCCCGTACTTGGGCACCTGGTAGGTAAAGCGATCAGGGGTCAGATAACTGACATAGGTTGAGTAGAGCGCCCGAATCAGGCCAGTACCCACAGACTCAGTGATCAACGTATCGCGGCTGTCGCGAAACGCTTGCACCTGTCGCGCCAACTCTCCAACGGCAATACTGTATTGCGGCTGCACCTGCACAAATCGTTCGGAGGAGAACTTCCCGTCCATAACAGCAATGAAGGTGCGGATGACATCGTCGATGTAAACGAGATTAATGACAGCGCTCGGGTCATTAATCTGAATCGGCAAGCCGCGCGAAACATTGTGACAAAACGTGGCAACAGCAGAATTATAGTTTGGCTTCGCCCATTTACCAAACACGTTTGGCAACCTGAGTAAATACACGGACGAGCCGTGCTGCTTAGCCAACGCCTCCAACAACTCCTCAGCACCCCGCTTGCTATTACCGTAAGGGTTATCCAGTTCAGCCTGGCTGGAAGAGGTGTAGAGAACCGGAATACGCTTCCCGCTCGCAACGATCGCATCACATAGCGCGCGGGTCAGATCTGTATTGCCAGTCTTGAACTCCTCAGGGTCTTGCGGGCGATTCACACCTGCCAAGTGAAAAACAAAATCAATGTCCTTCACTAGTCCAGGGAGTTGCTCGATATCGTCCGCACGAGTAAAGCACCGGACTTCAATATCGTTACGCTCGCCAAGATGAACGATCAGATTCTTGCCTACAAAACCATTTGACCCTGTGATCAAGACTTTCATCACGTCACTCCTCTGGAGTCGCAAATTCACCACGCTGGATAGCGCGCATGAATTCAAGTTTCAGGAGGAGTTGCTTCATGCCTTCCACGTCCAGTCGCTGGGTATTGTGGGAGTTGTAATCTTCCATGCGAGAGATCTTCTCCTCACCCACCTCAACAAATTTTGCATAGTTCAAATCACGCAAGTCAGGCGGCACGCGGAAGTATTCACCGCGATCTTCTGCGCATGCCATTTCTTCTCGGCTAAGCAATGCCTCGTATAGCTTCTCACCATGGCGTGTGCCAATCACCTGAATCGGGTGTTCCGGCAGATTGAGCATTTGGGTCAATGCCTGGGCGAGCACTTCCACAGTCGCCGCCGGAGCCTTCTGCACGAACAAATCACCATTATTGCCATGCTCGAAGGCATACAACACCAGGTCAACCGCATCGGCCAGCGTCATCATGAAGCGGGTCATGTTCGGATCGGTAAGCGTCAGCGGCTTTCCGTCACGAATTTGCTGAATAAACAGGGGAATGACCGAACCTCGCGACGCCATCACGTTGCCATAACGCGTACCACAAATGACAGTTTTATCGTCATCTGCGCCGCGCGACTTGGCGACCATGACCTTTTCCATCATCGCCTTTGAAATACCCATGGCGTTGATTGGGTAAACAGCCTTGTCCGTGCTCAAACAAACAACGCGCTTAACGCCGTTCTGAATGGAGGCTTCGAGTACGTTTTCAGTACCCATGACATTGGTCTTGACTGCTTCCATTGGGTGGAATTCGCAAGAGGGAACTTGCTTTAGAGCGGCAGCGTGGAAAATATAATCAACACCGCGAGTGGCATTCAACACGCTTTGATAATCGCGTACATCGCCGATATAAAACTTGAGCTTGGAGTTTGCGTAATGCTTACGCATATCGTCCTGCTTTTTTTCATCTCGGCTGAAGATTCGAATCTCGGCAATATCGGTATCCAGGAAGCGTTTGAGTACAGCATTGCCGAAAGAGCCAGTACCGCCGGTGATTAACAGTTTTTTACCGCTGAAAATAGTCAATTATTTTTCTCCATAAAATCTACAATTTTTTGTCCGACGGCAACACTAGACTTGGTCTCTGAAACCCAAATTCTACCACAAGCAGCCTTCTCCAACAAAAATTGTTGATCAGCTGCAAAAAACCGCTTCAGTGCGGCGCCTACACCGCTAGAAGTGCTATCCTCGATAACATTGACGAATTTGAAATATTCATCAGGAATCCCCGCCAGACGCGTTGTTAGAATTGGAACGCCGCTGACAAGATACTCAAGTAACTTAGAGGGAAATGAGTACCGGGTATAAGCCTGTTCCGGACTTCGACTCAGAACCAGGCAGGAGGCTGAGGATTGAATACGCTCGACTTCTGCAGCACTCAAGAACCCAAGATATTTAACAGCCGGGTGCTTACTGGAAACTTCGGTAATATACCCCTCCAACTCCCCCCGCCCACAAAGCCAAAGCTCAGCATCAACCTCGGACGCAATAAACCCCTCAATCAATTGAACTATACCATATGCTTTATTCAGACCACCGGCATAAAAAATGACTTTTTTACGATCTGGTGAACTGTTTCCCTCCTCCGCAGTTAGCGCAGAGGAGTTCGATATACCCTCAATTACCAAATATTCTTTATCTGACCACACCAAATTATCTTTAACCATATGCTGGCTCGTCACAAAAACACCCGACGAAGCAGCTATCAATCGATCAATGATGTAGGCGTCTATCTTCTTCAAACCCCTAAGCACCGTCGACCTGTTCATTCCCATATCCATGTAAGACGGCAGATCAGGAATAAAGACAAAAAAAGGGATGCCGTACAACTTCCGAATTATGAATGCCGCCAGCAGGTTCGGCGTATGAGCCGCGTAGACACAAACAGCATCAAGCCCGTTTTTTTTGTGCTTGATCAAACCCACCAAAGAACCCAACAATCGAGTAAACACTTTAAGTATTGGCAGATTTACAATTGGTGTGACGATCCCGGTTCCCGACGCATCTGCAAAAGAACCACCAGGAAAATACCAGTTTTTATTACGCGGATAGGTTGATACCGCAATGCTCGCTATGGTTTGTACGCATGCACCAGCAAAACGCAGCGCTTCGAGAAATCGCTTTTCAAGCTTGTAAGCGGCTATCTGCGGGAAAGCGTCATCTTTTGAGTACTTATCAAAATATGAGTCGCCTACGTAGAACCCCAACAGCACAATTTTTTTGCCCATTCTCGCCTTCTCAACAACCAATTCGATGGATAGCACCTAACAGGATACTCACCATCTGAAAAGGCAACCCGCACACCTACTGTTTTAACCAGGGAGGTCGGGCTGCGCTCCTTTAGCAACTTCGTTTCCGGCTAACCGCAAGGAGAGACCGGCGATTTTCTATTTATTTTATGTCCAGCGTTTGGTTTCCGAACCCAAATCGCCGCCCTAGCGTGCGCCATCCCTTGAATACAACCAGACCCAGCACCACCCAAAAGACACCATGATCGTAAAAAATCGGACCTTCGCCCGGAATCTGGGAAAAATGGTAGCCCACAATTGCACCAGTTACTGCTAGCGAGCCAACGACTGCTCCAGCATTTAACGGAAGCGACGCAAACAAGCCGAGAACGACCGATGCACACAACAGTGCAAAAATAGCAATTGGCCATCCACCTAATGCGTAACCTGATATCTGTACCGCCGCAGGGGCAGTACCACGGCCATTGAAACTATCATTGAAAATGCGACTATAGATAAAGGTGCTTGGACGGCAGGCAGGGCCAATTCTAGCCTGAGCAATAATCCCGCCACAAACCTGGCCTTCCGTTGTGAAAACCTGATAATAATACGGATATATGATTGCCATTCGATTGACCACATTGAATAGCAGCATTGGCGCGTTGCTTGCCGCTGCCTGCCCAACGCTCAAAGTTTTATCGATAGCCCCAACTCCGGTTGCACCTTTAACCCCTTCAGAAACTTTTGGACTCTCCAGCTGCACTTGAGGTGTGGCAGAGGTAATGGGGCCCTGAGTAATCTCAGTGATCTGCGGAATATTTTCATCCGGTGCCTGCGCCGCAGGTATCAGACGAAAAACGAACGCTGAAATCATGAAGTACATTGTGATCAGTAAAACGCCGCCAACCACTGCCTTTAGATACGGGTAGCGCTTGGAGTAAACAAAAACGGCCAATACCAAACCTGCGTAGAATATGAGAATCGGCCATTTCATATTCAGAAGCACAAGAAACACCGACATCAGGATGGCATTAGCAATGGTCGCCACCACCCAAAATCGGCTGCTTGCCATTATCCATCTGACCAGTGAATATATGGAGAGATAATGTAGAAGTGACATCAGCACTACTAAAGGTATGAACCCGAGTTGATTCCTGATCTTGAATCTCGCCTCGACTGATGCAACCGGGTCAGTACCCGCCAAGAACAAGGAGAAGGCGTCGGCCTTGAACATTGCGTACAGCACGAACAAATAACTAGCAGTTATAATAAACAGATACTCGGACTTCGTGAACTCTGGAAATACCCTACTCCAACGCTCCAAGTACTGCCCGGCAAACTTTCGCACACATACAATTACAACTGGAGTTACTATAAATGGAAGCAACAACAACAACCAATAACCCGGACTAAACAACGTTTCAAACTGCAGAATATCAGCTGTATAGCGGTTCTTTTCGAGTTGCTCTCGCCCATAGGGTAGAGCATACAAGATATTCCCCAAAACCACTGTCACAAAATATGCTGATAAAAATATCAACGGTGCCAGGTTTTTTGAAATCCACACTCTTAGCTTGTCAAGGAGCATCATTACCGGAACACCTACCTATAAAATTATCAACGAACTCGATCCATCCAGATACAACAAGATAATCTAACTGCACATCAGCAATCCATTCCTGCACCAGACAGGCGGTCAAGCCCTCAACCTTACCCCTGATCAAATCAAGCAGACCCATTACACGGAGGCCTTCATAAATTCACTCCACCTCACCCCTTTCCATAGAGAGAATAGAGAAATTGCCGAAAATCCTACTAGCCAGTAAATGGATCTTTGCCACTCGATCATTGACCCGGCGATGACCTCCAAACCGACGCTTAGCGCATACCCTGCCAGCAAAGCCAGCGACGACACCATCGCGGGTGCGCCAAAGCTTCGATAGAAATCCAGACGCTTGAACAGACTCGCGGTGACGAGGCAAAAATACAGCATTTGCGCGAGTAACACACCTAGAGACGCACCGATCACACCCCAGTACCGGGCGCCGACCCATGCAAAAAGAACGGATATGAGCGAAGAAATAACCGAAAGATACGCTAGCAGTTTCATTTTACGATGCACTTCAAGTCTCTTTTGAAAATACACCGCAGCACTGTTCAAGAAGACGCCAATAAACGCAAAGAGAATAGCCAGCTTTGAAACAGTTATAAGTTTTCCGGTGACAACTTCAAAAAATCCAAACCCTACAAAATACAGCGCCCCCCAGAGAAGCGAGAATGTGACTATCAAAAACCCTGAGGAACTCTCTATCACATTAATCGCGAATACACCCTCTCTAAAGCGTTTAATAACGAAAGGATGGACCATCATCAACAAAGGCATACTCAACAACCCAGCTGCCCCCACAAACAGATCCTTCAATGACAAATACGCATCGCCAGACTCAACATTATAAAAACCAATTGCAAATCTATCAGCTCCAACCATCACCAGCATTCCTAATATCCATGGCGAAAGTGCAGCACCATACTGAAAAATAAGCCTTAGATTTTCTTTGAACAAACCGACATTAGAGAAAGGATTAAAAGCACTAAATATCTTGAGAAGTGTATACAACAAAAAAAATGCGCCAGCAAAATATCCTAAAGCCAGCGAAAACAAGGCATATCTGAAGTCAACTTCAAAGAACCTGAAGAAGATAACTATCAATGCAATTTGCGTGACAGCCTGCAAGATAACCGCTACCAATTGCTGCTTTACAAAAAAACCTGCCTGGCACGCAGAAGAGAGAAAGAAGAACAGAATTTGACCAAAGCACAACAACCAAACACACAAAAAAACGTAAGCCACCGATGAAAAATAAACCGCAACCGCCGCTGCCAGAACAGAGGCGACCGGAGCGATAAGAAATACAACCGAAATACAATTAGAAACAAATAGCCGCTTGTCTTCCAGACCTGAATAATAATAAATAAAAGAATTACCGACCCAACCCGCACATAACTGAGCAGTAATTAGCGAGCAAAACAAACTGACTGAGTAACTGACGTAGTGCCCTTCCGGGAACAACCTATACAGGTAAAATATCAAAAATATACCTGAAACGGCTGGCACCATCTTCACAGGCACATATAGCAGAAGCTTTCGAAGAAAAACATTCATTCTCATTATTATCGCCAAACTCTTTCTTCGCAAAAACAACTATTTAAATAATTCAAAAGCCAATATGAAAAATCTGATGAACAATTTCAATCCAGAAGCCGGACAGCGACAATCGAATCTATCACCCTAAAAAGACATGGAATAGCTCAGAAACAGCCAAGGATTGGGAACGGCAGCCCTATCTTTTCACCATACCTTCCACCAAAAATCACCCAAAAAACCAACGAGCAAAAATCAGGTAGCGTGACGCAAAGGCCTTCGCACCACACGCCGGCAAAGCCAGCCCACACATGGCCCAATTAGCATCCCAACCAACAACGCCGTTATGACCAGTAGTGAAATTGGCAATTGCGGCACTGACCAACCCAAAAACTGCAACGAAACGTTTTGTTGATTCTCCAAGACGAATGCCAGGATCAACAAAAGAAGCAACAAAAAAGACAATATGAAAGCTACGCGCCTGAGACTACGCATACATCACTCTCCAATCCAACTCATTCAAACTCACCCTCTTCCTCCTCATTCACCCGATCCCTAAGCTCTTTACCCGGCTTGAAATGCGGAACAAACTTGCCATCCAGGCTAACCGACTGACCGGTCTTCGGATTGCGCCCTACACGAGGTGCGCGGTAGTGCAGGGAGAAGCTGCCAAAACCACGGATCTCGATACGATCACCGGTGGCCAGGCATTGGGACATTTGCTCAAGCATGGTCTTGATGGCCAGCTCCACATCCTTGGATGAGAGCAGCCCTTGATGGGTGACAATTCGTTCGATCAACTCCGACTTCGTCATAATTTTCCCTTCTTTTTCAAGCAGCTAGATCAGCGCTTCAAAGGTTTTAGCATGCCCTGACAAATTTGAACAGCCCCCTCCTGTAGCCTGTTTTTTCTTCCGGGGCACTACACTCCCCTGCCCGCCCACTCACCTGCAGATAACCAGCATCGTCCGCGTAACTAAACCCGCGGGATTGAAGCCAAAGAGAAATTCTTCCTCTTCTTCCTTTGCATCATCGGACCTTGCCACGACTGTATAGCCTGCACCTTTGCATTCCTTGGCTGCGCGCTTCTGACACCTTTCCCAGTTCGATCCCAGCCCCGAGCAATCGATCTCGATACCACTGACCCCACGCACGGCATGCGTTTTCGCACTGGTGGCACACCCTGCCAATGCCAGCACCGCTATGACGACTACGAGCGTTTTCATTCACATCCTTATGCCAGGCACAGCGCCTGACCGTCGTTTACCCCAAGCTAAGACTAGCTGCAAATAAGCGATTGATCCTGCTAAAGAAACAGACAGTTTTGGTGAGGTAATGTTTCGGGTTTACCCGAAAAGATCGCAGCCTGCGGCAGCTCCTACAGGGCGTGAGCCAAATTGCAGGCACAAAAAAGGGCGACCGAAGTCGCCCTTTTTTACAGAAAGTCAGAACTTAGTTCTGTTTTTCCATTTGTGCACGCAGCAGGTCACCCAGAGTGGTGGCTACTGGAGCATCCGAACCAGCTTGCGGCTTGTCGCGCAGGCTCTGGATCGCTTCTTTCTCTTCTTCAACGTCTTTCGACTTGATCGAGAGCTGGATTACGCGGCTCTTGCGGTCAACGCTGATGATCTTGGCTTCTACTTCTTCGCCTTCTTTCAGAACGTTGCGCGCGTCTTCAACGCGGTCACGGCTGATTTCGGAGGCTTTCAGAGTCGCTTCGATATCGTCGGCCAGGGTGATGATGGCGCCTTTAGCGTCAACTTCTTTCACGATACCCTTAACGATTGCGCCTTTGTCGTTCTCTTGAACGTACTCGGAGAACGGATCGCTTTCCAGTTGCTTGATGCCCAGGGAGATGCGCTCGCGCTCTGGGTCAACCGACAGGATAACGGTGTCCAGCTCGTCGCCCTTCTTGAAACGACGAACAGCTTCTTCGCCAACTTCGTTCCAGGAGATGTCGGACAGGTGAACCAGGCCGTCGATGCCGCCGTCCAGACCAATGAAGATACCGAAATCGGTGATCGACTTGATGGTGCCGGAGATTTTATCGCCCTTGTTGAACTGGCCAGAGAAATCTTCCCATGGGTTAGATTTGCACTGCTTGATGCCCAGGGAGATACGACGACGCTCTTCGTCGATGTCCAGAACCATAACTTCCACTTCGTCGCCGACTTGTACGACTTTCGAAGGGTGGATGTTCTTGTTGGTCCAGTCCATTTCGGAAACGTGTACCAGACCTTCAACGCCTTCTTCCAGCTCAGCGAAGCAGCCGTAGTCGGTCAGGTTGGTTACACGAGCGGTAACGCGAGTGCTTTCTGGGTAACGGGCTTTGATAGCAACCCATGGATCTTCGCCCAGTTGCTTCAGGCCCAGGGAAACACGATTGCGCTCGCGATCGTACTTCAGAACCTTGACATCGATCTCGTCGCCAACGTTGACGATTTCGGAAGGATGCTTGATACGCTTCCAAGCCATGTCGGTAATGTGCAGCAGGCCATCGACGCCACCCAGATCGACGAATGCGCCGTAATCGGTGAGGTTCTTGACGATACCTTTGACTTGTTGGCCTTCCTGCAGGGATTCCAGCAGAGCTTCGCGCTCGGCGGAGTTCTCGGCTTCCAGGACGCTACGACGGGAAACGACAACGTTGTTGCGCTTCTGGTCCAGCTTGATGACCTTGAATTCCAGCTCTTTGCCTTCCAGGTGCGTGGTGTCGCGCACTGGACGGACGTCAACCAGAGAACCTGGCAGGAACGCACGGATGCCGTTAACGTCGACAGTGAAGCCGCCTTTAACCTTACCGTTGATAACGCCCTTGACCACTTCTTCGGCTGCGAAGGCAGCTTCCAGAACAATCCAGCATTCAGCGCGCTTGGCTTTTTCACGGGACAGCTTGGTTTCGCCAAAGCCGTCTTCTACCGAGTCCAGCGCAACGTGAACTTCGTCACCGACGTTGATAGTCAGGTCGCCAGCGTCGTTGTAGAACTGCTCAAGCGGGATGAGTGCTTCAGACTTCAGGCCAGCGTGAACGGTTACCCAGCGAGCTTGGTAATCGATATCAACGATAACACCGGTGATGATGGAGCCTGCCTGAAGGTTCAGGGTTTTTAGGCTTTCTTCAAAGAGTTCCGCAAAGCTTTCGCTCATTTTAATTCCTGTTGATGAGGGCGAAGAATACGCCCATCTCCACACCCCAGACGGTGTGGGTTAGTTTCATTTAGAAGAAGCGCCCCAGGACTATGACTGGTCCCCTGCGGCCTTCTTGGTCACCCGGCGATATCGCGAATGGCGATCTCGCTCATGATGCGTTCCAGCACCTGGTCGATGGACAATTCCGTGGAATCCAGCTGTATGGCGTCAGCCGCCGGCTTGAGCGGGGCTACCGCTCGCTGGGTGTCACGCTCATCGCGTGCACGTATCTCATCTAGCAGACTCGACAGACTAACACCCTCGACTTTGCCCTTCAACTGCAAATATCGACGGCGCGCCCTTTCCTCGGCGCTGGCGGTCAGGAAAATCTTCAGCGGCGCATCCGGAAATACCACGGTACCCATGTCGCGACCATCGGCCACCAGGCCCGGCGTTTCCTGGAAAGCGCGCTGGCGCTGCAGCAGCGCCTCGCGCACCGCGGGCAATGCAGCCACCTGGGAGGCACCCGAACCGACGCTTTCGGTACGGATCACATCACTGACTTCGTCACCTTCCAGGATGATGCGCTGCAGCTGACCTTCGGTCGCCGCGATGAATTGCACATCCAGATGAGCGGCGAGTTTTTTCAGCAACTCTTCATTGGTCAGGTCGACGCCGTGGTTATGCGCAGCGAATGCCAGCAGGCGGTACAGCGCACCGGAATCCAGCAGGTTCCAGCCCAGGCGCCTGGCCAGGATCCCGGCTATGGTGCCTTTGCCCGAGCCGCTTGGCCCATCGATGGTGATGACCGGTGCAATGCTCTTCACGACTGGGCCTCTTGCGCAACGCGGATACCGACCTGCGCGCACAGCGCCAGGAAGTTGGGGAACGAGGTCGCCACGTTGGCGCAGTCGTGGATGCGGATCGGCGCCGTGGCGCGCAGCGAGGCAACGCTGAAGGCCATGGCAATCCGGTGGTCGCCGTGACCATGGACTTCACCACCACCGATCGAACCGCCATCGATGATGATGCCATCCGGGGTCGGTTCACACTTGACGCCCAGCGCCAGCAAGCCATCGGCCATGACCTGGATCCGGTCCGACTCCTTGACCCGCAGCTCTTCGGCGCCGCGCAGCACGGTGCGCCCTTCGGCGCAGGCCGCAGCGACGAACAGCACCGGGAATTCGTCGATCGCCAACGGAACCAGCGCCTCGGGAATCTCGATACCCTTGAGTTTAGCTGCTCGCACGCGCAGGTCCGCCACTGGCTCGCCGCCGACTTCACGCTGGTTTTCCAGGGTAATGTCGGCGCCCATCAGGCGCAGGATGTCGATCACGCCGGTGCGGGTCGGGTTGATGCCGACGTGCTCCAGTACCAGCTCCGAACCCTCGGCGATCGACGCGGCCACCAGGAAGAACGCCGACGACGAGATGTCGCCCGGCACTTCGATGTGGGTCGCGGTCAGCTTGTGGCCGGACTCGACCGAAGCGGTGGCACCGTTGACGCTGACCGGGTAGCCGAAGCCGCGCAGCATGCGCTCGGTGTGGTCGCGAGTCGGTGCAGGCTCGGTGACGGTGGTCTTGCCTTCGGCGTACAGACCCGCCAGCAGCAGGCAGGATTTAACCTGGGCACTGGCCATTGGCATGGTGTAGGTCAGGCCCTTGAGCTTGTTCCCACCACGAATGGTCATCGGCGGACGGCCTTCAGCGGCGGTCTCGATTACGGCGCCCATTTCACGCAGCGGGTTGGCCACGCGATTCATCGGGCGCTTGGACAGCGAAGCGTCGCCGGTCAGGGTGCTGTCGAAGTCCTGTGCCGCCAGCAGGCCGGACAACAGGCGCATCGAGGTACCGGAGTTGCCCAGGTAGATCGGTCCCGGTGCTGGCTTGAGGCCATGCAGGCCGACACCGTGAATGGTCACACGACCATGGTGTGGGCCTTCGATGACCACGCCCATGTCGCGGAACGCCTGCAGGGTCGCCAGGGCGTCTTCGCCCTCGAGGAAGCCTTCGACTTCGGTCACGCCTTCGGCCAGGGAGCCCAGCATGATCGAACGGTGGGAAATCGACTTGTCACCTGGTACGCGAATCCGACCGGACAGGCGGCCACCAGGTTGAGCCAGGAAAATCAGATCGTTGGAATTCATAGCGTCCACATAGGCCCGACGGGCCAGGATTTTACTGAAATGCTCGCGGGCAACCCGGGCGCGAGTGAAAACGCCCAATAATTGGTGCCCATCCCCTGCATCGACCGCGTCGCGCAAGGCGTCGAGGTCGCTGCGAAATGTATCGAGTGTGCGCAGGACAGCTTCGCGGTTGGCGAGGAAGATGTCATGCCACATGACCGGGTCGCTTCCGGCGATTCTTGTGAAATCGCGGAAACCGCCCGCAGCGTAACGGAAGATCTCAAGGTTTTCATTGCGCTTGGCCAGCGAGTCGACCAGGCCGAATGCCAGCAAGTGCGGCAGATGACTGGTGGCCGCCAACACTTCGTCGTGGCGTTCGACCTGCATATGCTCGACATCGGCGCCCAACTCGCGCCACAGACGATCGACCACGGCCAGGGCCTGCGGATCGGTCTGCTCCAGCGGTGTCAGGATCACTTTATGGCGACGGAACAGTTCGGCATTCGAGGCTTCCACCCCGCTCTGCTCGGAACCGGCGATCGGGTGGCCCGGCACGAAACGCGCCGGCATGCCGCCGAAGGCCTCGCTCGCCGCGCGCACGACATTGCCCTTGGCGCTGCCGACGTCAGTCAGGATCGCTTGCCCCAGATCCATGCCCGCCAGACGGCCGAGCATTTTTTCCATGGCAAGGATCGGCACGGCCAACTGGATCACGTCGGCGCCCTGGCAAGCAACCGCCAGGTCATCTTCGCAGCGATCCACCACACCCAGCTCAACCGCGAGTTTGCGCGACTGCGGGTCGAGATCGACCCCGACCACTTCGCGGCACAGGCCACTTTCGCGCAAACCCTTGGCAAACGAACCGCCGATCAACCCCAGACCAACCACCACCAGGCGTCCGATCATGGGCTCAGCACATTGCAGTGCAGTGACATCAACCACGGGCCAGAACCTTGGCCAGCGCCTCGAGGAAGCGGCTGTTTTCCGCCGGCAGGCCAATGGTGATGCGCAAGTGGTTCGGCATGCCGTAGTTGGCCACCGGACGCACGATCACGCCTTCGCGCAGCAGCCCCTGGAACACCGGGGCCGCCACCTGACCGAGGTCAACGCAGATGAAGTTGCCTTTGGATGGAATCCAGCCCAGCCCCAGATCACGGAAACCCGCTTCCAGTTGCTGCATGCCCGACTCGTTCAGGCGACGGCTTTCAGCCAGGTATTCGGCGTCCTGAAGCGCAGCGCAGGCAGCGGCCAAGGCCAGGCTGTTGACGTTGAACGGCTGGCGCACGCGGTTCAGCACATCGGCGACCACGGCGGTAGACAAGCCATAACCTACGCGCAACGCCGCCAGGCCGTAGGCCTTGGAGAATGTGCGCGACACCAGCAGGTTCGGGTAAGCCGCGAGGAAGTCCAGGCCGTCCGGCAGGTCGCTGCCTTCGGCGTATTCGATGTAGGCCTCGTCCAGCACCACGAGCACGTGCTCTGGCACGTCCTGGAGGAATTCGTCCAGCGCCTCGGTATCGAACCAGGTCCCGGTCGGGTTGTTCGGGTTGGCGATGAAGACCACGCGGGTATTGGCGTCGATGGCCGCCAGCATCGCCGGCAGGTCATGACCCCAGTCCTTGGCCGGAATCACTTTGGCATGGGCGCCGACGGCCTGGGTCACGATCGGGTAGACCGCAAACGCATGCTCGCTGAACACCGCATTCAGGCCCGGCGCCAGGTAGGCGCGAGCGACCAACTCAAGGATGTCGTTGGAGCCATTGCCCAGCGTCACCTGGTTAAGTTCAACACGGCACTGCTCGGCCAGCAGGGTCTTGAGCGCAAAACCGTTGCCATCCGGATAACGGGTCAGTTCAGCCAACTCTTCACGGATGGCCGCCAGGGCCTTGGGGCTCGCGCCCAGCGGGTTTTCGTTGCTGGCCAGCTTGACGATGCTGGCCGGATCGAGATCCAGCTCACGCGCCAGTTCGTCCACGGGCTTGCCCGGAACGTATGGCGAAAGTTGTTGCACGCCCGGCTGTGCCAGAGCGAGGAAATTGCCACTCATTTGCTACCACCCCTTAGAGAACTGCTTTCGGGTAGGAACCCAGCACTTTGAGTGCTACTGCTTCCTGGCTGATCTTTTCCAGCACACCTTTTACCAGCGGATCGCGGTGGTGGCCGACGAAATCGATGAAGAACACGTAGGTCCATTTACCGCTGCGCGACGGACGGGTCTCGATTCGCGTCAGGTCGATGCCGTTATCGTGGAACGGCACCAGCAATTCGTGAAGCGCGCCCGGCTTGTTGCTCATCGAGACGATGATCGACGTTTTGTCGTCGCCGGTCGGCGGCACTTCCTGGTTACCGATCATGAGGAAGCGCGTGGAGTTGTCCGGACGGTCCTCGATTTTCTCGGCCAGGCGGGTCAGCCCGTAGAGGCCGGCCGCCATGTCGCCGGCGATCGCCGCCGAGTTCCACTCACCCTTGACCCGCTTGGCCGCTTCGGCGTTGCTGGACACCGCCACGCGCTCGACATTCGGGTAATGGGCGTCCAGCCACTTGCGGCACTGGGCCAGGGACTGGGCGTGGGAGTAGATGCGGCTGATGCTGTCGGTCTTGGTGTTTTCACCGACCAACAGGTGATGGTGAATCCGCAGCTCGACTTCGCCACAGATCACCATGTCGTGCTCGAGGAAGCTGTCGAGGGTGTGGTTGACCGCGCCTTCGGTGGAGTTTTCCACCGGGACCACGCCAAAGTTCACCGCACCGGCCGCCACTTCGCGGAACACTTCGTCGATGGCCGCCATCGGCTTGCTGATCACGGCGTGGCCGAAGTGCTTCATGGCCGCAGCCTGGGTGAAGGTGCCTTCAGGACCGAGGTACGCCACTTTCAACGGCTGCTCGAGAGCCAGGCACGAGGACATGATTTCGCGGAACAGCCGCGCCATTTCTTCGTTGCCCAGCGGCCCCTGGTTGCGCTCCATCACACGCTTGAGCACTTGAGCTTCGCGCTCGGGACGATAGAACACCGGCACTTCGCCTTCGGCCAGCGAGGCCATCTTTACTCGCGCGACTTCCTGGGCGCAACGCGCACGCTCACTGATCAGCTCAAGGACTTTAGTGTCCAGAGCATCAATGCGAACGCGCAGTGCCTTGAGTTCTTGCTCAGACATTAGCCGTGTTCCTTCTCGAACTCTGCCATGTACGCCACCAGCGCGTTGACCGCGTTGATGTCGACGGCGTTATAGATGGAGGCGCGCATGCCGCCCACGGAACGGTGGCCCTTGAGGTTCAGCAGGCCACGCTCGTCGGCACCGGCCAGGAACGGCTTGTCCAGACGGTCATCGGCCAGGCGGAACGGCACGTTCATCCACGAGCGGTCCGACTTGTTGATCGGGTTGCTGTAGAGGCCGCTGGCGTCGATGAAGTCGTACAGCGTGCGCTGCTTGACGTCATTGAGCTTGCCGATGGCTTCGACACCGCCCTGCTCCTTGAGCCACTCGAACACCAGGCCCGACAGGTACCAGGCCAGGGTCGGCGGGGTGTTGTACATCGAGCCGTTGTCGGCCGCGACCTTGTAGTCGAGCATGGTCGGGCACTGGGAACGGGCGCGACCCAGCAGGTCTTCACGCACGATGTTGACCACGATGCCGCTCGGGCCGATGTTCTTCTGGGCACCGGCGTAGATCATGCCGAAGCGCGAGACATCCACCGGACGCGAGAGGATGTCCGAGGACATGTCAGCGACCAACGGAACGTCACCGGTATCGGGAATCCACTGGAATTCCAGGCCGCCGATGGTTTCGTTCGGTGCGTAGTGCACGTAGGCCGCGTCTTTCGACAGCTTCCATTCGTTCTGGCCAGGAATGGCGAAGTAGTCGTACGGCTTGGCGGTGGCGGCAACATTGACGTGGCCGAAGCGCGACGCTTCTTCGATGGCTTTCTGCGACCAGATACCGGTGTCGATATAGTCGGCGGAGCCATTTTCCGGCAGCAGGTTCAGGGGAATCTGGGCAAATTGCTGGCTGGCGCCACCTTGCAGGAACAGCACTTTATAGTTCGAGGGGATATTCAGCAGATCACGCAGATCCTGCTCGGCCTTGGTGGCGATGGACACGAACTCATCGCTGCGATGGCTCATTTCCATGACCGACAGACCCTTGCCGTGCCAGTCGAGAAGTTCACCCTGGGCGCGCTGCAGGACAGCTTCGGGAAGCGCCGCAGGACCGGCACAGAAGTTATAGGCTCTCTTGCTCACATCCAATCTCGCTCTGATTTGGTGGTATCACGCAATAAATCATCAGCCGACACCAATCTAATGTGGGAGCGGGCTTGCTCGCGAAAGCGATTGGACTGGCGACATCTTTATTGGATGTCAGTCCGTCTTCGCGAGCAAGCCCGCTCCCACATTTGATCGTCGTGGGTGTCGATTTTTTTCATACAGGACAAACAACAAGGGGGCGAATTTTCATCCGCCCCCTGCTTACCCGCTTATTCCTGTGGTTCTTCGTCAGCGGCGGCGTCGAGTTGCTGGTCCTCGACGATGTCGTCGATCACGACATTGCCCTCGAACCCGGCACCTTCTTCACCTTCCAGCTCTTCACCTTCGACTTCCGATGGCTCCTGGACCCGCTCCAGACCGACCAGCGTTTCATCGCTGGCCAGCTTGATCAGGGTCACGCCCTGGGTGTTACGACCCAGGCTGGACACTTCGTCGACACGGGTACGTACCAGGGTGCCCTGGTCGGAAATCAGCATGATCTCCTCGCCATCGAGCACCTGGACCGCACCGACCAGACGGCCGTTACGATCGTTGCTGACCATGGCGATCACGCCCTGGCCGCCACGCTTGTACTCAGGGAACTCGGTGATCGCAGTGCGCTTGCCGTAACCACGCGCCGAAGCGGTGAGGATCTGGCTGCCTTCTTCCGGGATCAGCATGGAAATCAGCTTCTGCCCTTCCGGCAGGCGCATGCCGCGTACACCGCGGGCGGTACGGCCCATGGCGCGAACGTCGGATTCCTTGAAGCGAGTGACCTTGCCGCCGTCGGAGAACAGCATGACTTCGCGTTCGCCATCGGTGATGGCCGCGGAGATCAGCACGTCGCCTTCGTCCAGCTCCAGCGCGATCAGGCCGACGCTGCGTTGACGGCTGAAGGATTCCAGCGGGGTCTTCTTCACGGTGCCGTTGGCGGTGGCCATGAAGATGAAGTGACCCTCGGTGTATTCCTCGACCGGCAGCATGGTGGTGATGTATTCACCGTCATCCAGCGGCAGCAGGTTGACCAGCGGACGACCACGGGCGGCGCGGGACGCTTCCGGGATTTCGTAGGTTTTCAGCCAGTACACCTTGCCCTTGCTGGAGAACAGCAGCAGCGTGGTGTGGCTGTTAGCCACCAACAGGTGAGCGATGTAGTCCTCATCCTTGACGCCGGTGGCCGACTTGCCTTTACCGCCACGACGCTGGGCCTGGTACGCAGCCAATGGCTGGGTCTTGGCGTAGCCACCGTGGGAAATGGTCACGACGCGATCTTCTTCCGGGATCATGTCGCCCAGGGTCAGGTCGAGACGGGCATCGAGGATCTCGGTGCGACGTACGTCGCCGTATTCGGCACGGATCACTTCCAGCTCTTCGCGGATCACTTCCATCAGGCGCGTGGCGCTGTTGAGGATGCGGATCAGCTCGCCGATCTGGTTGAGGATCTCTTGATACTCGGCCAGCAGTTTTTCGTGTTCCAGGCCGGTCAGGCGGTGCAGACGCAA
Organism: Pseudomonas sp. IT-P218; assembly: GCF_949767605.1. NCBI lineage: Bacteria > Pseudomonadati > Pseudomonadota > Gammaproteobacteria > Pseudomonadales > Pseudomonadaceae > Pseudomonas > Pseudomonas sp. IT-P218. The sequence continues at coordinate 29,181 of NZ_CATKQQ010000015.1, forward strand.
TTCCAGGATGGCTTGCGCCTGCTCTGGCGACAGGAAGTACTTGCCGTCGCGCAGGCCGTATTGCGGATCGAGATTTTCCGGACGGCACGAATCGGCGCCGGCACGTTCCACCATCGCCACAACGGCGGAGGACTCCCAAGGGGTGCTGACCAGCGCTTCCTTGGCTTCCGACGGGGTTGGCGAGGCCTTGATCAGGGCGATGACCGGGTCGATGTTCGACAGGGCAACCGCTTGACCTTCCAGGATGTGACCACGTTCGCGCGCCTTGCGCAGTTCGAACACGGTACGGCGGGTAACGACTTCGCGACGGTGACGAACGAAGGCTTCCAGCAGGTCCTTGAGGTTCAGGATGCGTGGACGGCCGTCGATCAGCGCAACGATGTTGATGCCGAATACCGCTTGCAGCTGGGTCTGGGCGTAGAGGTTGTTGAGGATCACCTCAGGCACTTCGCCACGACGCAGCTCGATCACGACGCGCATGCCGTCCTTGTCGGACTCGTCGCGCAGTTCGGTGATGCCTTCGAGCTTCTTCTCTTTTACCAGCTCGGCGATCTTCTCGATCAGGCGAGCCTTGTTCAGCTGGTAAGGCAGTTCGGTGATGACGATCTGCTGGCGGCCACCGACCTTGTCGATGTCTTCGATCATCGAGCGGGCGCGCATGTAGATGCGGCCGCGACCGGTGCGGTAGGCTTCGATGATGCCGGCGCGACCGTTGATGATCGCGGCGGTCGGGAAGTCCGGACCCGGGATGTATTGCATCAGCTCGTCGACGGTCAGCTCGGGGTTGTCGATGAGCGCCAGGCAACCGTCGATGACTTCACCGAGGTTGTGCGGCGGAATGTTGGTCGCCATGCCCACGGCGATACCGCTGGAGCCGTTGACCAGCAGGTTGGGAATACGGGTCGGCATGACCGCCGGGATCATTTCGGTGCCGTCGTAGTTCGGCACCCAGTCCACGGTTTCCTTATGCAGGTCGGCCAGCAGCTCGTGCGCCAGCTTGGTCATGCGCACTTCGGTGTATCGCATGGCCGCGGCGTTGTCGCCGTCCACCGAACCGAAGTTGCCCTGGCCGTCTACCAGCAGGTAGCGCAGGGAGAATGGCTGCGCCATCCGAACGATGGTGTCGTACACCGCGGTATCACCGTGCGGGTGATACTTACCGATCACGTCACCGACAACACGGGCAGATTTCTTGTACGGCTTGTTGAAGTCGTTGCCCAGCTCGCTCATCGCGAACAGCACGCGCCGGTGCACGGGCTTCAAGCCATCGCGCGCATCCGGCAGTGCCCGCCCGACAATTACGCTCATCGCGTAGTCGAGATAGGACTGCTTCAGCTCGTCTTCGATATTGACCGGGAGGATTTCTTTGGCCAGTTCGCCCATGAGAAGCCTGATTCCTTTTTCTGGTGAAACTTCGTCACATCCATATGGGACGAACGAAGCTCGCCGCTGCAGGCTGAGTGCCGTGCACCGACTTACGACAAATCAACGAGTTATGCCATGGATCTGCGCAGTAAAGGTCGCCCCGCAGGACAACCTTGGAAACCGCCGGATGTTATCACAAGAGCCGCCACGCACCTATCCCCCTGATGCGCATGGAGCATAGTTAGTTGACCGATGACAGGCTTGAAGGGGATCAGAGAGGCTTAGAGCCGAGTTGAATGCTGAATTGGGGGGTTGATTCAGGCTGATTCACTGTCTTTCAGGGCCTCTTCGCGGGCAAGCCCGCTCCTACAGGGATCTGTGTCGATCACAAACCCTGTGGGAGCCAGCCTGCTGGCGATGGCGTCCTTTCAAACGCCACGGCAATCAATGGAGGCGCTTGCGGCACATCAACTGGGTCATTTTCGCCGTATCCGGCCGCTCGACGATGCCTTTTTCGGTGACGATCGCATCGATCAGGTCCGCCGGGGTTACGTCGAACACCGGGTTGAACGCATCGACATCGGCGCCGAGCCGCTGGCCACCCACCTCCAGCAGCTCGCGCCCATCGCGCTCCTCGAGCACGATGTCGTCGCCACTGGCCAGGTTCATGTCGATGGTCGAACTCGGCGCCACCACCATGAAGCGCACGCCGTGGTGCATGGCATTGACCGCCATCTGATAGGTGCCGATCTTGTTGGCCACGTCGCCATTGGCGGTGATTCGATCTGCGCCGACGACGACCCAGGTGACGCCCTTTATCTTCATGATATGCGCCGCGGCGGAGTCGGCATGCAGGGTCACCGGAATGCCTTCGTTGGCCAGCTCCCAGGCCGTCAGTCGGGAGCCTTGCAACCATGGACGGGTTTCGCTGGCATACACGCGCTCGACCATGCCCTCGATAAAGGCACCGCGAATGACCCCCAGCGCCGTGCCGAACCCACCGGTGGCCAGTGCGCCGGTGTTGCAATGGGTCATGATCGCCTGGGCGTTGCCCTGGTGCTTGCGGATCAGGTCGACGCCCAGTTGCGCCATGGTCAGGTTGGCTTCGCGGTCGCTTTCATGAATGGCCAGGGCCTCGGCTTCCAGCACGGACAGCGGATCTGCGTGTTTTTTCAGGCGATCCAGACGCTCGCGCATGCGCCCAAGGGCCCAGAACAGGTTGACCGCGGTCGGACGGGAATCGGCGAGCAGCGCAAAATCTTCCTCCAGCGCCGCCTGCCAGTGCCCGCCCTCGGCAAACCGGGCGCGCGCCGCCAGCACAACGCCATAGGCGGAACTGATGCCAATGGCCGGCGCGCCGCGCACTACCATCGAGCGAATGGCTTCGGCCACTGCCGCCGCGCTGGTGCAGGCGATCCAGGTTTCCTCGAACGGCAAAACTCGCTGATCCAGCAGGTACAAGGTGCCATCACGCCAATCGATGGCCTTCACTTTCTCAGCAGCCAACAGTCGATCGCGCATCAAACACCCCGCAGTCAGAAACAAAAGCCGCCGATTATAGCGATCCCCCGGCGAAGACGCTCGGGTATACTTCGCCATCCTTTACAAAAGCACTGGAACCGATCCTCGATGCCGAACACTGCCCCTGCGCTCGATCTGTTGTTGCTGCCGACCTGGCTGGTACCCGTCGAACCCGCTGGCGTCGTGCTCAAGGATCATGCCCTGGGCATCCGCGACGGGCGCATCGCCTTCATCGGTCCACGCAGCGCTGCGCTGCAGCTTAACGCAACCGAAGTGCGCGAATTGCCGGACATCCTGCTCAGCCCCGGCCTGATCAACGCCCACGGGCATGCGGCAATGACCCTGTTCCGTGGCCTGGCCGACGATCTGCCGCTGATGACCTGGCTGGAAAACCATATCTGGCCGGCCGAAGCCAAGTGGGTCGACGAGGATTTCGTCCGCGACGGCACGGACCTGGCCATCGCCGAGCAACTCAAGGGTGGCATCACCTGTTTCTCTGACATGTATTTCTTCCCGAAGGTTGCCAGCGAGCGCGTACATAACAGCGGCATCCGCGGACAAATCGCCATTCCGATCCTCGACTTCCCGATCCCGGGCGCCAGCACCGCGGACGAGGCGATCCGCCAGGGCGTCGAGCTGTTTGGCGACCTCAAGCATCACGAACGCATCAAAATCACCTTCGGCCCCCATGCACCCTACACCGTGGGCGATGAAAACCTGGAAAAAATCCGGGTGATCGCCGAAGAACTGGACGCGTCGATCCACATGCATGTGCATGAAACCGCCTTCGAAGTGCAGCAAACGCTCGAACAGCGCGGTGAACGCCCGCTGGCCCGCCTGGCGCGCCTGGGCTTGCTGGGGCCGCGCTTCCAGGCGGTTCACATGACCCAGATCAGCGAGGAAGACCTGGCGTTGCTGGTAGAAAGCAACACCCATGTCATTCACTGCCCCGAGTCGAACCTGAAGCTGGCCAGCGGTTTCTGCCCGGTGGAGCGCTTGTGGCAGGCCGGGGTCAACGTCGCCATCGGCACCGACGGCGCCGCCAGCAACAATGACCTGGACCTGCTGGGCGAAACCCGCACCGCCGCCCTGCTGGCCAAGGCCGTCGCGGGCTCGGCCACGGCTCTCAGCGCCCACAGCGCCCTGCGCATGGCCACCCTCAACGGTGCCCGCGCACTGGGGATCGAAGCCGAGGTCGGCTCGCTGGAAGTCGGCAAGGCCGCCGACATCGTCGCCTTCGACCTCTCGAGCCTGGCCCAGCAGCCAGTCTACGACCCGGTTTCGCAGCTTATATATGCATCCGGCCGCGATTGCGTGAAACACCTTTGGGTCGCGGGCAAGCAACTGCTCGACGACCGCCGCCTGACACGGATGGACGAACAGCAACTCGTCGCCACCGCCAAGGCCTGGGGCCAGCGCATCAGCGGCCGCAAAGAATCGTAAGTCCCCCGGACTCAACCCCGGGGCTACAGGATTTTTCAAGTTTTAGAGGACTTAAACCATGAGCAACGTCGACTACGCCGAAATCGCCAAATTCGAAGCCCTGGCCCATCGCTGGTGGGACCGCGAGAGCGAATTCAAACCGCTGCACGACATCAACCCGCTGCGGGTCAACTGGATTGACGAACGCGTCAGCCTGGCCGGCAAGAAAGTCCTCGACGTCGGTTGCGGCGGCGGCATCCTCAGTGAAGCCATGGCCCAGCGCGGCGCGACCGTGACCGGCATCGACATGGGCGAAGCGCCACTGGCGGTCGCTCAACTGCATCAGCTGGAATCGGGCGTGAACGTCGAATACCGGCAGATCACCGCCGAAGCCCTGGCCGAGGAAATGCCGGAACAGTTCGACGTGGTCACCTGCCTGGAAATGCTCGAGCACGTGCCGGACCCGTCCTCGGTGATCCGCGCCTGTTTCCGTATGGTCAAGCCGGGCGGCCAGGTGTTCTTCTCCACCATCAACCGCAACCCCAAGGCGTACCTGTTCGCCATCGTCGGCGCCGAATACATCATGAAGCTGTTGCCGCGCGGCACCCACGACTTCAAGAAGTTCATCCGCCCTTCCGAACTCGGTGCCTGGAGCCGCATGGCCGGCCTGACCGTCAAGGACATCATCGGCCTGACCTACAACCCGTTGACCAAGCATTACAAACTGGCGTCCGACGTGGACGTCAACTACATGATCCAGACCCTGCGCGAGGAGTAAGCCGATGCGTATCAGAGCAGTTCTTTTCGACATGGACGGCACCCTGCTCGACACCGCGCCGGACTTCATTGCGATTTGCCAGGCGATGCGTGCCGACCGGGGTTTGCCACCGATCAACGACAAGCACATCCGCGACGAAATCTCCGGCGGTGCCAAGGCAATGGTCGCTGTGACCTTCGCCATGGACCCGGAGTCGCCGGGCTTCGAGGCATTGCGCTTGGAGTTCCTCGAGCGCTACCTGGTGGGTTGCGCGGTGCACAGCAAGCTGTTCGACGGCATGGGCGAACTGCTGGCCGACATCGAGAAGGCCAACCTGATCTGGGGCGTGGTCACCAACAAGCCGCTGCGTTTCGCCGAGCCGATCATGCAGCAGCTGGGGCTGGCCGAGCGCTCGGCGCTGCTGATCTGCCCGGATCATGTGAAGAACAGCAAGCCTGACCCGGAGCCGCTGATCCTCGCCTGCAAGATGCTCGACCTCGACCCGGCCAGCGTGCTGTTCGTGGGCGATGACCTGCGCGATATCGAATCGGGGCGCGATGCCGGCACGAAGACGGCCGCCGTGACGTTCGGTTATATCCACCCGGACGACAATCCGCGGCATTGGGGTGCGGATGTGGTGGTCGATCATCCGCTGGAGTTGCGCAAGGTGCTCGATAGCGCCCTCTGTGGCTGCTGAAGTTTTTTTGTAGGAGCTGGCTTGCCAGCGAAGAGGCCCCTGAAATTTGCATCGATCTTTTGGCCGCCTTCGCTGGCAAGCCAGCTCCTACAAGGGACCGCGTAACGGACGCTCGTATTCTGATTGGTTGAGGTTTTTATGTTTGATTATTCCGCCCGCCCCGATCTGCTCAAGGACCGGGTCATCCTGGTCACCGGCGCTGGCCGTGGCATTGGTGCCGCCGCCGCCAAAACCTATGCCGCCCATGGCGCCACCGTCCTGTTGCTGGGCAAGACCGAAGCCAACCTGACCCAGGTCTACGACGAGATCGAAGCCGCCGGCCATCCGCAACCGGCGGTGATCCCGTTCAACCTGGAAACCGCCCTGCCCCATCAATACGATGAGCTGGCCGCGATGATCGAGGGCGAATTCGGCCACCTCGACGGTTTGCTGCACAACGCGTCGATCATCGGTCCGCGCACCCCGATCGAACAGTTGTCCGGCGAAAACTTCATGCGCGTCATGCAGGTCAACGTCAACGCCATGTTCATGTTGACCAGCACCCTGCTGCCCCTGCTCAAGCTGTCCCAGGATGCCTCGGTGGTGTTCACTTCCAGCAGCGTCGGCCGCAAGGGTCGCGCGTATTGGGGTGCTTACGGCGTCTCGAAATTCGCCACCGAAGGCCTTATGCAAACCCTGGCCGACGAAGTCGACACCGTGGCGCCTGTGCGCTCCAACAGCATCAACCCGGGGGCCACCCGCACCAGCATGCGCGCCCAGGCGTATCCGGGTGAAAATCCGCTGAACAACCCAACCCCCGAGGAGATCATGCCGGTCTACCTCTACCTGATGGGCCCGGACAGCACCGGTATCAACGGCCAGGCATTCAACGCCCAGTAATACCGTACGTCGCATTTGTGCCGCGTCGGCTTCCCGACGCGGCACTCCAGCGACAGCGCCACTTCAGTCAAACAACCGTCGCACATTGTCCTTCGCCAACTTAACAAACATTCAAGTTGTTGATTCATAACGTTTTTTTATCAAAATCGGTAAATGGCACGACTTTCGCTCTGAATTTGTCCCGACTAGCTGCGAAAAAGCAGAGGGGGCGATGCCAAATCGCAGATTACTAATCTGCGATAAAGCAGATTAAGCTTGTACGAAATGTCCTACGGGACTGACGGACCAGTATGACGCGCAGCCTGAGACTGCTCGCCCCCAGCTTGTAAGACAGCCTTACTGCTCAAGGGCGCACGCCATATGAAACCACCTTCCCAGACCAACGCAATTGACTTCGACAGCGCCAAATTGCAACGCCTGGGTTTTGGTCAGCAGCCGCCGATTCTGGAGAGGCCCGTCAGCCTTGCGCAGTTGCGCCAGCAATTGAACCTGCAGCTGCAAACCAGCCTTGAGCCGCAACGCATACTCGGGCTGTTCTACCGCGAAATCCAACGACTGGTACCCCTTGATGCCTTGAGCTATCAGCACAAGAGCAGTGACTTGCGCCTGGAATTCGGCCTGCGGGGCCACCACTCGATCAGCTACAGCCTGAGCCACGAAGGCGAGCACCTGGGCGAACTGGTCTTTCGCCGCAACCAGCGTTTCAGTGAGCAGGAACAGGGCCATCTGGAATCCCTGCTGGCCGCCCTGCTGTTCCCGATGCGCAACGCCTTGCTGTACCGCGCCGCCACCCAAAGTGCGTTGCGTGACCCGCTGACGGACACCGGCAATCGCATCGCCATGGACCAGACGCTGCAGCGGGAAATCGAGCTGGCACGACGGCATATGCAACCCTTGTCCTTGTTGATGCTGGACATCGATCACTTCAAGCAGATCAACGACACCCATGGGCATGGCGCTGGTGATGACGTGCTCAAGGCCGTGGCCGCCTCGATCAAGAATCAGTTGCGCAACGTCGACATGGTGTTTCGCTACGGCGGCGAAGAGTTCCTGATTTTGCTGTCCAACACCAGCCGGGAAGCGGCGGCCCTGGTCGGCGAACGCCTGCGATGCGCAGCGCAGACCGAGGATTATCCGGCCGATGGCTGCACGGTCGAGCTGACGGTCAGCCTCGGCTGCTCGACCCTGCTGCCGGGAGAATCCGCCGAGAGCCTGTTACGCAGGGCCGACAGTGCGCTGTACGTCGCCAAGCGCGAGGGGCGGAATCGCTTGACGATGGCGGGGTGACTCGAGGCGACCTTGTGTTGGTCTTGCGGGCGCCATCGCCGGCAGGCCAGCTCCCACAGTAGATCGGGTATAGCCGTGAGCGATGGGTCGCCTATGAGGTCGCCATCGCGACGACCTCCTACCTCTTCGGACCTACCGCACCGCGCCACGCAACTCACCCACCATGGCCTGCAGCCTCGCCGGCTGCGCCGCCTCAACGGCCACCTCCGGCCCCGCCACCAACGTCACCCGCGACCACAATCGGCGAAACAGCCCCTTGCCCGGATCGCGACTGAAGAAGCTCCCCCACAAGCCCTGCAATGCCAGGGGAATGACCGGCACCGGGGTTTCTTCGAGAATGCGCGTAAGCCCGCCCTTGAACTCGTCGATCTCGCCATCGGCGGTCAATTTGCCCTCGGGAAAGATGCACACCAACTCGCCGTTCTTCAGATATTGCGCAATGCGCGTGAAGGCCTTTTCGTAGATCTGGATGTCTTCCTGACGGCCCGCGATGGGAATGGTCCCCGCGGTGCGGAAGATGAAATTCAGTACCGGCAGGTTATAGATCTTGTAGTACATCACGAAGCGGATCGGCCGGCGTACCGCACCGCCAATCAGCAAGGCATCGACGAACGACACGTGATTGCACACCAGCAACGCCGCCCCCTCATCGGGAATCAGGTCCAGGTTGCGATGCTCCACGCGGTACATGGAATGGCTGAGCAGCCAGATCATGAAACGCATGGTGAACTCGGGCACGATCCTGAAGATGTAGGCGTTGACCCCGATATTGAGCAACGACACCACCAGGAACAACTGCGGGATCGACAGCTTGACCATGCTCAGCAGGATGATCGAGACAATCGCCGACACCACCATGAACAGCGCGTTGAGAATGTTGTTGGCGGCGATCACCCGAGCCCGTTCGTGCTCGGCAGTACGCGACTGGATCAGGGCATACAGCGGTACGATGTAGAAACCGCCGAAAACCCCGAGGCCGAGGATGTCGAGCAACACCAGCCAGGTGTGGCCGAAACCGAGGATCTCGATCCAGCCATGGCCCAGGGCACTGTCGGGAATCCCGCCGGAATGCCACCACAGCAACAGGCCAAACACGGTCAGCCCAAATGAGCCGAACGGCACCAGGCCGATTTCGACTTTGCGCCCGGAAAGCTTTTCACAAAGCATCGACCCCACGGCGATACCGACCGAGAACACCGTGAGGATCAAGGTCACCACGGTTTCGTCGCCGTGCATCCACTCCTTGGCATAGGCCGGGATCTGCGTCAGGTAGATCGCACCGACAAACCAGAACCATGAGTTGCCGACAATCGACCGCGACACCGCCGGGGTCTGTCCCAGGCCCAGTTTCAGCGTGGCCCAGGACTGGCTGAAGATGTTCCAGTTCAGCCGCATGTTCGGCGTGGCCGCTGCCGCCCGGGGAATACCGCGGCTGGCCAGGTAGCCGAGGACAGCGATGGCGATGATCGCGGTGGACACGATTGGCGCGTAGTGACTGGACGACATCATGATGCCGGCGCCGATGGTCCCGGCCAGGATCGCCAGGAAGGTGCCCATTTCCACCAGGCCGTTGCCACCCACCAGTTCGTCTTCATGCAGGGCCTGGGGCAGGATCGAATACTTCACCGGCCCGAACAGCGCCGAGTGCGTGCCCATGGCGAACAGCGCCACCAGCATCAACGACAGGTGGTCGAACAGGAAGCCCACCGCGCCCACCGCCATGATGACGATTTCTCCAAGCTTGATCAGGCGGATCAGCGCGTCCTTGGCGAACTTCTCGCCGAACTGCCCGGCCAGCGCCGAGAACAGGAAAAACGGCAGGATGAACAGCAGCGCACACAGATTGACCCAGATCGAACGGTCACCTTCGATCGACAGCTTGTACAGGATGGCGAGGATCAAGGACTGCTTGAAGATGTTGTCGTTGAACGCCCCGAGGGACTGGGTCACGAAGAACGGCAGGAAACGCCGGGTGCGCAGCAAGGTGAACTGTGAAGGGTGACTCATCTTCCATGTGTCCCTGAAGCTTAAGAGTGGGTAGCGAGTGGCGTGGATACAGTGATTGGAATGTCGCACGTCGATCCAGGCCACACATTACCTAATCTTTGCCGGTTATTTCTTCAATCCTGCAATGCACGGCGAGACAAACAGCTCGCCGCGCCAGGCACCTTGCACCGTACGCTTGGCGACGATCAGCCACATCACGATCAGCAGGCTCACCAGCACACACCCGAAAACACTGAAAAACGTCAGGTGCAGCGTGCTGGCCAGTTTCAACGTTGCCAGAGAATAGACGCCCAACGGAAAGGTGAAACCCCACCAGCCAAGATTGAAAGGGATACCCGCGCGCAGATATCGCAGGGTGATCAGCACGGCCATCAGCATCCACCACAGGCCAAAGCCCCACAGCGTGATCCCGGCGACCAGGCCCAGCCCCGCCGCAATTTCACCGACGCCCGACAGACCGTTGGCGGCGAAGATTGCCGGCGCATCGGCGCCCAACAGCAACATGCCCAAGGCACCGGTGCCAATCGGCCCGAGCGCCAGCCAGCTCGAAGCGGCCATGTTTTCGTGGGGCAGTTTATGCAGCGCCATGCGCAGCAGCAGAATCGTCAGGATGCTGAACGCCACCGGCAGGGAAAATGCCCAGAGCACGTAGCTGGTCACCAGCATCACCAGTTGCGAATGGGCATCGACCAGATGCGGCGCCAACAGGCCACCGCTGGCCGCCGCCACTTCCGCCGCGACCACCGGCAACAGCCAAACGGCTGTCATCTGGTCAATGCTGTGCTCCTGGCGGGTGAACATCAGGTAGGGAATCAGTACGCCGCACGCCAGCGACATCGCCACATCCAGCCACCACAACGTCTCGGCCAGGGCAATCACGCCGTCGCCCCAGCGCGGCAAGCCGAACACCAGGAAGCCGTTGATGATGGTCGCCAGGCCCATGGGGATGGTGCCGAAAAACATCGAAACCGTGGAGTGGCCAAAAATCCGCCGCGCCTCATCGAAAAACAGCGCCCAGCGCGCCGCGTACAGCAGGGTAAACAACAGGAACAAAAAAATATTGAACAGCCAAAGCCCTTCGGCAATGACGTGCAGAACGGGATTGGCAACGGGCAATTGCGCCAGCGCCAAGGCCAGCACGCCGGTGCCCATGGTGGCGGCGAACCAGTTAGGGGTGAACTGGCGAATGACCTCGCGCGGGTGCTGCAAATGACTGAACGGCTTGATACCGGGCTTGATGGTGTTGGGGCATGTCATGGCGAACTCCTCTCCTCGGGTGAGGTGGAGCCCATCATAGATCCGGATAGAATATCGATATAACGGGTAATATCTCTAACTGTTATCTATTTTGCAGATAAACAATCATTCCCCGTACGCTGACGCCACGCCATCAACATCGCGCCGACGGACAAGACGATCAGCCCCGCACCATAACCATCGGCAGTCGCCACCAGGCCGAACGTATGCGTCAGGTTCCCGGCCAGGAACGACGGCAGGCAGAACGCCAGGTAACTGAGCACATAAAACGCCGACATCAATCCGGCCCGTTCATGGGGCAAGGCCAGCGGCACCAGGCTGCGCACGGCACCGAGAAATCCCGCACCGAAGCCGCAGCCGGCGACGAGTGTGCCAAGGAAAAACAGGGGCAAACTGGCATTGTGCACGCCCAGCAGGATCAGCACGATCCCGGTCGGCAGCAAGCCTGTGCCGAGTTGCAGCGCCTTGCTGGCGGGTTGATTGCGCAGGGTGAAAATCATCGCAGCACCGGTCAAGGTCAAGGCTGCCACCGTTGCCCCGCCAATCAGGTTCGAGGTCGAACCCGTGGCCGTACGCACCAGCGACGGCGCCAGCGATGCGTAAAAACCGCCGAGCGCCCAAGTCGCTACATTGAGCGGCAAGACCCGCCACAGGGTCCCGCGCGCTTGCACGGGGACATGCAGTGTCGGGCGCAACGATGCCCATGCCCCGGCCTGGGGCGATACGCTCTCTGGCAAACGCCAGACATACACGGCCTGCAACACAAACAGGGCCAGCAACAGCCAGTAGGTCAACTGCAGGGGCGCGGGCGCAAACTCCGCCAGCAGGCCGCAACCCATGCCGCCCATGGCCATGCCGAGCAACGGTGCAACACTGTTGATCAGCGGACCCTGCTCGCGATCGACGTCGAGCAAGGTGGCACTGAGCACGGCGGTCGCCATGCCGGTGGCGAAACCTTGCAGCACCCGGGCACCGATCAGCCAGGCGACGCTATCGGCGTAAATGAACAACAGCATCGCCACGCTGTTGAGCACGACAGCCGTGAAAATCACCGGCTTGCGCCCCAGGTAATCCGAGAGCGAACCCACCGTCAGCAGCGCGGCCAGCAGGCTGAGGGCATACACGCCGAAAATCAGGGTAAGCATGGCGGCAGAAAACTGCAGCTGCTCCTGATACAAGTGATACAAGGGCGTTGGCGCCGTGGAGGCAGCCAGGAAACCGAGCAGGGTGATTGCCAGGAACCACAGGCTTGCACGGTTTGAATGAGAACTGGACATGGGCACACTCCGCAAAAGCTAATTTTTTGCTTTTGCGGAGTGTGCTACCGAGTGCCGCTTAAAGCAAATTCTTTGTGTTAAGGTCCGCTGCATGGCCCTACAGGGCCCGCGAAACAGGAAACATGCGATGACAGCACCCACTTTACGCCCCGGCGGCCGCAGCGCCCGGGTTCAGGAGTCGATCCATACCGCCGTGCGCGAACTGCTCGAAGAGCAGGATCGCGCCAGCGTCACCGTGCCGCAAATTGCCGCGCGCGCAGGCGTCACGCCCTCGACAATTTATCGGCGCTGGGGCGATCTGTCGGCGCTACTGGCGGACGTCGCCCTGGCCCGTATGCAACCGGAAACCGAGTCGGCCAACACCGGCAGCCTGGCGGGCGATGTGCGAGCCTGGGCGGATCAGTACCTGGACGAGATGAGTTCCGCGCCTGGTCGCAACATGCTGCGCGATGTGCAAGCGAGCCTGAAGCCGAGCTATTGCGCGACCATCATTGGTGGGCAATTACAGGTGATTCTGGATCGCTATCCGGATCAGCCGAAGCCCGGTGTCGATCGGTTGATCAACATGGTGGCGGCCCCCATTGTGTTTCGCATCCTGTTTTCCGAGGCGCCGCTGGAGAGTGAGGAGTTGCATCGGTTGATCGACATTGCGTTGGGTCAATAAAGCCGCCTTCGCGAGCAAGCTCGCTCCTACAAGGGATCGCGGCCCCCTGTAGGAGCGAGCTTGCTCGCGAAGAGGCCCGGTCAGACACCCGAGATCCAAAGGCCTTTATCCCTGCGACACCCCGCAACGCCGCGACCTTGGGCCACGACCTTGGTCGACACTGACTAACCCCTGCCATCGTGCGAGACTGTCTGTCCGGGCGGGAGGCTCGGGTGTCTTTGGTTGCCTGGAGTTCCCATGTCGCTGTCCAGCGGGCTGATTGCCGTCGTCGCCCTGGCCTATATGGCCATCATGTTCGCCATCGCCTTCTACGGCGACCGTCGCAGCGCGCCCCTGCCGCCGCGGGTGCGAGCCTGGGTGTACAGCCTGTCGCTGGCGGTCTACTGCACCAGCTGGACCTTCTTCGGCGCGGTGGGTCAGGCCGCCGAGCAGCTCTGGTCCTTCCTGCCGATCTACCTCGGGCCGATCCTGCTGTTGATCGGCGCGCCGTGGGTCCTGCAGAAAATGGTGATGATCAGCAAGCAGGAGAACATCACCTCGATTGCCGACTTCATTGCCGCCCGCTATGGCAAATCGCAGTCCCTGGCGGTGGTAGTGGCCCTGATCTGCCTGGTCGGCGTGCTGCCCTACATCGCGCTGCAGCTCAAGGGCATCGTGCTCGGGGTAAACCTGTTGATCGGTGCCGGCGCCGACGCCATGGGGGTTCGCGCGCAGGACACCGCGCTGGTGGTGTCCCTGGTCCTGGCGCTGTTCACCATTGTCTTCGGCACACGCAACCTCGACGCCACGGAACACCACCGCGGCATGGTGCTGGCGATTGCGTTCGAGTCGCTGGTCAAGCTGTTCGCGTTCCTGGCGGTGGGCGCCTACGTGACCTTCGGCCTGTACGACGGCTTCGACGATCTGTTCGACCAGGCCATGCTCGCCCCGCGCCTCGAAGAATACTGGAAGGAAACCATCAACTGGCCATCCATGGTGGTGCAGACCGGCGTGGCGATGATGGCGATCATCTGCCTGCCGCGGCAGTTCCACGTCACCGTGGTCGAGAACATCGACCCGCAGGATCTGCGCCTGGCCAAATGGGTGTTCCCGGCCTACCTGGCCCTGGCGGCTTTGTTCGTGGTGCCGATCGCGCTGGCGGGGCAGATGTTGCTGCCCAGTTCGGTGCTGCCCGACTCCTTCGTGATCAGCCTGCCCTTGGCCCAGGCGCATCCTGCCCTGGCGCTACTGGCCTTCATCGGCGGCGCATCGGCGGCCACCGGCATGGTGATCGTGGCCAGCGTGGCGCTGTCGACCATGGTCTCCAACGACATGCTGCTGCCCTGGCTGCTGCGCCGCAACAATGCCGAGCGCCCGTTCGAGGTGTTCCGCCAGTGGATGCTGTCGGTGCGCCGGGTGAGCATCGTGGTCATCCTGCTCCTGGCCTACGTCAGTTATCGCCTGCTGGGATCGACCGCCAGCCTGGCGACCATCGGCCAGATCGCCTTCGCTGCCGTGACGCAACTGGCGCCGGCGATGCTCGGCGCTCTGTACTGGAAACAGGCCAACCGCCGCGGCGTATTCGCCGGCCTCGCCGCCGGTACATTCCTGTGGTTCTACACGCTGATCCTGCCGATCGCCGCCCACAGCCTCGGCTTGTCCCTGAACAGCTTCCCGGGCCTGGCTTGGCTGCACAGCAACCCGCTGAACCTGCCGATCACCCCGCTGACCCAGGGCGTGGTGCTGTCCCTGGCCGGTAACTTCACGCTGTTCGCCTGGGTCTCGGTGCTGTCTCGCACCCGCGTGTCGGAGCACTGGCAGGCCGGCCGCTTCATCGGCCAGGAAATCAGCGCCCGGCCCAGCGCCCGCTCGATGCTCGCGGTACAGATCAACGATCTGCTGCAACTGGCCGCACGCTTCGTCGGCGAAGAACGCGCCCGGCAGAGCTTCATCCGTTTTGCCTACCGCCAGGGCAAAGGCTTCAATCCGAACCAGAACGCCGACGGTGAATGGATCGCCCACACCGAACGCCTGCTCGCCGGTGTGCTGGGGGCCTCATCGACTCGCGCGGTGGTAAAAGCCGCCATTGAAGGCCGGGAAATGCAGCTTGAGGACGTGGTGCGCATCGCCGACGAAGCCTCGGAAGTGCTGCAGTTCAACCGCGCGCTGCTGCAAGGGGCGATCGAGAACATCACCCAGGGCATCAGCGTGGTCGACCAGTCGCTGAAACTGGTGGCCTGGAACCGTCGCTACCTGGAGCTGTTCAACTACCCGGATGGCCTGATCAGCGTCGGCCGGCCGATTGCCGACATCATCCGCCACAACGCCGAGCGCGGTTTGTGTGGCCCCGGTGAAGCGGAAGTGCACGTCGCCCGCCGCCTGCACTGGATGCGCCAGGGCCGCGCCCACACCTCCGAACGGCTGTTCCCCAACGGCCGGGTGATCGAGCTGATCGGCAACCCGATGCCCGGTGGCGGCTTCGTCATGAGTTTCACCGACATTACCGCGTTCCGCGAAGCCGAGCAGGCGCTGACCGAAGCCAACGAGGGCCTGGAACAGCGCGTCACCGAGCGCACCCACGAGCTGTCGCAACTCAACGTGGCACTGACCGAGGCCAAGGGCACCGCCGAGGCCGCGAACCAGTCGAAAACCCGGTTCCTTGCGGCCGTGAGCCATGACCTCATGCAACCGTTGAACGCCGCGCGCCTGTTCTCCGCCGCCCTTTCCCACCAGGACGACGGCCTGTCCACCGAGGCGCAAAAACTGGTCCAGCACCTGGACAGTTCGCTGCGTTCGGCCGAAGACCTGATCAGCGATCTGCTGGATATTTCCCGCCTGGAAAACGGCAAGATCAATCCGGATGCCAAGCCGTTCGCGCTCAATGAGCTGTTCGACACTCTCGGAGCCGAATTCAAGGCGCTGGCGCGGGACCAGGGGCTGGAGTTTCGCGTCAGGAGCAGTACGTTGCGCATCGACAGCGACATCAAGCTGTTGCGGCGCATCCTGCAGAACTTCCTGACCAACGCTTTCCGCTATGCCAAAGGGCCGATACTGCTGGGCGTGCGCCGTCGCCAGGGTGAGTTGTGCCTGGAAGTCTGGGACCGTGGGCCCGGCATTCCGGAAGACAAGCAACAGGTGATCTTCGAAGAATTCAAACGCCTGGACAGCCACCAGACCCGCGCCGAGAAAGGTCTTGGGCTGGGGCTGGCGATCGCCGACGGACTCTGTCGCGTATTGGGGCACAAGTTGCGCGTGCGCTCGTGGCCGGGGCGCGGCAGCGTGTTCAGCGTCAGCGTGCCCCTGGCCCGCGCGCAAGCTGCGCTGCCGGCCAAGGCGGCCGAACTCAATGGCAAGTTGCCCAGCGGCGCCCACGTGCTGTGCGTCGACAATGAAGACAGCATCCTGATCGGCATGAACAGCCTGCTCACCCGCTGGGGGTGCCAGGTGTGGACCGCGCGTAACCGCCAGGAGTGCATGGCGCTGCTCGGCGATGGGTTGCGCCCGCAACTGGCGCTGGTGGATTACCACCTGGACGATGGCGAAACCGGCACCGAGTTGATGGCCTGGCTGCGCACCCGCCTGGGCGAGCCGGTGCCCGGCGTGGTGATCAGCGCCGACGGCCGACCCGAGACCATGGCCCAGGTACACGCGGCGGGGCTCGACTACCTGGCCAAACCGGTGAAACCGGCGGCGTTGCGGGCGTTGTTGAGTCGGCATTTGCCGTTGTAACAACAGAGATCTCTGCCCTGTAGGAGCTGCCGAAGGCTGCGATCTTTTGATGTTTTATTCCGGCAACTCGACCAAGCCATCCACATCGGTCATTGCCCGCTCCAGCAAATCCGCCGGCAGGCTCTTGCTCGCCCGCGCACCCAGCAACTTGAGCTGTTCGCTGCGGCTGACCAGATTGCCGCGGCCTTCTGTCAGCTTGTTGCGCGCCGAGCTGTAGGCCTTGTCCAGTTGCTGCAGGCGATTGCCGACTTCGTCCAGGTCCTGGATGAACAGCACGAACTTGTCGTACAGCCACCCGGCCCGCTCGGCGATTTCCCGGGCGTTCTGGCTTTGCCGCTCCTGCTTCCACAGGCTGTCGATGACCCGCAGGGTCGCCAGCAGCGTGGTCGGGCTGACGATCACGATGTTGCGGTCGAAGGCTTCCTGGAACAGCGTCGGCTCGGCCTGCAACGCGGCGGAAAACGCCGCTTCGATCGGCACGAACAGCAAGACGAAATCCAGGCTGTGCAAGCCGTCGAGACGCTTGTAGTCCTTGCCGGCCAGGCCTTTGACGTGATTACGCAAGGACAGCACGTGCTGCTTGATGGCGATCTGGCCGATGGCGTCGTCTTCGGCCGCTACGTATTGCTGATAGGCCGTCAGGCTGACCTTGGAGTCGACCACCACCTGTTTGTCGCCCGGCAGGTAGATGATCACGTCGGGCTGGAAACGCTCGCCGTCAGGGCCCTTGAGATTGACCTGGGTCTGGTACTCGCGGCCCTTCTCGAGCCCGGCATGCTCGAGCACGCGCTCGAGGATCAACTCGCCCCAGTTGCCTTGGGTTTTCTGCCCTTTCAGGGCCCGGGTCAAGTTGGTGGCTTCGTCGCTCAGGCGCAGATTGAGTTGTTGCAGGCGCTCCAGCTCCTTGGCCAGGGAGAAACGCTCCCGGGCTTCGGCCTGATAACTTTCCTCGACGCGCTTTTCAAAAGACTGGATGCGCTCCTTCAACGGATCGAGCAATTGTCCCAGGCGCTGCTGACTGGTTTCGGCAAACCGCTGCTCGCGCTCATCGAAGATTTTCCCCGCCAGCTCGGCGAACTGCGCACGCAGCTCGTCTCGCGAGCCCTGCAGGTCGTTGAGGCGCTGCTGATGGCTTTCCTGCTGCTCACGCAGCTCGGCCTTGAGGGACGCCGCCTGGGCGTCGAGGCGGCGCAATTCGACGTCTTTGCCTGCGCGTTCGATGTTCCAGGCATGGGCCGCATCGCGGGCATCGTCACGCTCGATCTGCAGCAGCTCGACCTCACGCCGCACGGCGGCGAGATCCGCCTGTTTGGCAGCGTTGGCCTGGCCGAGATCGGCGACTTCATCGCGACTGGCCTCGAGCTGCGCATTCAGGCCATCCTGCGCCAGATTCGCCATGGCCAGGCGCTCTTCCAGCAGCGCCGCCTGGGCCTGGGCGGTGCTCGCCCGGCGCTGCAGTTGCCAGGCCAACACCAGCAACGGCAGCGCCGCACCCGCCAGCCCCAGCAATGCGCTGGTCAAGTCCATAGCCATAGCCACTCCTGCCATTGAAATAAAGCCTGAAGGTTAACCAAGGCGTCAGGTCTTGGACAGCTCAGTCTTCGATCAGGCCCAGTTCCTGTTGTGCGCGCAAGTCCCCTGCCCGCGCGGCCTGGCGCAAGAGATCCTGGCCAATCCGGCGATCCCGGGCATTGCCGCACTCACGGCACATCAGCTGCCCCAAACGGCTCTGTGCGGCGACGACGCCTTCACGGGCCGGTTGCTTGAGCAAGCGGCCGGCGATGTGTTTGACGTTCGGGCTTTCGCCCAGGCGCGGGCTGTCCAGCAGCCACTCGGCCACCCGCATCGAAAAGCGCTTGGGTGAGGCAACCGTGGACGATTTGTCGGAGGAGGAAGTAGGTGGTGTACGAAACTTCATAAAGCACTGTGGGCAGATCGGAAGGCGCGCCACTCTACTCTCTTTTTCTTACAGGTAAAGCCGAAAAAAAACCCGGCACGCCCGTCCTAGAGCAAGCGCTCGGGACAATCCACAGAAGCTGTGGATAACTCAGTGGACAACCGCCATTGAACTCGCGCAAAGGCTTATGGAACGGGGCCTGCAGTCAAACTGACGATTTTTTCACCAGTTAAAAAAAGCGATGTTTTTCATTGACTTAAATTTTGGTTACAGGCACCCACTGCGCTTGAAGGCTGGATGACAGCGCCGTGACAGTCCGCGCAACTAATGTGCACAACTACCTTCGCGACGGTTATATCGCTGTGCATTTTCGGCGCATTTTTCATCGAATGTTGGGGATAACCCCCGGTAAACCCGCGTCCCAGGCCGCTTGCGACGGGTCGAATGAGGATGACCGCCGGTCGTTTTCCGGGCGATGACAGGGCAGCTTCCCGGTATCGTCAAGCCGTCGGCGGACCATGAAGATGAGCCGGCATCAGAGTTTTTTTGCCAACACCCTTCCCTTTGCCTGTTCGATCCGTTAGTATCCGCGGCGTTAGTACCAAGCTGAAAGTCAATTCTGGTCGAACAAATCCCCCCGGAACAGCCTTCCAACAGGAAGCTGCCACCGAACAAGCGGGATCGACCACCTCGATGGTTTCCAGGTAAATCTTGCGCCAACACAGCCTTTGAATCGAATGCAAAGGGTGTTACCAGGCTCACTTACTCTGACCGAACCAGCCTGCAAATTGATCAGGATCTTCACCCCGGGCCCAGAACCTTTGCCCTCGATGTGCTGCCTGCCCTCCTAAGTACCTACCTGCCAGCCCAAGCGCGCCAATTTTTAGCGCTTCAAACTGGCTGCTTTGTTCCAGTCGGGTTCTTCGTTCGACCAACGGTGGTCGTCGTCACTGGAACGTTTTAATTTTGCACGGCTCTTATCCGTGTCGCTTGTAGGAACACCCAATGACTATGTCTACTCAAATCCACACCCAGGATGCCATCCGCACCCTCACCAACGCTTTTGCACCAATGAACTGCCTGATCATGGCCGCTCGCAAAGGCTGTTTCAGCTTCACCCTGGTCAACGAACACGGCATCGCCCGTCACAGCGAACGCCTGTACCCCGACCAGTACTCCAGCGCCGAGCCGCTGCAGGCGGTGATCGAGCGTACGCGCCAGGCCCTGGTGGCCTGAAACGCCAGCACGACTGAAACACCAGAAGCCCCGCCCCGAAAAGCGGGGCTTTTTGTTGCCCGACGTTTCATGGCGACTAAGCACGGATAGATATAAGGTTTATAACTCGCCAGCGGAAATATTTTAAAAACAGTCCTTTACGCGGTGAATATGACACTAGACTTCAACTCAAGCGGCCTGTTCCGCTTCCGACGAGCCTGAGTCGATTCACCGCTGCCAAAGCCTTTCAGGTTCGTCGCCATATTGATGTATCGAGGGTTTTATGGGTATCGCTGCCAGCGAACTGTGCCGTTATGTGATCCGTCCGACCTTGATCTACCTTGGACGCCATAGCGCAACCGCCGAATCCCTGCTGCTAGGCATCGCCGCCAGCCAGTCAGCCCTTGGTTCCGCCCTGCATGACCGCCGTGGACACGGCCTGTACCGAATCGCCGAACCCCGCCACCAGGCACTTTGGGACCACTACCTGGCACTCGATCCGGAACGCGCGAGCCTGGTTCGTGGCCTGGCCAGCCAGCATGCCTTCCTCAGCGGCCCGCACCTGGAATTGACCGTCAACCTGCGTTACGCCACTGCCATCGCCTGGCTGCTGGTCGAAGAACAGAACACCCCCCTCCCCGAAGCCGACGACCTGCTGGGCATGGCGCGAATCTGGCGCCAGACCTTCCAGCCCCAGGGACGCCTGAGAGACTTCACCTGCGCCTGGCAAACCTGTGTATCACCGCTGAATCAGGTCGCCTGCTGAAACCTCTGGATCCAAAATCGCTCAACTGGTAGCGAATTTGGTCGGATTGTCCTACAAAACCGCTCTAAATCAAGCATTACAGCCTATGGCGCTGGGACGAAAATGTTGGTAATTTTCGCCCCGGTGATCACCAGGAGTTCTAATAATGAAAAAAGTAATGCTCAAAACCACCATTAGCCTCGCCGTTGCCTTGGCATCCACCCAGATCTTCGCAAGTGGCTTTGCCCTCAACGAACAAAGCATCAGCGGGATGGGGACAGGTTTTGCCGGGCGATCTTCTTCTGCCGATGACGCATCCACAGTTGTTGGCAACCCTGCCGGCATGTCTCGCCTCAAGCGCGAGCAAGTAACCGGCGGCGTTGCATTCATCGACGCGCACACTGACATCAGTGATGCCAGCGCCCGCAATGGCGGCACCAACAAAGGTGACATGGTCCCTTTCATGGGCGTGCCGATGGGCTATTACGTCAAGCCAATCGATGACCAGTGGGCGGTCGGTTTCGGCGTCTACGCTCCATTCGGCCTGGTGACCGACTACGAGAACGGCTTTGCCGGCCGTTACTTCGGCAGCAAGAGCGAAGTGCAAATCATCACCCTCCAGCCAACCGTCAGCTATGCCTTCAACGACAAGGTGTCGATCGGTTTCGGCCCGACCATCAACCGTATCGACGGCAAGCTGGAATCGAACCTGTCGCTGAGCCCGAATCCGGCCGCACCGGACGGTGAAGTCAAAATCAAGGGTGACGACACTGCGCTGGGCTACAACATCGGTATCCTGGTTCAAGCCACCGACTCCACTCGCGTCGGCTTGACCTATCACTCGAAAGTGAAATACAAGCTCGACGGTGACACCAAGCTCAGCTACAGCCCGCTCGGCCCACTGGGTCAACAGAAGTTTGATGCTTCGCTGGACATTACCACCCCTGAGTCCGTGGACTTTTCGGTCACTCATCAGCTGGACGACCAGTGGACCCTGTACGCAGGCAGCACCTGGACTCGCTGGAGCCGCCTGAAAGAAATCTCCGTCGAGAACAGTGGCGTGCCTGCTCCTTTGAACCCAGCGTTCGGCACCATCACTGAAGAGCAGAACTGGCATGACACCTGGGCTCACGCAATCGGTGCTTCGTACCAGCTGAACAAGCAGTGGGTACTGCGTACCGGTCTGTCGGTTGACCAGTCGCCAACCAACAACGAAAACCGCTCCCCACGCATCCCGACTGGCGATCGCACGATTTTCAGCCTGGGCGCCGGCTGGAGCCCGACCGACGACCTGACCATCGACTTGGCGTACTCGTATCTGCGTGAAGAGTCGGTCAAGGTCAACGACAACAATGGCCGTCAGAACTACAGCGCCAAGTATGAAAACTGGGCGAACGGTTTCGGTGTCGGTGCGACTTACCGCTTCTGATGACGTGCGGCGAGCCTGAACCCCTCGCCCGAAGCAAAAAAGCCCCGCTCTCTGGCACAGAGGCGGGGCTTTTTCATTTCACCCGATAACGCAATACCTGTAGGAGCTGCCGCAGGCTGCGATCTTTTGATCTTGTTTGTAAAAATCAAAGTCAAAAGATTGCAGCCTGTGGCAGCTCCTACAGGGTTGCGTCAGGTTCGGTAATGGGTGTCGATCAGGGCGTGGCAGCCAGAGGCGGCGAAGCCAGTGCCTTCTCCACCGCTTCAATAAATTCAGGATCATCGGGCTTGGTCAGGCTGGAGAAGCTGGCGATCACCTTGCCCTGGCGATCGACCACGTACTTGTAGAAATTCCACTTCGGCGCACTGCTCTGATCGGCGAGCACCTTGAACAGGTTGGTTGCATCGTCGCCACGGACTTTCTGCGGTTCGGTCATGGTGAAGGTCACGCCGTAGTTCACGTAGCAGACCTTGGCCGTCTCGGCGCCGTCCTTGGACTCCTGCTTGAAGTCATTGGACGGCACACCAATCACCTCCAGCCCCTGCGCCTTGTAACGCTGATTGAGCGCCTCAAGGCTTTTGAACTGCGGGGCAAAACCACAGAAGCTGGCGGTATTGACCACCACCAGCGGCTTGCCGGCGAAGCGCTGGCACAAGTCGATGGATTCGTTGGCGCGCAACTTGGGCAACGAGCCTTGCAGCAGCGCCGGGCACTCGTCCGCCTGAGCCAACCCGGTAAATGCTACCAGTAACGCGGGAACCGCCAGCCAGCGCATCAGCATATCGGTACTTCCTTGAGGATTCTTGTTAGGTCGACGTTACTCGCCCTCACTTCCTTCTAGCAAGTCTCTAGCAAGCCGCCTTCTAGCATGCCCCGCCCAACTGCATCAGCGCCAGGCCTCCCTGGTGCCAGCCCCACCACGCCAGCGCCAGCAGCAAGGCGCAGACAGCGCCGAGCACGATCCGCGGCCAGAGGCTGTTCATGTCGCACTCATCTGGCTTTGCAGGCGCGCCACCGGCCGCTCACGCACAGGCCAGTTCAGGGCCGCGGCCATCAGGCTCAAGAGAATCGCCACCTGCCAGATCAAGTCGTAGCTCCCGGTCCGGTCATACACCACCCCGCCCAGCCAGCCACCGAGAAATGACCCGAGCTGGTGAAACAGGAAAACAATCCCACCGAGCATGGACAGGTTTCGTACGCCGAACAAGGTGGCCACGGTGCCGTTGGTCAAGGGCACGGTCGACAACCACAGCAATCCCATGCCCATCCCGAACAGGTACGCGCTGGTGGTCGTCACCGGCGCCCACAGGAACAGCGCGATCACCACCGCTCGCAACAGGTACAGGGCGGTGAGCAAACGCGGCTTGGACATGCGCCCGCCGAGCCAGCCGGCGGTATAGGTGCCGAAGATGTTGAACAGGCCGATCAGCGCCAGCACCGTGGTGCCCACGGTCGCCGGCAGATGTTGATCCACCAGGTACGCCGGCAGGTGCACGCCAATGAACACCACCTGGAACCCACAGACAAAAAAGCCGAATGCCAGCAGCCAGAATCCCGAATGGGAACAGGCCTCGTGCAGCGCTTCAGAGAGGGTTTGCTCGTGGCCGAGTACCGGCAGCGGTTTGTCCTTGAGCATGCCCACCAGCGGCACGATCAGCGCCACCAGCAGCCCCAGCGCCAGCAATGCCGCGGACCAGCCGAGCCAGCCGATCAACCCGAGCGTGCCGGGCAGCATGGCGAACTGGCCGAACGAACCGGCGGCGCTGGCGATGCCCATGCCCATGCTGCGTTTTTCCGGCGGCACCGCGCGCCCGACCACGCCGAGGATCACCGAGAAGGAGGTGCCCGACAGACCGATCCCGATCAGCAGGCCGGCGCTCAGGGACAAGGTCACCGCCGAGTCAGAGAGCCCCATGCACACCAGCCCCGCCGCGTACAGGACACCGCCGACCAGCACCACTTTCGCCGCGCCAAAACGGTCGGCCAGGGCGCCGGTGAACGGTTGCGCCAGGCCCCAGATCAGGTTCTGCAGGGCGATGGCGAAGGCGAAGACTTCACGCCCCCAGCCGAATTCGGCGCTCATCGGCGCCAGGAACAGCCCGAAACCGTGTCGCACCCCCAGGGATAACGCCAGGATCAGCGCACTGCCCACCAACACCCAACCGCACGTACGCCACATCGAGGTCATTCTTGTTCTCCTGTCGCGGGTATATACCCGCTTATAATCGTACAAACCGGCTTCATGCCAGTTCGTCCAGCAACTTGAGTAACGTTTCGCGCTTTTCGGCGCCCAGGCGATCTACCAATCGCTGTTGCGCCGCCTCCCACGCCGGCAAGGCTGCTTCCAGGCGCTGGGCGCCCGCTTCGGTCAGCCGGACGATGCGGTTGCGCATGTCCTCGCCCTCCACCAGCGTTACCAGGCCTTCACCTTCCAGCACGCGCAAATTGCGCCCCAGGGTGCTGCGGTCCAGCCCCATGGCCTCGGCGAGCGTAGAAATACTCGGTTGATCCAGGCGCTGCAGATTGCACAGCAAAGAATACTGGGCAACGTTGATCCCGAAGCCATCGAGAGCGCCGTCGTAATGCCTGCTGACGCCACGGGCGGCGCGACGCAGGTTGATACATAAACATTGGGAGTCGAGCATGATGCGTGTATATACCCGTGGTTAGATAAGTGCAAGTCCTGCGAGGATCGCAACTTCCAGCAATTCCAGCAACGCCCCCGCCGTGTCTCCCGTCGTGCCACCCAATCGACGCAGCATCACCTGCCTCAGCCAGACGAAAATCAACGCTGCCAGCAACAGCGCCCATACGGCGCTGAGACCGGCGATCAGCACACACAACAGGCTACTTGCCGCCAACACCTGCTTGCCCGCCAAGCGCGGAAGATGATCGGCCAGCGCCTGACCCAAGCCACCGGGACGCACATAGGACGTGGTGAGGAATAATCCCAGCAGCGCGCTGCGACTGATCAAGGGAACGATGATCAGGGCCAGTGCATGCTGCTGTTCGATCAGCGCCACCAGTGCGGCAAATTTCAACAGCAACACCAACACCAGTGTGACCACTGCGATCGGCCCGCTGCGTGGATCCTTCATGATCGTCAATGTACGCTCACGATCGCCGAATCCGCCCAGCCAGGCATCGGCGCTGTCGGCCAGGCCGTCCAGGTGCAGCGCGCCGCTGAGCAGCACCCACACCGCCAGCAACAATGCCGCATGAAGCAACAATGGCGTGCCCAGCAACAGCCAGTTCAGCGCCCATAGAATCGCGCCGAACAGCAAACCCACCAGCGGATAAAACAGCAGCGAGCGCCCCAGTTCCTCAGGCGTCGGCATGCCCGGCAGGCGAATCGGCAGGCTGCTGAGAAATTGCAGGGCGATCCAGAACGGCAACATGGTCAGCGCACTTCCTTCAATACACCACCGGGCTCGACCACCAGCGAGAACAGCGCCCCATGCGCCACTTCGACATTCAGCAGTTGCTCGCGTGGCAGGCCCCGGGCATGGGCCAGCAATAATCGCATGACCCCGCCATGACTGATCAGCAGCACACGTTCCCCGGCGTACCGCTCACGCAAACTCGCCACCGCCGCCAGCACCCGCGCGGAAAAGTCCGTGACCGGTTCGCCCTCAGGCGGGGTAAAGGCATAAGGATCCGCCCAGAACAAACCCAGGGCCTGGGCGTCGGTTTCCATCAACGCCGCGGCACTCTGCCCCTCCCAGGCACCGAAGTGCAGTTCTTGCAGGTTGCTGTCCAGCTCGATCGGCAGCCCTGATTGCACCGCCAGTTCTTCGGCGAATCGTGCACAACGCTGCAACGGCGAACTGACCAGGCGATCCCAGGGCCCCTGCTGCGCCACCGCTTCGCGCATCTGCGCCCAGCCCTTGTCCGTCAGCGCGTCGTCGAGGCTGCCGCGCAAGCCGCCGCCGAGTTCGGTTTCACCGTGACGCAACAGATCCAGATGCAAAATCATGCCGGACGATCCGCTACCGCCGCTTCGGCGAACGTCGCCATCTGCCCGTGCAGGTCGCAGGCCAGGCGCAGCAATGGCACGGCCAACGCGGCGCCACTGCCTTCGCCCAGGCGAAGCCCGAGGTCCAGCAAGGGTTGGGCATGCAGGGTTTCGAGCACATGGCGATGGCCCGGCTCGGCTCCGCGATGACCGAACAACAACCATGGCCGGCACGACGGATTCAAACGCACCGCCACCAACGCCGCGACGCTGCAGATGAACCCGTCCACCAATACCGCGATGCCGTGCTGGGCGCTAGCCAGGTAGGCGCCGACCAGTGCCGCGATTTCAAAACCACCGAGGTTGAACAGGGTCTGCAGCGCATCGCCCCGATGGGCGTCGTGCAAGGCCAGCGCGCGCTCGATCACTTGAGCTTTGTGACTGACACCCGTCGCATCCAGCCCGGTACCGGGCCCGGTCATATGAACCACAGGACAATCCAGCAAGGCACAGGCCAGGGCGCTGGCCGCCGTGGTGTTGCCGATGCCCATTTCGCCACCGATGAACAGTTGCGCGCCCATCGCGATGGCACGCTGCACACTGTCGCGACCGGCCAGCAAGGCGCGTTCGCCCTGAGCCTGGGTCATCGCCGGACCCCGGGCGAAATTCGCCGTGCCCGGACCAATGTTCAGGTGACGCACACCCGTCAGGTTCAACGACGGGGTGATGGTGCCGAGGTCGACCACTTCCAGGGAGGCGCCCAACTGCCGCGCCAGCACGCTGATCGCCGCACCGCCGCTGACGAAGTTGTGCAGCATCTGCCCGGTGACTTCCTGGGGATAGGCCGACACCCCCTCGGCCACCACACCATGGTCACCGGCAAAAATCGCGATCCACAACCGCTCCAGACTCGGCTTGACCTGCCCCTGGAGCCCGGCCAGCTGCACCGCTACCGCCTCAAGCTGGCCGAGGGAGCCGGCCGGTTTGGTCAGTTGCTGTTGACGGGCTTGCGCCTGTTCGACCGCCTGGGCGTCGATCGGTTGGCACGGGGTCAGCCACCACGATGGGCTCATAACGCAGTTCCTTTCAAAGTCAGGGGCAGGCCGGCGACGCTCAGGATGACACGCTGACAACGCTCGGCCAGGGCTTGATGCAGCCAACCGGCTTCATCGACATAACGACGAGTCAATTCGCCCAGCGGCACGACACCCATTCCGGTCTCGTTGCTGACAAAAATGATTTCACCCGGCAATGAGGCCAGGCATTCGAGCAAGGCTTCGCGCTCGGCGTTCAGGCGTTCGGCATCGTCCAGCATCAGCAGGTTGGTCAGCCACAGCGTCAGGCAATCCACCAGGAGGCAGCGATCGGTGCTGGCGTTCTCGCGCAGGACGCGGGCCAGTTCCAGCGGCTCTTCGATCAACGCCCATTCGGCGGGACGGCGGGCGCGGTGATGGGCGACGCGCTCGTTCATTTCGCCGTCCAGGGGTTGGCTGGTGGCGATGTAGGTCACTTGGAGTTGGCTGTCGGTTGCCAGTTTTTCAGCCAGGCGACTCTTGCCGGAGCGGGCGCCGCCGAGGATCAGTTGGAGCATGGTTTATTCCATAAATTGTGCGGTGTCATGACGGGC
>NZ_CATKQQ010000016.1:0-45763 GCF_949767605.1 Pseudomonas sp. IT-P218
GTGTCAGTCACCAGAGCTGTTGGATGTGCCGGCCTCTTCGCTGTCAAGCCAGCTCCTACAGGTTCCACAGCGCACAGGAAAGCTGTGTATGGCCACAAATCTCTTGTAGCGGTGTGTCAGTCACCAGAGATGTTGGATGTGCCGGCCTCTTCGCTGGCAAGCCAGCTCCTACAGGTCCGCATCGCACAGGAAAGCTGTGTACGGCCCCAATCACACTGTAGGAGCTGGCTTGCCAGCGATGGAGGTCAACGCTGACGCGTGAAGCCTGACACCCCGCGGTGCTCTCAGGTTTTTCGCGAGCAGGCTCGCTTCCACAGGGGCCCGCCGCCCGGCCGGCCTGATCGTGAGCGTATGTATTAATCTTTTATGCCATGCCCGAAAACTCCTCCATCGCATCCAGCAACGCCTCCTGAAAATAAACCATCGATGCCCGGTCACAGAGGATATAAAACCTCGGCTGTTGCGCAGCCGTGGCGTTGATCACAATCACGTTAATGCGCGCAGCCGAAGTCTGCGCCACGGCACCGGGCCCGAACACCTGCGCGCTCAGGTCCACGCCGCAGAGTTTTGCCATGACCTCAGGCAAATGCTCGCCGCTGAGCTGGAACCAGGCATGGCTGTCCTGGCGCGGCAGCAGGTAGTTGGCTTGATGGTCCAACTCCCACCTGGCTTCTTCGTCGGCAATGCGTTCGCCCTGGTCCTGCGTACCGCCCAGCAGCAGGTATTCGGTCTGGGACAGACGCACCACCCAGCTGCCATCAACCTGGTTGACAGCACGGTTGGGCGCTTCCGGCAGCACGAAGTCCCGACTCTGCAAATAGTGCGCGCTGCCGGCGCCGCGAAAGCCGACCCGGGGCAGGTCGGTAAAGTCGGTCAGCGCACAGCTGGACAGGAGGGCGAGGGCCGGCTGACCGGCGCTGTGTTGTTGTGTCAGGCTGGTCATGGCTCAAAGCTCCTGGCGCAGGTTGGCGGGATCGAAAAAGGGTAGCGACACGACTTCGGCCTGCACCACGCGGCCACCTTCGACGCGGATCGGGATGCGTTGCCCGGGTGCGCTCTGGTCGATGCCGGCGTAGGCCAGGCCGATGATCTTGCCCAGGCTCGCCGAGTACTCGCAGGACGTGACGTTGCCGCTGATGTCCGGGCCGTTGAGTATCAGGTGACCTTCCAGTGGTTGCGCGCTGTCCCTGGGCAAGGTGAAGCCCACCAGTTTGCGGGTTTGCGGCTGGGCTTCAAGGATGTCCACCGAGCGCCGTCCGACGAAGAACGGCTTGTTGCGACTGACGGCCCAGCCCATGTCGATTTCCCCCGGATGAGTCATGCCATCGGTGTCCTGGCTGATGATCACGTGGCCTTTTTCCAGGCGCAGCAAACGCTGGGTCTCCACGCCGAAAGGGCGGATGTCATGGGCCTTGCCGGCCTCCATCAGTGCGTCCCACAGCTTGAGCCCATGGCGCGCCGGTACGTGAATTTCATAACCCAGTTCGCCGACAAAACCGACGCGCAACAACCGGGCCTTGATGCCGGCCACGGTGCCCTGGCGCACGCCGAGGTAGGGGAACGCCGCAGCGCTCAGGTTGAGGTCTGTGCAAACTTTTTCCAGCACTTTGCGCGAGTCGGGACCGGCCACATTGACTGCGCAGATCGCTGCCGTGACGTTGGCGACATCCACGTCCAGTCGCCATTGCGCGTTCCACTTGAGCATCTGCTGGTAGATGCGATCCACGCCGCTGGTGGTGGCGGTGACATAGAAGTGGTTTTCGGCGAACCGCGCGCAGACGCCGTCGTCGATCACCACCCCGTGTTCATTGGTCATCAGCGCGTAACGGGATCGACCGATCGGCTGCTTGAGGAAGGCAAAGGTGTACATGCGGTTGAGCAGCTCGGCGGCGTCCGGGCCGCGCACATCCAGGCCGCCCAGGGTCGAGACGTCGATGATGCCGACCTTGTTGCGCACATGCAGCGCTTCGGCCTGCATGCACGCCTCGCGGTCCCTGGCATGGCCGTAGTAGGCCGGGCGCTGCCAGATGCCTGCCGGCATCATCTTCGCCCCGGCTTGCAGGTGCCGGGCATGCATCGGGGTTTGCCGATACGGATCGAACGCGCGACCGGCGACGTGGGCCAGTTTTTCCGCGACAAAGGGCGGGCGCGCGGTGGTCACCCCGGTTTCGCTGATGTTGCGCTGGGTCGCCCAGGCGACCAGGCGCGCGGTCGGTAGCGCCGAGTGACGGCCTTGCGAGGGGCCCATTCCCACGGTGGAATAACGCTTGACCAGTTGCACGTCGCGATAGCCGATGCGCGTGGCATTGACGATGTCCGCCACTTGCAGGTCCTCGTCGAAATCGACGAAGTCCTTGCCCTTGGGGTGCGGGAAGATCGGCCAGTTGAAGTTGACCCGCACCTCGCTGCCCAGGGGCGTCCGGTGCACACCGAACGCAATGCCCAGCGCCGCGACGGCGTCGGCACCGGCATTGACGCCGTCGGCGATCACGTTGTCGAGGCGGTGACGGCCATTGACCGAGCCTGCGACCGCGAGGTTCTGCGGCAGCCCGCTGAGGGTGAATTCGGCGCGCTGATCGTCGTAGGCCAGCTTGCCACCGGCCTGGCACAGCAGTTGATAAACCGGCATGTAGCCGGCGGACATGCACAGCAAGTCGCAGGCCAGGCGCTGCCCGCTCTCGGCGACCTGGCCCTGGGCGGTGATCTGGCGCACGTCGACGCCGTTGACATGGCGCAGGCCTTTTTCGTGCAGGGCTTCATACACGGTGCTGTTGCGCAGGCAGGGGATCTTGCGTTGCGCCAGCGCGCCAAGCAGGGCTTCATCGCCCGGGCCATGGCGCAGGTCCACCACCGCGGCGACTTCCACGCCCTGATCGAACAAATCCAGGGCGGCGAGGTAACCGTCATCGTTGCCCGTCAGCACCACGGCGCGCTTGCCCGGCTTGACTGCGTAGAGCTTCATCAGGCGCTGTGCGGCGCTGGTCAGCATCACCCCGGGCAAGTCGTTGTTGCGAAACACCACCGGCTGGTCGAACGCACCGCTGCACACCAGGCACTGGCGGGCGCGCACCTTGTACATCCGTTTACCCTGGATCACCGGCAGATAGTTGTCGGTGAACCAGGCGTTGCAGGTCGCCTCGGTGAGGATGCGGATATTGGCGTGCTGCTGCACCGCCGTCAGCAGTTCGCGGCGCAAGGCGTCGGCGCGTGTACCCGCGATGTCGAAGCGCGCATAGGTCAGCGACCCACCGAGGACCGGCTGTTGCTCGATGAGCAGCACCTTGGCCCCGGCATTGGCCGCGGTCAGTGCCGCGTGCAGCCCGGCGGGACCGGCGCCGATCACCGCAACGTCCGTGAACAGATAGGCCTTGTCGTAGTATTCGGGCTGGAACTTCAGGTCCAGTACGCCCAGGCCGGCCTTCTTGCGAATGATCGGTTCCCAGACTTTCCACATGCCCTTGGGCTTGTAGAACGAGCGGTAGTAGAAGCCCACCGGCATGAATTTCGAGAACTTGCCCAGGTACGCATCGCGGTCGTTGTCCAGCGAGCCGTTGACGTTCTGCGCCGTCACCTGCAAACCGGCCGCCAGCGCGTGTGCATCGGCCAGGACGTTGGGTTCCTGGGGCAGTTGCACCAGGCTGTTGGCGTCCTGCCCGGCCATGGTCAGCGGGCCACGCGGGCGATGGTATTTGAACGAGCGGGAAATCAGGAAGCGGCCGTTGGCGAGCAGGGCGCTGGCGATGCTGTCGCCTTGCAGGCCCTGGCAGGGTTGGCCATCGAAGCTGAAATCGAGCGGCTGGTCACGGTCGATCAGCAGGCCCATCGGGGCGGGTAGGCGGTTCATCCGGCGATCTCCTGGGCGGCGTTGAAGTCGACGCGGGCGGTGAAAAGTTCTTTGGGGTCGAAAGTGCGCAGGATTTCGTCGGTCACGGTGTGACGTTCCGCGAGAAACCAGTAGCTCGATGGCGTGTGCATCCACCATTCGCGTACCACGCCGGCGAGGTTGTCGGTGTTGAACACGTAGTCGGCCCACTCGGCATCGCTGCAGGTCACTGGATCCGGCATGGGTTTGAATTCACCGCCATAGGTGAACTCGCTGATATTGCGTGGCCCGTTGAGCGGGCAATTGATGATTTTCATGGTCCGCTCTCCCTCAGTGACTGGCCGCCGTGGCGCCCATTTCGTTGACTTGCCGGAAGGTCGAGAAGCGCTCCAGGCCGAAGGGCTTGATCAGCTCCGGGACCTTGCCGCCGCTGGCCACCAGTTCGGCCATGGTCTTGCCGCAGATGGGCGTGGCCTTGAAACCCCAGGTGCCCCAACCGGCGTCCAGGTAGTAATTTTTCACCGGCGACAGGCCCATGATCGGGCTGTAGTCCGGGGTCATGTCGGTGATCCCGGCCCACTGGCGCATCAGCTTGGCGTTGGCCAAAAACGGGAACATCTCGATGGCGTGGGCCAGCAGGCTTTCCTTGAGGTCCAGCGTCGAACGGGTGTTGAACAGCGGGTAGGGATCGGAGCCACCACCGAACACCACTTCGCCGCGGCTGGTCTGTTGCACGTAGCAGTGCAGCGCCGAGGAACTCACCAGCGGATCGAGAAACGGCTTGAACGGCTGGGTGACCATGGCTTGCAGCGGGAAGGTCTGGATCGGCGAACGAATCCCGGCCTTGGCCATCAGCAAGGAGCTGTGCCCGGCGATCGCCTGCACCGCGCAGCCGCACTTGATGGTGCCGCGGTTGGTCTTCACGGCGGTGATCGCACCGTTCTCGATGATCAGGTCCTGCACTTCGGTGAGCTGGTGGATCTCCACGCCACGCTTGGCCGCCTGCTTGGCGTAGCCCCAGGCCACGGCGTCGTGGCGCGCGGTGGCGCCGTCGATGTGCCAGAGGCCGGCGATCACCGGAAGGTGGCCGGGGTCGAGGTTGAGGCTGGGCACCAGTTCGCGGATCTGCTGGCGGTCGATCATTTCAGTACGCCCGCCGAAGTGCTTGTTGACCTCGGCGCGCTGGCGGAACGAACGCACGGTGGCATCGGTGTGGGCCAGGGTCAGCTGGCCGCGCTCGGAGTACATGATGTTGAAATCGAATTCGTTGGAAAGGCCCTGGAACATCCGCACCGACTCGGCATAGAAACGCACGCCTTCGCTGGTGAGGTAGTTGGAGCGGATCACCGCCGTGTTCCGCGCGGTATTGCCACCGCCCAGATAGGACTTTTCCAGCACCGCGATGTTGTTGATGCCGTGGTACCTGGACAGGTAATAAGCGGTGGCCAGGCCATGGCCGCCGGCACCGATGATCACCACGTCATAGCTTGATTTCAGTTCCTTTGGTGGCGGCAAATCCACGTCCACCGGGTATTCCGAACTCAACCCGTACTTCAAGAGATTGAAGGGCATACGGCCTCCGATTGGCTGTGGTGTTGCATAAGGGCCGCGGTCACGGTGTTTTTCATCAGGAAGGCAATGGTCATCGGCCCGACACCCCCGGGTACCGGGGTGATGGCGGCGACCTGGAGCAGGGCACTGTCGAAGTCGACATCGCCGACCAGGCGGCTGCGACCGGCGTCGTCGATGCGATTGATGCCGACGTCGATCACCACCGCGCCAGGCTTGAGCCAACTGGCGTCGATCAGGCGCGGACGACCCACCGCGGCGATGACGATGTCGGCCTGGCGGCAGAGGGCTTGTGGGTCCGGGCTGCGCGAGTGCAGCACGGTCACCGAGCAGTCGGCCTTGAGCAACAGCGCGACCATGGGCTTGCCGACGATGTTCGAACGGCCGATTACCACCGCGTGCTTGCCGCGCAGATCGCCGCAGGTCTGTTCCAGCAGGTACAGGCAGCCGCTGGGCGTGCAGGGCGCGAGCACCGGACGGCCCTGGCTGAGGCCACCGACGTTTTCACTGTGAAAACCGTCGACGTCCTTGCCTGGATCGATGGCTTGCAGTGCCCGCAGTTCATCGACATGGGCAGGCAAGGGCAGTTGCAGGAGAATGCCGTGGATCCCGTGATCCGCATTCAAGCGGGCGATCAGGTCGAGCAGTTGTTGGGTGCTGGTGTCCGTGGGCAGGCGATGTTCCAGGGAGCGGATGCCAACCTCTTCAGCGCGCAGGATCTTGTTGCGCACATAGACCTGGCTGGCCGGGTCGCTGCCGACCAGGATCACCGCCAGGGCTGGCTGGATGTCTCTCGCGCGCAGACCGTCGACGTCCTTGCGGACCTCGATCAACACCCGGGCGGCGGCGGCTTTGCCGTCAATCAGTCGAGGGCTGTTCACCGGAAGATCACCGTTCGGTCCTGGTTGAGGAAAACCCGGTGTTCCAGGTGGTACTTGACCGCCTTGGACAGGGCCACGGTCTCGGTGTCACGGCCGGTGGCCACCAGGTCGTCCGGCAGGTAGACATGATCGACCCGCTGCACTTCCTGCTCGATGATCGGCCCTTCATCGAGATCGCTGGTGACGTAGTGGGCGGTGGCGCCGATCAACTTCACGCCGCGTTGATAAGCCTGGTGATAGGGCTTGGCACCCTTGAAGCCGGGCAGGAACGAATGGTGAATGTTGATCGCCCGCCCGGAGAGTTGCTTGCACAGGTCGTCGGAGAGAATTTGCATGTAGCGCGCCAGCACCACCAGCTCGGTGCCGGTGTCGTCGACCACCTTCATCAGCTCGGCTTCCTGGCGGGCCTTGGTGTCCTTGGTGACCGGCAGGTAGATGAAACGAATGCCCTCGCGCTCGGCCATTGGCCGCAGGTCGAGGTGGTTGGAGACGATGGCGGTGATGGTCATGTCCATCTCGCCCTTGTGGTAGCGGTAGAGCAGGTCGGTCAGGCAGTGGTCGAACTTGCTGACCATCAGCAGCACGCGCATGGGCTCGCGGGTGTCGTGCAGTTCCCAGTCCATGTCGAAGGCCTGGGCGACGTCGCTGAAACCGTCCTTTATCTGCTGGATATCCCCGGCGTGGCCATCGTTGAAACGGAACACCGCGCGCATGAAAAAGCGGCCGCTGAAATCGTCGTCGAATTGCGCCATCTCCCCGATGTAGCAACCGTTGTCCGCGAGGTAAGTGGTGACGGCCGCGACAATGCCGGACACCGCGGGACAGGTGATCTTGATGATGAAATGGTTTTTCTCGTGTTGCATGACACGTCCTCGGGATGATGGCGGCAGCTCATCGCATAGCGAAAAAATGTCAGCGGACAGCGAGGCTCATTCCTTGAGCGCATTTTCTTGGTGGGAATAAAATATTCCTGTTGGTGGCTTTATAAGGGGAATGCTGGGGGCGCGTCCAGAGGTTTTTGTGAAAGTTTTTTAACTGGTGGGAAATTTATGGGTTGAAAAACGTCGCGTTGAAATGCCTGTAGGCGCAACTTGTAGGAGCCGGCTTGCTGACGATGGCGGCCTGACAGCCCATCTGGATTTTATTGACTGTGTACATATCCATTCCTGCGGTAACGGCCAACTATGGTTTCACCCTTACCTGTAGGAGCAAGCTTGCTCGCGATGGAGGTCAACGATTACGCGGGGTATCAGGCTCCCCGCGTCATCGTTGACGACCATCGCTGGCAAGCCAGCTCCTACAGTGGATCGGGGGCGGCCGTGGGAGAGGGGGCATCTGTCAGGCCTCCAAGTCAGCCCTTAAGGATACCAACCTTGCACGCATGAAATTAAACCTGTATTTTTTCATGAAATTAAAACTATAAAATTTCATGGAGCCGGTAATGTTTCAGCAATCCACCCAGCATGTCGCCAGCTACTACGCCCACACCTGCGCTGATCGCCTGGTCAATCGAACGGCATTGGAAGGCGAACAAAACACCGACGTGCTGATCATCGGCGCCGGCTTCAGCGGCTTGCACACGGCGCTGCGCCTGGCCCTGGCCGGCAAACGCGTGACCTTGCTGGAAGCCAGTCGCGTCGCCTGGGCAGCATCGGGACGTAACGGCGGCCAGGCCATTCTCGGTTGGTCCTGTGACATGCCACCGCTGGAAGCCGCGCTGGGCCACGAACGCGCACGGCGCTTGTGGGACGGCATGCGCTGGGCAGCACGGGAGTTGCGCGAGCTGCCCGAACGCCATGGCTTCGATTGCGACTACCGCCCCGGCCATCTATGGACTTCCGTGATGCCACGCCGGGTCAGCCTCTTGACCGAATGGCAACACGAAGCCAGCCACAAATGGGGGCATGACGGTTTGCGCTTCATCGAGCGCGCCCAGTTGCCCGAGTGGGTGGCCAGCGATCGCTATCAGGCCGGCTTGTACGACCCCGAAGGCGGGCACCTCAACCCCTTGAAGCTGGCATTGGGGCTGGCCGCCGCGATCGAGAAGGCGGGCGGTGTGATTCATGAACAAAGCAAGGCGTTGAATTATCGCGAGGACGAAAACGGCTACGTGGTCACCACCGACCGCGGTCGCATCCGCGCCGATGTCCTGGTATTGGCCTGCAATGCCTACCTGGACCGACTCGACCCGCAGCTAGCGAGTTGCGTATTGCCCGTGGGCACCTATCAGGTGGCCACGGCGCCGATGTCCGAGGCCCAGGCCACCGCGCTGCTACCGGGCAATGTCTGCGTCACCGACAACCAGTTCGTGCTCGATTATTTCCGCCGCACGCCGGACAACCGGCTGCTGTTCGGCGGCGGCTGCACCTATCTGGGGGGCATGCCCAAGGACATTGCCGGTGCCACCCGGCCGTGCCTGGAAAGGGTGTTTCCACAATTGAAGGGCATTGAACTGGAGTTCGCCTGGGGCGGGCACATTGACCTGACGCTCAAGCGCACGCCCGACATCGGTCGACGCGGCGACCTCTACTGGTTGCAGGGCTACTCCGGGCACGGCGTGCTGCCGACCCTTGCCGGAGCCCGGGCGGTGTCCGACGCCATTCTCGGCCAGCCGGATGAGTTGGCGTTGTACCAAGGTTTGACCAATGGCAGCTTTCCCGGCGGAAAATACATGGCAGCACCCTTGGAAGCCATCGGCAAAGCCTGGTACCGGCTGCGCGACAGCATTTGAATCGGCCACTTCTGGAAGCCTTTAGATGGACATGCAAGAAGAGATTTCGGCGCTGGCGATCCTGATCCAGGACCTGCGCAAGCACAAGAAGTACACCTTGAAGGACCTGGCCGACAAGATCGGCCGCTCCGTGGGGTTTCTATCCCAGGTCGAGCGCGGCTTGTCCCGCCCGACGGTGGCGGACTTGACCGCCATCAGCGAGACGCTCGGCGTGCCGACCACCTATTTCTACAGCCTGCCCAAACCCATGGCGCTGCCCTGGGTGACGCGGCCGGATGAGCGCCGCACCCTGTATTACGCCGACGGCATCACCGACATCCTGGTCTCGCCAAAAATGCGCGCGTCCTTTTCCATGCTCGAAAGCCAGCTGGAACCCGGTGCGAGCAGCGGCGACCGGCACATGAAGGACAGCTCGGAGCAGGGCGGTTACGTCCTCGAAGGGGAGCTGACGCTGTGGCTGGATGACAACGACCCGGTGACCCTACGCACCGGCGACAGCTTTCAACTGGCCAGCCATGCCCACTGCCGCTACGGCAACCTCTCGGCCCAACTGACCCGCGTGCTCTGGGTCTACACCTGATAAAAACAAGCAAGGAACAAAACGATGGATGCTGTGTGCTCTGATCTGCTGGCCGAAGTGCGTGGGTTTCGTCAGCGCTACCCCGAGGTGCGCTACGTCGACCTGATTTCCCTGGACATTCCCGGGCATTTCTACGGCAAGCGCTACCCGATCGAAATGCTCGAAAAAGTCGCCGCCGGCAGTGCCCTCAAGTTGCCGCAGAACTGCGTGCTGCTC
Organism: Pseudomonas sp. IT-P218; assembly: GCF_949767605.1. NCBI lineage: Bacteria > Pseudomonadati > Pseudomonadota > Gammaproteobacteria > Pseudomonadales > Pseudomonadaceae > Pseudomonas > Pseudomonas sp. IT-P218. Next base: position 9,801 of record NZ_CATKQQ010000016.1, read on the forward strand.
GGCACCCAGGGCGGGCTGTTCAAGATCGGCGACTACTGCTTCAACGACGGCGATCCGGATGCGCTGCGGCGCCTGGTGCCGGGCACGCTCAAGCTGGTGAGCTGGGAGAAGCAACCCTTGGGGCAGATGCTGATCACCTCCGACGGCACGGAAAAACCGATCGTCTTCGAGCCGCGCGAAGTGTTGGCGCAGGTACTTCAGCGACTCGCTCGCAAAGGCATTTTTCCGGTGGTGGCGTTCGAGCTGGAGTTCTATCTGTTCGACAGCCAATTGCGCGATGGCTTGCCGCAGTTTGCCCGCGACCCGCTGACCGGCGATGCCGATGACCAGCCGAACATGCACATCGAACGCCTATCGCGCTTTGCCCCGGTGCTCGATGAAATGGTCGAGACCGCGCGCGCCCAAGGCATCGATGCCACGGTGATCACCGCCGAATTGGGCCCCGGTCAGTTCGAAATCAATTTCGGTCATCTCGACGATGGCCTGCGCGCCGCCGACTGGGCCGCCTTGTTCTGCCGCAGCACGCGCGGCGTGGCCCTCAAGCACGACTACCGCGCCAGTTTCATGGCCAAGCCTTACCTGCAGCACCCCGGCAGCGGCATGCATGTGCACGTGAGCCTGTACGACGAGGCGGGCAACAACCTGCTGGCGGCGAACGGGCAACAAGCGTTGCGCCATGCGGTAGCCGGTTGCCTGGATGTGTTGCCGCACTGCATGCCGATCTTCGCGCCGAACCACAACGCAATGCGACGCTTGAGCGCCACGGTGAACGTCGCTTCGCGCGCCAGTTGGGGTTTCGAGGATCGGGACGCGTGCCTGCGGGTGCCGGAGTCGGACGCGAGAAACCTGCGGGTCGAACATCGCCTCGCCGGCGCCGACGCCAACCCGTATCTGGTGCTCGCCGCGATCCTGGTGGGAATGGAACAAGGCCTCGAACAAGCTCGCGAACCGATCGCCCCGCTCAACGAAGATCGCAACAGTGGGATCGACTTCCCGCTGGAAATGCTCGAAGCGGTGCAGTCCATGCAAAGCCATCAAAAATTGCGTGAAGGTTTGGGCGCGGAATTCGTCCATGTGTATTGCGAGAACAAGCGCCAGGACCACCTGGCATTCCTGAATGACATCAGTGCCCGCGAGTACCGCTGGTTCCTGTAGTTAAGGTTGTTTCGAGGTTAACCGTAAAAAATATCAGGATATATAACGGCTTAGAGAGTTTAGTAACTGACCGGTTAACGAAAATATCTTGTTACAGGGCGAAACATTGCGTAATATGCGCCCCGCGTTCACCACCACGGTTTATGCATTTTTAAGTCCCGGGCGTCCATCAGCTGCCCGGGATTTTTTTTGCCTGCAGTTTTTCCGGCCTGTCATCAAGACTTCGTCCCCAGCACATCGCGGATGTTATCCACCACATTGCTGTCCTTGATCACATCGCTCAGCCAGCCCTCCAGCGGCATGTTGCCCCATTTGATCGCGCGTTCGATCAGGTAGGGGACAGGGCTCTGGGGCTCGGTCTGCTTGAAGTACTGCGCGATACCCGCCAGCAGGGTGAATGCCTCGTCGCGGGTTTGCGGTGTGGTGCGCAGCGGCGTGACGGGAATGTCTTGCTGGGTCTGGGTCATTGCTGCACCTTCAGGTTGTGCGCCAGCGCTTTCGCCGACGACCGCGGTGGGCGCGACAGGGGCCGGGTGTAGATCGATACCGCGATCCTTGAGCAGTTTCTCGGCCAGTTGGCCGGCGCGGGACAACACGTAGTGGAGCCCGGCAAAACTCGGCGCATCCTGGCCGAACAGCCTGTCGGCGGTGCTCTGCAGTTGCTCGCAGGCATTGAGGCTGGCGGCGATTTCAGCGGCTTTGTGGCGCAGGTGGTCGGAGTCGGTCAGCACCACCGAACGCTGGAACACCTCGGCGTTGATCTTGCCTTCATCAAGGGCTGCACGCATGGCCTGGGGGTTCTGCAACGCGAGGTTTTCGACGTGCCGGGATTCGTCATAGCGCAGCAGGCCGTACGCTTGGCCCTGGGTGATGGGCAGCCCACCCACCACATCCGCCAGGGTGGTTTTCATCCACGCCAGGCGGGCCGCGCGTTCATCGACCCCATCCTCGAGGGAAGGGAAGAGGCCGGCCCAGAAATTGTCCAGCAGGCGTTCGGCCAGGGTCAGGCCAAAGGTGATGCCGGTGAAATGGTGCTTGTGCGCCAGGGCTTCGCTGAGCCAGGCGACGAGCATCAGGTCCTTGCTCTGTCGAGCCAGGCCCTGGGCAGCCAGGGTGAGGGTCAGGTCCCAGTCGGAAGACTTCAGGTCCGTTTGCCAGTCACCCTGGGTCAGATAATCGGGGTCTGCTCGCCGCGCTTCTTTCACCTGATCGAACAGGGTGGAAAAGCTCAGGTCTTCGCCGCTCCCGCCGTGGATGGGCGCTGTCAGTTCGGCCAGCGAAAGGTCGTTGAGAAATTCAGACATAGGCAACTCGGATCGGAATAAGAGAACACCGTGCCCGCTTTCGCGGGCGCAGTGCTGAAACCGGACCGCTCTCGCGGTCCGTTATTGCCCAGGGTTTACGCGAAAACCTTGTTGGCAGTGCGATCCCAACCACCGGTGACGTTACCGCCGCCCTGGCCGTCGGCACGGCTCTGCTGGGTGTAGGTGGTCTTGATGCGAGCGAAGTTGAAGCTGATTTCTTCGATCGGCAGGTCGCCCACCGCTTTGTCTTCGCCGCCCTGGCTACCGCCAGCGACCGCTTTCACGGACGACACCACGACTTCTTCCAGGTTGATGGTCAGGTAGGTCACCTTGTCGCCACCGGCGCGGTTGACGTTCAACTGGATCTTGGCGATGTGCGTGCCTTTGCAGCAGGCTTCGAACAGCTTGGCGGAAGCCTTGTCCACGGCTTTGCGGATGCTGAAGTCGCTCAATGCCACACGCTCCGACGAAGCACCGCCCGAAGAGCTGGCAGTCGCGGAGGTCGCCTGGGTGGCGCCGTACTCGTAGCCCAGCACCTCGATCCAATCCTTGTGCTTGTCGTCCAGTACTTCGCCTGGAATGCCGTCGATCTGGATGTATGCGTCAAATGCCATTTTTACTTTCTCCTTACCTTCATTAAAAAGGATGTCACCTGCAAACAGATCACAGCCCTTCGCTTTAACCTCTTTGAATCGATCAACAGAGGCTTGTTGCGCCAACCCGGTTTCGACCCGGGCAGCGGTATTTCTTCATTGAGTGCGGCGTTTCAGTTGAGCGCCCGCACCTCGATTTCTACCCGTCGGTTAGGCTCCAGGCAGCGGATCAGCTGGGCCCTTGGCTGTTGCATGTCGCACTTGACCAGGGGCCGGGTGCTGCCTTCGCCGACGGCCTCGACCAGTTCGCCCGGTACGCCTTTGCCCACCAGATAGGTCTTGATGGTTTGCGCCCGCTGCCTGGAAACCTGCAGGTTGCCCTGGGGATCGCCGAGTTGATCGGCGTGCCCGGCGATGATGATTTTCCCGACATTGGGGGTGCTCAGCAGCTTGCCGGCGATCGCACTGAGCTGGCCTTGACCTTCATTCTTCAGGCTCTGGAAGTCGGCTCGGCCAAAGGCGAACAAGGTGTCCGACTCCAGCGTGATGGTTTCGATCGAGCGCAGCGACTGGGTCAGCAGGCTGTTGATGTAGTTGCGCGAGCTGGAGACCAGGAACGCGTTGTCGAGGATTCGCGGCACGTCGGGCTCGTGAATCTGGTCGCTGTAGAAGTTGATCTGGCGGCTGGCGAACTCATAGTCCGCGGCGGCGACACCGGCGTTGCCGACCTGGCGGGCAATCGCCGGGTACCAGTAGTCCGGGATCTTCGCTTTCAGGAATGCAGGGTCGGCCTTTTCACGCTGGGCACGCGAGAGCATGACGTAGGTGTCCAGTGTCGCCTTGCCGAACTGCGCAATGGATTGCGCCCGGTTGTCATTGGGCAGCGCCTTGGGTTCGACGCTGTCCACGCCGGTCACCGGCATCAATTCCTTGGCATTGCGCTGATAGACCTTGAGGGTGGTCAGCAAGTACAACGAGCGGGTCAGGTTGTCGGCCGTGGGCTTGAGCATTACGCTTTCCAGCCGGTCGAAGTAGCGGCTGCGCACCAGTGGTTCTACCTTGTGGCCTTGATAAAGCCCCAGGCGCATGCGCAGTGGCACACCTTCGTCGTGGTGCTGGGCGTAGTAATGCGCGGTCCAGAAACGCAGGCGATCGAGGGTTTGCCAGGCGGTGTATTGCCCGGTGGCGGAGCGGTCATCGGCGGTCGCCCGGGTCAGTTCTGCCGAGAGGCTGTGCAAGGTGTTCCGGTTGTTCACATACGACCAGCCCAACAGGCTGCACAGCAGCACCGCGACCAGTGCGGCAGCGCCGATCCAGGTCGCTTTGCGCCGACGTTCGCGGTGGTTGGTGGTGTACAGCGCCACCAGGTGCTGGTCTGGAATGATGACTTTGCGGAACAGGCTGTTGATGAACAGCGGGCGCGGTTGCGCGTTGCCGTTGGCGGCCTCCCGCTCACCTTCCAGCGAGAAGCGTTCGGTCACCTGCCGCGCGTGCCGGCCCGATTCCGGCTGGTCGGCATCGAGGGCACTGGTGAAATAGAAACCGCGCAGCAGTTCCGCATTCTGATAAGGGTTGGCGCGCAACAGGGCGTCGACGAACAATTGAAGCCTTGGTTTGAGGGCCGCCAGTTCCAGCGGGAAGCGATACACCGCCGAATCCTGCCGGGTGATCTGGATATCCTGCGTGACCAGCTGCTGGCTCGCCACCTGTTGCCAATAGCTGACCAGTTCATCCATCGCCGCGCCGAAGCGCTGGCCCCAGTCGGCTTGCTCGTAACCTTTGTGGGAGAAGGTCTTGCCCATCACTTCGCCGCGGGCGGTTTCGTCCAGTTGGCGATAGAAGGGGGTGAAACCCGGCACCAGATCGCACTTGGTGAACACCAGGTAGACCGGCAGGCGCACTTCCAGCAGGGCATGGGTTTCCTGGATGCGTTCGCGCAGGCGCTTGGCGATGCGTTCCTGATCTTCCAGCGAGGTCTGCAGGATGTCGTGGATGCTGACGGTGACGATCAGGCCGTTGAGTGGCCGGCGCTGACGGTGCTGGCGCAGCAGCTGCAGGAACGCGCGCCATTTGCCGGCCTCTTCCTGGTTGTTCATGTAGCGCCCGGCGGTGTCCAGCAGGACGGCCTCGGAGCTGAAGAACCAGTCGCAATTGCGCGTGCCACCCAGGCCTGCGACTCGCACACCTTCGCGCTCGGCGTAAGGGAAATTGAGGCCCGACTGGTAAAGCATGGTGCTCTTGCCTGCCGCCGGCTGGCCGACCACCAGGTACCAGGGCAGGGCATACAGCGCATCCTTGGGGTTGCTGCCCCGTGGCTTGTTGCTGTGCAAGCGCTCGATGCTCTGCAACAACCGCTCGCGCAACAGGCTGACTTCCTCACGATCCGCCGGGCTCGCGTTCAACACGGCCTGGTCGGCATCCTCGCGCAGCAGCCCTTCGAGGTTGTGATGTCGGGACACGCCCCGATAGAGCAGCAGCACATAACCGGCGGACAGCAGCAGGAACACGCCGATGCCGGTCAGCAGGCTGTTGAGTGAACTGAAGTCGAACGCACGCCCGATGCCCCACACCACGAAGATCGTGAGGAAAAAGCACACCCCCAGGAAGTAGGGTTGATAGCGCAAGAAGTAATACTTGATCTTGTTCATACGGGCTTCGAATCCAGGGCATCGACAAAACGGTCGATAACGTCACCCAACGGGCGGTCGATTTCGGCAAATGTGTGTTGGCGGTGGTGCTCGTCAAAGGCATCGAAAGACGCCAGCACGTCATAGCTCTGCGAGCGCTCACCGATACCGGTCAGCAGGCGATAGGCATCGCAGGTACTGCGTGAGGCAAAACAGATCAGTCGGGGGCGCATGAAATCGTCCGCCAAGAGGCTGATTTGCGGCACGGCGCGCTCCGGGGTCATGTGCGTCAGCCAGGTGACCCACAGATCGGCGGTGGGGTTTTTCAAGCCCCTTTCCGCCGGCAAGGGCAGTGCGATGCCGATCGGCGTTGCCTGGTCGAGGTGCTTTTTCAGGGCCAGCAGCCGGGTCAGCACGGCGTTGGTGACGAACTCCGGGTAGGCGCCTTCCAGCGCGGTACTGATATCGCGCAGGTTGAAGTTCACCAGGAACTTGTCATGCACGCGCCGGAACAACTCGAAGTCCTGGCCTTGCAGCGGGCGCAGGGCCTTGATGCGCTCGAACAGCGCCGAAGTGCTTTCGCCCTGGACGGCCATGTGCAGCAGCGGCCTGATCTGCCCGCTGAACAATTCGCCCAGGGTGAACGGATTGACCAGCGGCTCGGCTTCGCTGGCCTTGAGGGTCTGGAAAATGAAAAACGGATAGCGTCGCCCACTCGAATCCCGGGAGCTGATCAGTCCGCCCAGCAACCAGTTGCCGCTGCGTGCGCGGTAGCTGAAAAAGCACAGCGGCAAGGCGTCGAACAGCTCGCGCCAGTCTTCGCGATGCTGCAGGGCGGCCAGTGCGCCTTGCAGCCAGCCGTCGAACTCGCAGACGTCGTCGCCCGCACCTTGCAGGCTGACGAAGTCCGGGCTCGCGGGGACCTTGCCGAAGCAGCCGATCATTGGCCGCTTCCCGGGTTCAGGTTCTGGCGGCTCACAGCGGGCGAGCCTCTGCGCCATTGAGCGCGCTCAGCGCCTTGACGTTGGCCAGGTCGGTCAGCTTGACGCCGCCGTAGTTGCGCACGGCGAGGCTGACCGGGCCACTGCCGGTGTTCCAGCTGAAGCGTTGCTGGATACCGTCCAGGTCGCTGACCCGGGCGCTGTCGTTCATGCGCAGCAGGCCCCAACGGCCCGGGTAGTCGAACACCGTGATGCGCTCGCCGCTCAGGGTCACCACATCCAGGCGTGCGCCCGGCGTGTTAGTGGTGCCCGGCCACGAGAAACGGCTCCAACTGGTCCTGCCGTTTCGGTAGTGCTGCTCCTGGCCGTCGAGGGTGAAGATGATGTCGGTCAGGTTGGCGGAAGGTTCGAGCATGATCTCGAAGCCGTTCTCGCGGTCCGACAGGCTGGCGATCACCTGGCCCAACGAACTGGCCTTGTCGATGCTGTTGACCATGTTCGGGTTGACCAACGGCGCTGCCTTGCTGTTGCTGCTCATCCCCAGGCCTTCGCCACCGGACAGATTGCCGATCTCGTTGCGCTTGAAGTTCGGCAGCAGCCCGGATTCCGGGTCGACGAAACGCTGCAGATCCTTGACCGAGGCTTCATTGCGGCTACCTGGCGCGATCGGATAACGGTGCGCCATGACCTGCTCCCAGGGCTTGGCGATCTGCTGCGCCCAGGCTTTGGCAATCTGTTGGCCGGCCGGGTCGCGCAGGGTTTCCCAGGCAAACTGGATCGGCAGGCTGAACAGGCCCTGCAGCGAATCGGACAGGCTGCCCTGGCTGGTGTCGACGGTGGTCTCGACGTAGTTGCGCACGCTGGTCACTTCGCTCGGCTGGCCTTCGAGGGTTTCACTGATCAGCTGCTTGCTGCTCTTGCCAACGTCCTGGGAGCGCTGGATGTTGTTCATCCGCACCTTGAGTTTGCGCAGGGCCGCGAGGTAGCGGTCCATGATCGTGCTGTCGGCGCCCTCGGCGTTTTGCACGGCGAACACCCGCGATACCGGTTCGAAGCGCTTTGCCAGGCTGCCGTCGTCGACCGCCGGCAGAGGCGATACCAGCGCACCTGGTGCCGTGTTCTTGCCATCGAAGATCCCGCTGACGCTGCTCCAGAACCCGTCATCGGGCTTGCTGCCTGCTGGCAGGGTTTCGCGGGGGGCAGGGACGTCCCATTGGGTGTTGTCGTTGACCGCCACCAGGAGGGTTTTCACCGGCGAGTTCTGCACGTCGCTGAGCAGCGACAGTTGCTGGGTGGCATTGGCCATGTCGGTGAAGTGACGCACGCCAACGCTGTCGACAAAGCCGTACCAGGCCTGGGTGTAGTCGCGCTTGTAGCGCGTCATGAACTCGCGGATGAAGTTGGCTTTCTGCACGATGCTGTCGCCGCCTTCGCCATCGAGCACCCAGTCCGTTTCGTTTTGCAGGTTGCCCGACACCAGCTTGATCAGCTCAGGCTTGACGAACTGTTCCCAGCCCTGGCGGGTGAAGATCGCCGGGACCGCTTCGCTGCCATACAGCAACTGACGGCCAGGCAGCGGCACCAGGTCGCTCAGGCCGATGGCCGGGAACTGGCGGCTGGATTCCAGTTGCAGGCGCAGGTATTCGCGGTCCACCAGCGAGCTGGAAATCATGAAGGACTTCAGGCTGTTGCGGGTTTCGCTGATGAGCTGCTCGTTACGCGACAAGGCGGGTGCCTGGCCATTCTTGAGCAACTGCACGTAGACCGGCGAGTTGTCCTCAATCACCTCAATGCTGACAGGATGGTCGGCACTGGCGGTATTGGCCCAGGCCACCGGCAATGCAGCGCCGACGAATTCCGGGTCCGGGTGGGTGCCCGGTTGCGTGAGCATCAGGTAGAGCTTCAGCGCGTTATAGGACTCGATGATGGAGGCGACTTGGCGCTCATCCAGACGGCCGAGCATTTCTTCGGACAACGACAGCCCGCCGGTGGTAGCCGACAGATCCGCGGCATCGCTCGCGGTGGCAGGGTTGCGCAGTGCCGTCAGCGCTTCGCCCCGTGCCTTGTTCGCGGCACCTTTGGCGGCACCGGTCAGGCGACTGGCGACATCAGCGCTACTGCGCGGCAGGTTGTTCAAGCGGGTCGGCAGTTTCTGGCCCGCGCGGGCTTTGGTTGAGTCGGCCTTGTTTGGCGCGGGCGCAAAGCTGTTTTGCGCATCCATGGTCCGGGCGAACTCATTGAAGGCACGCATCTGCAATTGCAGTTGTAAGGTGACGGGTTCCAGCGCCTGGGTGCGCAGTTGCTGCAAGTAAGCGGTCTGCGCAACGAGGTAGATGTCGTCACCACGATAGAGACCGGCGCTCAACTGCAGCGGCACGCCGTTGGCACGGTGCTTTTCGATGGCTGTGAGTTGCTCGCGCAGCAGCTCCAGGCCCTGGCCCGAGGCGAGCAACCCGGCGCGGTCAGGGGACTGTTGCAGTTCGGTCAGTTGCTCGCGCAATGCAGCCAGCCACTGACGGTTGTTCTGGTACGACAGGGCTTGCCAGCCAATGAACGCAACCCCGGCCAATACCGCCAGGCCCAGCAGGGCAGGGCTGGCGGAGTTGTTCTTGCCCAGGCGCGACTGATAGAGGGTCAGGTCGCGATCGGGGAAGATTACCCGACGGAACGTGTCAGTGATGAAGTAGCTGCGGTCGCTGAGGGTCTTGCCGCTGCTGTGCTGCTGTTGCTCGGGGGCTGGCTGCAAGGCGAACGACTCGGCCAGGTCGTCTTCATACACCTGGCTCAGCTGCTGGTCGGTCTGCAGGGCGCTGGTGAAATACAGCCCGCGCAGCAACAGTGGCGCACCGCTGCGACGGGTTTCAGCGAAGTGCTGGAGGAACTGCTCCAGCACCCCCGACAGCTCGGCGAAATAGTTCGGGAAGTTCAGCAGTGCGCTGTCGGCATCGGCACCCAGGGCAATCATCTGGGCGTCGACGTGGCGACGTATATGACCGTGGAGGTTGGCCAGCTTCGCATCCAGCACCGGGCGCAGGCCCTGGTTGCGGATCTCGGACAAACCGAAGGTCATGCCCAGCGGTTGCTGCCGTTCGTTCAAATCCAGGCCTTCAAAGGCCTGGCTGAAGCCGGGCAGTTGATCGGTCTTGCTCAGCATCAGGTAGATCGGTGGATTGGCGTCCAGGCAATCGTTGTATTCCTCGATGCGCGACACCAGTTGTGCGGCGAGTTCGTTGCGCTCGGCCGTGGTGCACGCCAGCAGTTCAGGCAGGCTCACCACCAGCACCAGGCCGTTGACCGCGGCCTTGCTGCGCTGCTTTTTCAGCAGCCGCAGGAAGGCGGCGAACTCACTGGCCGACGGGTCGTCGCGCAGGTAACGGCCAGCCGTGTCGATCATCACGGCTTCGGGGCTGAAATACCAATCGCAATGCTGGGTGCCGCTTTCGGTGTCGTTGGCGCTGCTGGCAATGCTCGCGGACAGGCCCGAGCGGGTCAGCAACGAAGTCTTGCCGGCCGCGGACATGCCGATGACCAGGTACCACGGCAGATCGTAAAGCGCCGACGAGCCGCCGCCACCGGCCGAGCGATCGGTGCGCAACATCGCGATGGCGTGCTTGAGGCGTTCGCGCAGCACGTGCTGGTCGCGGAACTCACCCGAGGATTTGAGCGAACGATCGACTTCGATCTGCACCAGGTTCTCAAGGTTGTGCTCGGCGCGGATGCGCTTGTACTGACGCAGCACAATGATCAGCAGGTAGAAGGCGCTGATCAGTGCCATCGCCTCCAGCGCATAACCGCGCAGCCAACTCACGTGCGGGGCCACGAACCAGCAAACCGCCAGGCTCGCCAGCCACAGGACGGGGACGAGGAACCAAAAACTTTTCAACGAACGCAATAATGTCTTCATGTCTTCCTGACTCGGTTACCTGACCTGTGCTCAGGCACTGAACAGCTGGCTGATTTGTTCGGACAACGCGGCTACGTCTTTGCCCAGCAGCCAGTCCAGCGTCAGGTAGACACCCGCGCAGACCAGCGCAATCAGCGCCAGGTAGAGCCACAGGGGAACTTCATGGCGCAGCATCTGCGAAACCTGGTCGGGCAACGCCCAGTCAGGCGAGAGGGCCTTGGGGGTCTTGCGAAAACGGGCGATGTCCTGGCCCAGGGTATTGGCCAGGTAGCGCAGCTGGTCCTTTTGCCCGAGGCTGAACTTGCCTTCGAAACCCAGGGCCAGGCACAGGTGGTAGACCTCGAGCACATCGAGGTTCTGTTTCACGTCACCACGCAGCGCATCGATCTTTTCGAAGAAGCCTTCACCGGCCAGGTGCACGCCGAAATAGCGGAACTGCAAGGGTTGCAGTTCAAAGTGCCGCCGCAGTTCGTTGTCCCCGGAGCGCAACACGCTTTCATCGAGGAACGCACACAGGGCGTACTGGGTGTCCTTGACCTGTTCCACGCTGTAGTTGGCGCCACGGGCATCGAGCTCCAGCGCCTTGAAGAAGCTGTCGACGCTCGCCTCGAAGGCGCTGACCGACGTCACCTGGCGACCCTTGCGCACGATCAGCGCCATGCTGATGAAGTCCTGCACCAGGTCCTTGAGCGTCGGTTTTTCACGGGCGGCCGCAACGGCGCCTTGCATTACGGCTTCGGTCATTTGAGTACCGCCATCAGTTCAAGCTTGAGGTTGGTGAACGCGCTGGGCGCATAGAAAGAGATGGCCTGGGCACTCATCATTCGCTCATACACCCGGCCATGGGGCTCGATGGAAAAGTAGTGATTGTCCAGTCGCACCGGAATCGCATTGGGCAGGCGGGTCGAATGGTTGAGGGTGACGCCCGGCATGGCGCTGTTGACCACCACTTCGATGTCTTCCGGCGAGCCGACCTTGAACGCCCGTGGCACCAGTTCCAGCAGGCTCGCGCCCGGCATGTCGGCGTGCACGGAAATGTAGAAATCCGCCTCCGCCAGCCGTGGATCGTGCAGCTGCCCTTGCCAGTAGGAGGGTTTGGTCTGGGTCAGGTTGATCACCACACACTGGTTCGGCACCACGTTGTCGAGCAGCACGCGAATCATCTCGTCGAGCCTGACCAGCGAGGCCGCCGGGTCGTGGTGGTCGTACTCGGGAATGTCGTTGAGCTGGGTGTCCAGCGAGAACGTCAGCAAGCCGCCGGCGAGTTCAGCCAAAAACAGATACAGGCGCTCGGGGTGCAGGCGCGGGTGCGCGAGCAGGTGCGCCAGGGCCGGGTGGGCACGGTTCACCGTGTTCAACAGCCAGAACAGGGTCACGTCGCTCGAGCCAAACTCAGCGATCTGGTCCGCGCGCTCGCGACGCCGACCCGACAGCGCCTTGCTCTTGGATTGCAGGGCGCCGAGCAAACGCTTGCCCAGGCCGATCAGGGTGTCATGGGTGCCCAGGTGCAACGTCGGGTGCACGAAATGCCCGTCGAGGTTGAAGCCGCCGATGTTGTTGCGTGACAACCGGGCGATCGGGCACCAGGTGTAGCCATCGAGGTTGTCGCCGTCGATCAGCATCACCACGTTCAGGCGCAGGCTGGTGATTTCGTTTTCCAGGTCGCCTTCGTTGAGGTCCGGCAAGGTGTCGAACTGCTTGCGGTAGCGCCGCCCGGTCTTCTGCTCCTGGCCGTCTTCGACGTAGTTCAGGCCGAAGGGCTCCGGCAGTTTCAGCGCGGCGTAGACCTTCAGGTCGTTACCCTTGAGCAGGTCCTTCAGGTCGCGGGCGGCCGGCAGCGGATCGTGCTGCGGCGCGTCGAACAGGCTGCCGTCGGGAAACACCAGTTTCAACCGCTTGAGCTGCAGGGAGCCGGTGGCGAGGGCTTCCTCGTCCACTTCCAGCAACTGCACGCCCCAGTGAAAGGGTGTGTTGCGCAGGGTCGCCTGCGCCAGCTGATGCTGGTGGAACTCATCCTGATACTGGAAATGCTGGGGCAAAAGGAACATGCCTTCGGACCACATCACCCGGCTTTGCTTACTCATTGAGCGCCTTCCAAAAATGAATTCAATTTCGAGTCCACGGCTTTTTGCGCAGAGGCACTGGCCTGGTCCTGGGCCTTCTGCACCACGACGTCCTGCACACGTTCGGTCAGCGTCGGCTCGGCCGGCTGGTCGGGCAGGGCGGCGGCTTTGGCCAGTTGCTCCTGGGTCTTGGGTTTGTCCAGGACGTCGACACCACTGACGGCGGACACCTTGTTGTTGTCCACCAGCACCCGCAGGCCGTCGGAGGAGAACCAGATGCCGTCCTTGCGCAGGGAGTTGGCGTCAAACGCGACCTTCCAGCGGCTGTTCTCGTCGGTGCGGAAAAACGCGGCGACGCCGACATAGCCGGTGGCCTTGTTCAGCGGCCACTTGTCGACCTGGCCCATGCCCGGCAGCAGGGTGATTTCGCGGTTCTCGATCAGGGTATTGCCGAGGGCTTTTTGCGGGTCGTCCCACAGTGTGTCGGCGTCGACCGACGCAAAGCGCTCCAGTGAGGTCAGCTGGTACACGCGCAGCACCACCGAAAGCGGTTGGCCGGACGCGTCGGGATTGAGCTGGTTGCCGCCGTCGGAGGTGAGGATGACCTTCTCCTGGTCGTCGAACAGCATGTCGCCCGCCCAGGTGTCGTCGACACGTTTGCCGACCCGGTCGGTGACGCCGCAGGCGCTCAGTACCGCCATCATCGCCACCGCCGTCAGGCATTTGGCCAACGCCGTCTTTTCGAGACGCTTCCCTGAATTTTTCTTGTCCATGACCACTACCTGTAGATGCCCGGTCAGCACAGGCGATAGGCGAAATCGCCGTCGCTGCCCAACTCGATGTTCAGACTCTGGATCGGTTTGTCCTGCGCCATGCGCTCAAGGACCCGCTGCGCCAGTTCCGGCATCAGGGTCTTGGACAAAATGTTGTCGATGTTGCGAGCGCCGCTGTCGACCTCGGTGCAGCGCGAGGCAATGGCTTTTACCAGCGCCTCGTCATAACCGAGGACGGCCTGATGATTGCGCTCGAAACGCTGGCGAATGCGCGCAAGCTTGAGCGAAACGATGCGCTCCAGGATCGCGTCCTGGACCGGGTAGTAGGGGACGATGGTCAGGCGGCCGAGGAAGGCCGGCTTGAACACCTGGTTCAGCTCGTCACGCAAGCCTTCAACGATTTCTTCGGGCTGCGGTTGCGGCTGGGCGTTCAGGCACCACTGCATGATGCGCTCGGTTCCGGTGTTGGACGTGAGGATGATCACGGTGTTGCGGAAGTTGATCTCGCGACCTTCACCGTCGTCCAGCACGCCTTTGTCGAATACCTGGAAAAACAGTTCGAGCACGTCCGGGTGGGCCTTTTCCGCTTCATCGAGCAGCACCACGCTGTAGGGCTTGCGTCGCACGGCTTCGGTCAGCACGCCGCCCTCGCCATAACCGACGTAACCTGGTGGCGAACCCTTGAGGCTGGAGACGGTATGGGCTTCCTGGTACTCGGACATGTTGATGGTGATCAGGTTACGCTCGCCGCCGTACAGGGTGTCGGCCAGGGCCAATGCGGTTTCGGTCTTGCCGACGCCGCTCGGGCCGAGCAACAGGAACACGCCGATGGGCTTGTTCGGGTCTTCCATGCGGGCGCGGGAAATCTTGATGCGCTTGCCGATTTCCTGCAGCGCGTGGTCCTGGCCGAGCACCCGCTCGCCCAGCAGCGCAGGCAGGCGCTGCACGGTGTCGATTTCGTCGCGCAGCATCTTGCCCAGGGGGATGCCGGTCCAGCCGGAAATCACTTCGCCGATGGTGCCGCCATCCACCAGGGCATGCACCAGGGGTTGCTCACCCTGGACGCTGGCCAGTTCGGCGCGCACCGCGGCAATTTCTTGTGCATCCGGTGCCTGATTGTCCGGGTGGCTGAGGGCGCCGAGCTGTTCCACCAGTTGCAGCTCGCGTTGCCACTGTTGCTCGAGGGCATCGCGGGTCTGCTGTTCGGTCAGCAACTCGGCGTTCAGGGTGGCCAGGCGACGGGCATGGTCGCTGCCTTTGGCGGCTTCCTGCTGCAGTACCGAGATTTCCGCCTGCAGGTTGTCGATCTGGCGCTTGCAGTCTTCCAGCGGCCCCGGCTGCGCCGATTGCCCCAGGGCGACCCGGGCGCAGGCGGTGTCCAGCACGCTGACGGCCTTGTCCGGCAGTTGGCGCCCGGTGATGTAACGATTGGACAGGCGCACGGCCTGCACCAGCGCTTCGTCCATCACCGTGACCTTGTGGTGCTCCTGCATCTTGGCCAGCAAGCCGCGCAGCATGTGGATCGCCTTGTCTTCGTCTGGCTCTTCGACCTTCACGACCTGGAAGCGGCGGGCCAGGGCGGCATCCTTCTCGAAGTATTTCTTGTACTCGGCCCAGGTGGTTGCCGCGATGGTGCGCAGCTCGCCCCGGGCCAAGGCTGGCTTGAGCAGGTTGGCGGCATCGTTCTGCCCGGCCTGGCCGCCCGAACCGATCAGGGTGTGCGCTTCGTCGATGAACAGGATGATCGGGTGCAGGCTGCGCTTGGTTTCTTCGATCACCGACTTGAGGCGGTTTTCGAACTCGCCCTTCACCCCGGCACCGGCCTGCAACAAGCCCAGGTCGAGGGTGTGGATGGCGACGCCCTTGAGCACCGACGGCACGTCACCCTGGATGATGCGCAGGGCCAGGCCTTCGACCACGGCGGTCTTGCCGACGCCGGCTTCACCGGTGAGGATCGGGTTGTTCTGGCGGCGGCGGGTGAGGATGTCGACCATCTGCCGCACTTCGAACTCGCGACCGAGCACCGGGTCGATCCGGCCTTCGCGAGCGCTTTGCGTGAGGTTGATGGTGTATTGGTCCAGGCCCGGTGTCTTGCCATTGCCCTTGACCGTGCTGGCGACATCACTCGGCGGTTTGGCCAGGGCCGATTCGGCGCTGCCTTCCACCAACGCGTTGAGGTTCACGCGCAGATCGTCGGCGTTGATTTTCTCAAGCTCAGCCGCACCCGCGATCACCACCCGGCGCAGTTCGTCGTCATCGAGCAAGGCCTGCAACAGATGGCCGGTGCGGATCTGCGCCTGGCCGAACTCGATGGAGGCCAGGACCCACGCCTGTTCGATCAGGCGGGTCAGGTGCGGCGACAGCGCCGGGGTGCGCGTATTGCCTTTCTTGAACGTCCCCAGTGCCGTCACCAATTGCGCCTGCAAGCGCTCAGGCACCACGTCGTAATGACGCAGGATGGCCGGCAGGTCGTTGTCGTGGCTGTCGAGCAACTGCAACAACAGGTGCTCGATCTCGACATCGTAGTGGTGTTCCGACAGGCACAGGGCCGCAGCGCTTTCGGTGGCGGCACGGCTGGTGTCGTTGAGCTTGGCAAACAGGGACTTCAGGTTCACAGGGAGACCCCATCAAAAGGAATGTGGAAGAGGGCGCAGCGGGAAGGTTCAACATCGACGCCCGGTCGCTTGAGCCAGCCGAGCCGGCCCAGGGAAACGGTGCCCAGGCGGGCGAGCGGTACGGCCTTGGGTTTGAGCTTGGGTGCGAACTGGAAGTCGAGTTCCGCACCGACGTAGAAACGCACCAGTTCCACCAGTTTTTGGTAATCCTCGGTGCCTGGCTGGAAACGTTGATAGTCGGCCAGCTCCAGTGGACCCAACTCGATGCGCACGCACGACTGGTAGTCCCAGACCCGGTTACCGGCGACGGCGCTTTGCCCGAGCACGGCGTTCTTGCGCCCCAGCTGCGTGCACTGGCTGGCGTCGAGTTTCAGCCAGCGACCGGCAAACGGCTTGACCTTGAACGGCAGCGAAAAATAGAAAGACAGCATCGCTTCCAGGTTCAGCGCATTGCGCGGTTTCTGCGCGAACAGTCCGGAGAAATAGCTGAACAATTCCCGGCGCAGGGGCGAGCCTTGTCTGTCGAATTTCTGCTTCTGCGCCTCGGGGCCGAAACCCACCAGGTTGAGCAGGTAGCGATCGAAGTCCGAGGTGCCGTTGCGTTCGTACTCGATGTAGAACTTGTACTTTTGCCAGGCCTCGTAGAACAGCGTGGTCATGCGGTGCGAAAAGATGTCAAGGAACGCGTGGGCCGCGTCATCCCGGTACTGGATGTGCCGCTCGATCAACAGCTCGGTGTACGGGCGCGGCAATACGCCCGACGGCCCGACCAGCCCCATGAAGGTCACTTGCATCTCGGACAGCGGCAGGCCGGCCACGGACACCTTGCCTTCACGCTCGAACTGCAGATCGCTGACTTCACTGGCCGGGAAGTTGAGCGACAGCTGCGAGCGAAAACGCAAAGGGTCTTCGTGCGGTCGGGTCTGCAGGTCCATGCGCCCGGTCCTGCTGTAATGCAGGCGAAGCAAGCGCACCAACTGGAAAAACTCGAATCGGTGCGGCTCAGCCCGTGCCTGGTCGATCAGACCAGGGGTTGATCGCCGGTTCGCGGTGGCCATTGGACGACTCTCTTTTCGCGCTGCAAGGTGCGAAGGGTTAATTGGGTAAAGCTGTTCATGGAGCAGTACTGACCAAAGAAGTGATCGAGCACCATGCCGAACAGGAACACACCGCTGCCGGTGTATTGGCTTTCATCGAAATTGAGGGTGATGCCGACGCCGCGCACGAAGTTCGGCCGTGGGTGGCCAATGCGTGCGACCACAGGTTCACTGCTCACCGAGACGATACCGTTGATCTGTTTGCGGATCGCCGACACGTTGCGGTAGTTGTAGAGCGACAACAGCTCCAGCAGCACCTCGCGCCCACGGGACACCAGCGACATGTGGTTGAGCGACAGGTGCGAAATCAGCCGCCAGATCACGCCGTTGCCCAAGGGTACGCGCGCGGTGGCGGTGGGCTTGCGCAGGCAGCGGATGTCCTTGATCACCGAGTTGCCCGGGATATTGAAATCGCCACGCTCACCCCCGAACGGCAACAGCAGGGGCAGGTCACGGTTGCTGCAGGTCAGGCGGATGCTCAACGCGTCGTTGTTGGCCTCCATCAGGCCCAGCTCGCGATCCACGATTCGGATAAACACGTTCGAGCCATCGCGCTGGCCGCCCTGTACCGCACGGCGCCGGGCCATCCAGAAACTTTGCCCCGGGCCCTGATCGCCACGGGGTTCGAAAAACGGATGACAGGTGCCGACCTGATCGATACCGCCGACCTTGCGAACCCGTCGTACGCGGTCGATGGACACCACCTCGGCCGAGCCTTGCAGGCGCACATCCGGCGTCACCGCGTACTCGTGCTGGGCGTGGGTCAACTTGATCGGCTCGGCCTGCTGGCGGAACAGGTTGATGATCGGCGTGCAGTTGAGCTTGAAGTTATTGCGCCCGATGTTCTGCGTCAGGCGCGCGAGGCGGTCGCTCAGGTCGTAGTCGGAAAAGTAGAAGTTGACCTCGACTTTCTCGATCTCCTTGCCCGCCAGAATCCGTGCAAAGCCCGACAGGTCGAAGAACATGAACTTGTCGGGGAAGGTGAAGTATTCGTGCAGCAGGCGATAGCCGAGGAACGAACGCTCGGAGTAGTCCACCAGGCCTTCGTCCAGGCTGTAGCCGACGGCTTTCAACGCGTTGGCCGGCAACACGACCTCACGGCTGCGCCCCTGATCGTCGAAGGTCAGCGTGGCCTTGGCCAGGTTGTTGAACAGCAGCTCGTACAGTTGCAGCATCAACGTGCTTTCGCCGTCGAGGAAGAACCGCAGGCTGTCCAGTTCCAGCTTGCCGAACTTCACGTCGGAGGTCGCCACCAGGCCGATGCGCAAGCGTGCGACCAGGTCGGCGCTGTGGCCGTTGAATGCCGAGCGTTCCATCTCGATGAACGAGGCCTGTTGCACCGCCACCGGCCACAGCTCGACCGGGTAGCAGGTGCGGAATTTACACACCACGCCATCGATCGGGTTGGCACTGAGTTCGGTATGCCGGGGCACACGGAACGCTTCGGTGACTTTTTCCTGCTTGCCCAGGTTGAACTCGACGATCGACATCGACGGGGTAGGGCGCAGGTAATGCGGGTACAGCACCTCGAGAAACGACTCGACGATTTCCGGCAGCTCGTCGTCGAGTTTTTTGTGTACGCGTGCAGAGAGGAACGAGAACGCTTCGATCAGGCGCTCGGTATGCGGGTCTTCGCAGTTATCGCCCTCGATGAGCAACCGCGAAGCGATTTTCGGATACTGGCTGGCGAATTCCTGGCCCAAAAAGCGCAGGTGCGACAGTTCCTTTTCGTAATAGGGCAGCAGATCGTCGAGCATCAGTTGAGGTTCTGCACTTTGTATTCCTGGGTGTTGACCTGCAGCACCGCGTCGAAGGACACCTGGCGGGTGACGTCTTGCAGGCGCAGGACCGCGTCCACGCGAAAGGTCAGCATGCGTTGGCCGGTCTGTTGGGCGAGCAGTTGCACCTTGACGCTGCGAAAGCGCCGGTCGCCGACCGTGATGGCCTTCTCCAATTGCCGCTGGATCAGCAGGCGATCCTTGGGATCAAGCACGCTGCGACTGGTGAAGTCCGGCATGCCATAGTCGAGGATGCTGCCGTTCAGGTTGGCGAAACCCTCCAGCTCGTTGGCGATCAGGGACTGGCGGGTGTTTACCAGCACTTCCAGGTCGCGAACGATGCTGGCCTTGTAATCGGCCAGCGAACACAAGCGCTGCGATGACGCTTCGATGGACTGATGCGGACGATCGTCCAGCAATCGGTCCAGCAGCGATGGCAACAGCTTGTGTTGACTGGTCATGTTGCCTCCCTGGCAAAGTTGGCGATCAGGCGCGAGTCGATTGCGGCAGTTCGGCAACCAGGCGCAACGAAGCGGTCAGTTCGTCCAGTTGGTAGTGCGGGCGCAGGTAGGTCACGGCCTTGTACACCCCCGGCTTGCCCGGCACTTCGAACACTTCGGCGCGGGCTTCGCGCAACGGGAACTTGGCCTTGGCTTCCTGGCTGGCGGTATCGTCCAGCAACACGTAGCTCGACAGCCACTTGTTGAGGAACAGCTCGACGTCCTTGCGCGAAGCGAAGCTGCCGATCTTGTCGCGCATGATCGCCTTCATGTAGTGGGCGATGCGCGAGGTGGCGAAGATGTACTGCAACTGCGCGGAAAGCCGGGCGTTGGCGTTGGCAATGTCGGTGTTGTACTGCTTCTGCTTCTGCGTCGACTGAGTGCCGAAGAACGCCGCGTAGTCGGTGCCTTTGCAGTGCACCAGCGGAATGAAGCCCAGGTCCGACAGCTCCTTCTCGCGGCGATCGGTGATGGCGATTTCGGTCGGGCACTTGAGGGCGATTTCACCGTCATCGGTCTTGAACGTATGCGTTGGCAGGCCTTCCACCAGACCGCCACCCTCGACACCACGGATCGCCACGCACCAGCCGTAGCGGGAAAACGCATCGGTGACCCGGGTGCCCAGCGCGTAGGCGGCGTTCATCCACAGGTACTTGTTGTGGTCGCGGCCATCGACGCTTTCGACGAAGTTGAATTCCTCGACCGGCGTGGTATCCGGGCCGTAAGGCAGGCGACCGAGCACGTGGGGCAGGGTCAGGCCGACGTAACGCGAGTCTTCGCTGGCGCGGAACGACTTCCACTTGGCGTATTCGACGGTGTCGAAAATCTTCGCCAGGTCCCGTGGGCCGGACATGTCGGTAAACGAATCCCAGCCGAACAGCTCAGGCGAGGCCGCCGAAATGAACGGCGCATGGGCAGCCGCAGCGACGTGGGAAATCTCTTCGAGCAGGTACATGTCTTCCGGGCTGCGGTTGAACTCGTAGTCACCCAGCAGCATGCCGAACGGTGCACCACCGAAGGTGCCGTACTCTTCTTCGTAGATCTTCTTGAACAGCGCGCTCTGGTCGAATTCGGAAGCGGCCTTGAGGTCGCGCACCAGGTCTTTCTTCGACGCATTGAGCAGGTGGATCTTCAGCGTGGTGCTGGTTTCGGTCTGGTCGACCTGATACTTCAGGCCGCGCCAGGATGCTTCCAGCTGCTGGAATTCACTGGCGTGCATGATCTCGTTCATCTGCTCGGAGAGCATCGCGTCGATCTCGGCGATGCGCGCATCGAGCACGGCGATCAGATCCTTGCTCGGCGTCATTTCGCCTTCCAGGATCTGGTTGACCAATTCACCGATCAGGTCGCGGGTGCGGGTCCGTTCGGTCTCGGAACGGGCCACGCGGCTTTGCGAAATGATGCTGTCGAGCAACGAGGATTGCGCGGTGAAGCTTTCCACTTCAACCAGCGAGCTGTCCTGTTGAGTCACGGTTTGCTTGTCGTTCATCGTCAGGCTCCTACGCTTTGTCGTCGGTGGCTGGCACGGCGGCTTCACGGCCGAATTCCTTGCCCAGGGTTTTCAACTTCTCGGTGTTCTGCAGCACGTCCATCAGCAGTTCTTCGAGCTTGTCGTTGCCGCCCATCTTGTTGCGCAGGTCCGCCAGCTTGTTGCGCACTTCCAGCAGCTTGCGCAGCGGCTCGACCTGCTTGACCACGTTCTGCGGTTCGAAGTCTTCGAGGGCGTTGAAGTTGAGCTCGACCCCCAGTTGCGTGCCGTTCTTGGCCAGGGTGTTGTCGACGCGGTAGGTCAGGCGCGGCTTGATGCCCTTGAGCACGCCGTTGAAGTTGTCGCGGTCGATGAAAATGAACTTGCGGTCCTTGAGCTTCGGCAGCGGCTCCAGCGGGTTACCGGAGAAATCGCCCAGCACACCGACGACAAAGGGCAGCTCTTTCTTTTCCTGAGCGTCACCGATATCCACGTCGTAGGTGATATGGACCCGAGGCGCGCGAACGCGGTCGAGTTTGTGCTGGGTACTTTCCTTCTTCGCCATCGTGATCTCCTGTGCGAACAATTCGCTGCAAGTCGTTTGCGTGTCGGTTCAATGGGTGGCCGAGCGCGTTACATTCCTTCGATCGTCAGCAGCAGGCGCTGACGAATTTCATCGTTCATTTCCATGATGTTTTCGTGTCCCACCAATTCTTCGAAGCTGGTGTTGCCGGCGATCTGGGTGCTGCTGCGGATCACCGCCTCGTCGGGCAACTGCGAGCGCACCGGCGAGCTGATGACGCAGAAGGGCAGGTCGCCGAAGTCTTTCAAGCGTTCGAAGGTGACGGGAAAACGCAGGCCTTCAAGCAAGCGGCTGATGCCGGGGGACTTGCTCAGGCAGTAGAACAGCACCAGGTAATGCACCACGAAGCGGTACAGCTCGGCGCTGCTGCGATTGGGGTCGTTGATGACGGTGCGAAAACGGGCCAGGTCGAACGAACTGAACCCGACCACCCAGCGCACGGGGCTGGTGATGCGAATGGACTGGCCGCTTTGGGACAGCACCTTGTCGTACTCCAGCGCAAACAGTTGCGGGGTGGTACTGAGCAGGTTGAGGGGCACTTCGAGTTCGTTGACCAGCTGGAACGGAGCGGCCGAGCCGATGCGGTCGTAGAGCGCCTTGAGTTCCTTGAAATGGTGCTGGGTCTCACGACCGCTGCTGCGCTGCGCACCTTGCAGGTATTCACCGAAAAACGTCTGCGGACGGATCAGCAAAGCCAGGGTCGCCAGGTAGTCCGAAGCCTGCGCCTTGAGCGCGTCAGAAATGGCCCGGGTCTGGCTTCGCAGCTTGATCAATGCTTCAACATCAAAAAACGTCTGAGTCATCGGTAACTTCGTCCTTGAACACTTCGCGACGACTACCCGGATATACAGGGGAGTACGGGCGCAGTGACTAATTTCTCGACCAGTTCACAGTTGTGATCGCTGATGTTTGACATCAAGAAATCACACTGCCAGGAATCATTGGGAGTGCGATGCTGGCATATGGATATCGAGTTGCCAGTAACGTCGTGTATGGCAACGGGATGTGTAGGAAAGTTCCTACGAGGCGCGGATTTTTTCTTTTTTTTGTGACCTGCCGCAATGATGTCTGCTTGCCACTATTTGCCGGATGTCCATGGCTCAAGTGCCTGAAACCCAATGGATTCAATGGTTTCCGTAAGAAAATGGATCCAATTTTTAACTAAAAAAAATTGAAAAAAGGTGAACCGGTTCACCTAATGCCCGCTTGATTATCCGGTAAGGAAAAAATTGGAGGATAAGTGTCATATTACTGGCACGAAGTGATGGCACCCCGAGATATCCGTGGATATACAAGGCGACCTTGCGCTGTTGAACGAGTGTTCGGGCAATACGGAGTTACATATCGCCGTTATTTCTGTATAACGCGCCAGGTACGACTGCGTCTCACAACTTTCATGTGTCGGCCGTGCATTAGCGTGAGGGCTTTCGGGCCTTCGTTAAATGGAATTTATGCTCGCCACGGATACAAGGCGACGCGACTATTGAGGCCCTGTCTCATGAGAACGTTGAAACTCATTGCCGTGCTGATTCTCCTGCCGCTTTTCCTTGGCTTGTTTGGTGTCTGGGAGTTACACCGCAGCACCGAGAGCATCAAGGAGTTCGCTGATATCAAGGCCGAACTGAGCGAGATGCATGTCGAAATCGAAGCGATGGTTGCCAAGCCGTTCTCACGCTCGGCCAAGGTCGATATCAACGGCGAACGCATGGGTGTCCACGAGGCGTTATCGCGGGTTACCCAGGCCGAACACGAACTGACCATCGTGCAACCGGTGGCTGGCGTGATGAACAACCTGGCCAAGGGCGCCATCGCCCTCGGCCTGCTGGCCTCGCTGGTCGGCGTGCTGGGGCTGCTGGGTTTGCGTTGGGCCGGCGCCCGCGCGAGTCATTCCCGTGAACGATTGCTGCACACCTTCAGCCGGGTGAGCCGTCTGTTGCCGTACCTGCTGGTGGGGCACATCGTCGCCATGGGCGCAGCGGTGGCGGCCATCCTCGGTTTCGAAGGCCTGGGGCTGTGGCACATGGGGAACATGAGCACCGGTGAATTCAAGCTGATGCTCGTCGTGCTGATGCTGATGCTCGGTTTCCTGTATTCGATCTGGCAGATGGGCAAACAGCTGCCGGTCATGCTGCACATGTTCCAGTCCACGCCGATGAGCGTTCTCGGCCAAGTTGTCACACCGGAGCAGGCGCCTGCGCTGTGGGCCCGTGTTCGCGAGCTGGCGGATCAACTCGGTGCGCT
Organism: Pseudomonas sp. IT-P218; assembly: GCF_949767605.1. Taxonomy (NCBI): domain Bacteria; kingdom Pseudomonadati; phylum Pseudomonadota; class Gammaproteobacteria; order Pseudomonadales; family Pseudomonadaceae; genus Pseudomonas; species Pseudomonas sp. IT-P218. The sequence goes on from NZ_CATKQQ010000016.1 coordinate 33,443, forward strand.
GGCACCCGAGCACATCGTGTTGGGCATGACCGAAGGCTTTTACGTCACCTCCAGCGACGTCAACCTGCTGCCGTCAGGCACCGCGCTCAAGGGCCGCACCCTGCACGTGCCGATGCTGTACCTGGGCCTGCTCGATTCGGCGGAAACCGGCGCGGTCATCGGTCACGAACTGGCCCACTTCGCCGGTGCCGATACCGAGTACAGCCTGCGTTTCGTACCGATCTACGAGGGTATCGGCCGCAGTCTCGGCGTGATTGCCGAAACCATGCTGCAAAGCGATGTGCTGCAACGCACGACGCTGTGGCCGGCGTTCATGCTCGGTGAGTATTTCATGGAGCGTTTCGATCACGCGGTGAACCATTGGAGCCGCGTGCGGGAACTGGCGGCGGACGCGGCGGGCGCGCAGTTGGCGGGGAACATTGCCATCGCGTCGGCGCTGGTGCGTATTTCGGCCATCGACCCGTTGTTGCAACAGTGTGTATTTACCCGTGTGTCGCAAGCGACCAACCCGGGTGCCGGGTACGTCCCGCCCCACGACTTGCCAATCAGCGTCGTGCAGGAATTGGCCGCGCAGCCGCTGACCCTGCCCGAGGAGGAAATGGCAGCCAGCCTGCCGCATCCATCGGACACCCATCCCTCCAATCTTGAGCGGCTGGCGTCCCTGCAAGTCACGGTCGAAGAGGCCGTCAGCCGCGGCACCCGCCCGATCAACGCGGCACAAGCCTGCGCCGCGATGGATCACTATTTCGCCGACCCCCAGGCATTGCGTGCGCGCATTACCGAGGACTTTCTCGGCCATTACGTGGAGCAGGATGCGGCGGTTGTGCAGGAGTTGCGTAGCCATGCCGGCAATGCCACGGAGGAAGTCCGACTGCATGAAGGCGCACGATTGCGCGGGTGGATTACCCTGGGTTGCTTCTCGTTCTTCATGCTGTTGGGTCTGGGCCTGCTGATCCTGCCGTACCTGCTGCCGCAGGTTTTCGTGGATGCGAATGCCACAATGAAGTTGGTTGGCATTCTGCTCTTGATCTGCATGGCGTTCCTGCTGCCGCTCTCCTTGCGCATGCTCACGCGGGCGAACAAGACCGCGTTGTTGCTGACGCCCGAGCACTTCGTATTCGCCAACTTCAAGGCGCCATTGCCGATCCGGCACGTCGCCGATTTTGGTCTGCAAGTGGGCCAAGGGGTGCACTTGAATCTATTGCTGGAAGACGACGCCCCGATGCCTGAGTTGGCCTCGCGTTCGTTCTTTTCGCCGGATGCGAAACTCAACAGGAAAAAGCGCTGGGTCCAGCTGCACTTGCTGCAAATCTGCCGCGACGACAAAAAACTCAAGGACCAGGAGTTGGCGGACCTGATTGGCACCTACCTGAATGCAGGCACTGCGCGGCACTTGCTGCAGCAGCGATTCGAGCAGGCCTGAAGGCTTTCAGCATTGGCAAGCGTGGGGCGCCGGATTCAATGGCGCCCTGCGCAAAGCTGATGAAGGTCTGATAGCAGCCTTTGCAGTTCGTTGTTTTCGTCCAGCAAGGGCTTTGCGTTCTCATACAGAACAACGTCGTTGATCGAGCCCATGCCGCCGTACAGCGACATCAATCGAGACAATGCGTACGTCGTATCCCGGGGCAGCGCAGGGCTGCACTCCTCGAGTCTGTCCGCCCATTGCGGGTGGCCGAATGTCCTCAGCAGTTCTGCCGTTCGGGCGATGTTCGAGGAGATATTGTGGAGGTCTTTCATGGCTACAGTCCTGAGCCTTCGTGCTTTCGGTTTATCACTTCTCAAAGTTCACAACGCTGACGGAACCATTGTGCCAATCGACCGAGTAACTGAGGCCATTCCAGTTACCAACGATCAACGCCCCGTTTTTGTCGCACTGAAGACTCATGTAGGGCTTGTCTGCTTGCGTGCCGTGGGGACTTTCCTGGATGAACCAAACCACCTTTCCATGCCTCGATAGTGCAAGGATGTTTTTGTTGAAAATGACATTTGAAGGGGACTCGATCAGGACCGCGAGCCTGTCGTCATGCTGCAAGGCGACTTTGACCGGGTGAGGCAGGTGAATGGATTGATCTGCTATCCAAAGGGTGCCGTTGTCAACGTGGTACCAGGTTTCGGTCATGACGTTATCTCTAGCATTATCCCTGAAGTCGCAGCAATTTCATGTGCGAGGAAGACTTTCCGGTGGCAACCCGTTAGGCAGCTGAATCTTCAGGCCGCGTGCGATCTGAATGCCTATGTAGAAGGCATCCCCCAGTACGCCAGCAAGTTCAGGATCGTCGGCTTCAAACTCTTTGCTGGCCCAAACGCCGATGGTCAATTGGTGCAACCGGGCTTTATCTTTTTCAACGCCCAGCAACACGTTTTTGATGAATTGCAATTGGATCAGCGAGCTTGAGTAAATCTGGAACTCTGGACAGCCGTTGTACCTCAGGGCGGTGATGGTTATCGCATTGTCAATGTAGTCGAGGGCAGTTGTCGGCGTTTTCAGAAGACGGTCCTTCCCGGCTCCAGCGGTTTGATAGCTGCGCGACGCTACGTACTCATCAAACATTCGAACCTGCTCACCGGTCTGGGCAGAGTCTCGATCATAACCAACGCGTTTTCTATAGGTCAGGAATTGTTCTGATTCTGGTCCATGGGACAGCAGCGAAACAATCGCCGCACATTGCGTGAGCCAATAGATCTCGAACGAGGACTCAGTGCCTCGACAATAACCAAGATCTGTCGCTTTGCCGTACAAGTCACTCGCCAGTTGGCTGGCGTAATCGCGGTTTATCGTAGTCTCTGATGTCCGGTCGGCCGGGTCATTCGCTATGACGAAAACCCGATAACGCTGCAACAGGAGGGCATCCACAAGCGTCAGGTCCGGGCAGGCCGGGGGCATCAGCGGGACAAACACTTCTGGCTCACGATTGATCGGTAGCCAGGACAGGTTCCTTTCCACTCGGGAAAGTGGCTTGTCCACTTCGGTCTGGGGGGCTGCATCGACAACCTGCTCGGTGGAGGCGGGTGGAGGAGCGGTCTTTTGTCCGAAAAGGGTTTTCAAACGATGCAGTAGTTTTGACATGGGGGTAGCCGTTCAAGGGTTTTGATTTTGAGGGCAGCGGTCCACGGGGACGAAGTGACGAGCTTGCCTTAGATAGCCGTTCCTCTATTGGCCCCCGGTTGCACAATCAGCAGATCATCCAGCTCTCTGCGGCGACATCTCATGGCAAACGCCAGGGCTGTATCAAGATCCGTTTGGAAAAGATCGAAGCGTGCCCGGTCAATTTGGTAATACTCCTCGTAGTCGACCATGCCGTTGCTGACCGGAATCGACAGGTAAAGGCGACCTGTAGTCTCCTCGACGCCTAAGGCAAACATGTGTTCACGGCACGTGAATACGTCACTGAATTTCATCGTGTCCTTGATCTGGTGGCTGGGGTATTTATCCGTGTCGTTTCAACGATTCCCATAAATCACTACGTCCATCTCGTCATGGAGTGGGGCGCTTTCGAATAGCTTTTGCGCCAGGTCTTGAATGTGTTCTGACCAGGCGACCGTTTTGACCCATTCTTCAGGCATGCCCGTCACCCCGTACAGTGCCCCGGCTATCTGGCCGGCGGTAGCTGCCACGCTGTCGGCGTCGTCCGCCAGATTGGCCGCCAACAGGATTGCATCCTTGAAGTTGTCGGTGTTCCAGACCGCCCACAGAGCGGCTTCCAGCGTATCGATAACATAGCCGGAGGAGCGGATCTGATCGCGGGTTTTTTGTTTGTATTCGCCAGCGTTGATGATCAAGGGGCGGGGATATAACGCGCGAACCATTGACGACAAGGCTTCCTCCTTGTCCGCGCCATTGAGGGCCAGGTGCAGTTGAGCGCCGAGCAGTTCGCAGCAATTTACGGCTTCTGCTGCCCTGTGAGTGCAACGACTTTGTGCCGCGCTTTCCCGCCAGGTACCGGACAAGGAGTGGCGACGGTAAATGGCGGTCGGTGCCAGCCTGATGATCGACCCGTTGCCGGCTGTGGATGGATGATCGTTGCCGTACCAGTCGACGCCCTGCGCCAATCGACCTTCAAGCGCGGTACGAGTGGCGTTGCCAATGTCAAAGCACTTTCCGTTATGGCTGTTTTCGCCATTTTTATACCAGCGACAAAGCCTCTGCGTGTAGTCGCGGAAATCGAATTCCTTGTTTGCCACGTAGGTGTCTGCGAGAGCCAGTGCCATGCTCGTATCGTCAGTCCACTCTCCCGGTTTCAGCTTGAAAGGGCCACCGCCAACCATGTCACTGACATGTTCACGATCACGGGGCAGAAACTCGAGCGTTGTACCCACGGCGTCGCCAATCGCGAGCCCCAGCAGGCTGCCCTTTGCGCGGTCCAGCGCCTGCTCCTGAGTGACGGTGCAAGGCCTTGAGGTCAGCCACTCTGGCTTCCTGACCGGAAATCTGGGTGCGTCCGGCTGCAATATAGGATCCATGCGCTGACGTAGTTGAGGAGAGGGCGGCGGGAGCAGGTGGTCGTAACGCTCGGTGTATTGGGTGAGCGCTTCGTTTGAGCTTCTGAGATCAATAAGGTTTTTTAACATCTTGGCACCAGGCAATGATCTGTCACGATGTATCTGAGTTCAGACTCGTTCAAATGCGTCCCACAACATCTGTCGAATTGTATCTAGTCTTGCGTTAGCTGCGATTCGCTGCTCCGCGGTACCTCGATCAATGTAGACGTCGGAGAAACCTGATTTACTGCCTGCCATTGTTCTATACATTGAAGTCGCTTGTGCCCATTCATTACTGTCCGGTAAAGGGTCAACGGACAGTAGGCGGATTATCGTGTTTATTCCTGAATCAAAGTTCTAGCAGCTCTCACTGTGAAAGATTTCTTTGAACGTAATCAGCAGTTCTGTCAGGTTTGAGTTTGTCATGCGCTTTTGTACACTCAACTCACTCAGGTGAGTAATGTTGTATAGACCGAGAGCTGTGGGCATCTAACGCCTATCAGTTGTGAGCATGATCGTTTTTTCGACATGCTCAAGTGGCGTTGTTAGCTCCATGCTGTGCTTGTGTTGACTGAGTTCGATAATTTTTCACTTGGCGGAGCGCTCCGAAGAAAGGTGCTCTTATGGCAAGTGCGCTTTAATTCTCTTGGCGAGATACTCGTAAAAATTGTTCGCGTACAATAAATTTTCCCCTGAAGGGATTCTAACGAAGATCTGACATTCCTCGCCGTTATATGTGTCGTAATCGAAGAAAAAAACCTCGCCAAAGTCGGTTTCGCTGATAACTACTTTTTTTGCGGTTGTTGATTTATGTTTGAGGCCATTAATGTGCTGAAAAACTATATCGCCACCATTGATGTCGTCGAAGTCCATTCCATAGATGCTATATATTTCCTCCGATCCGACTTCTCCCCCTGCATAGTTCTGAAGGAACCATTTGTAGGACGTAGGTAGTTTATGGCAGATTCTTTGCTCGGCCTTTACTAACCAATCATCAGTCACTGCGTCAGCGGGGGATCCAAATGCAGCAATATCCGGATGTTTTTTAATCAGGTCTTCCAGCTGAGAGAGTGTCATGTTTTTCAATTGCCTTTCGCGTAGGTTAGTGCTCGATTGTTCCAGTAGTCGCTTTTCCATCGATCAAACAGAGATCTGTCGATCCCAGAGGGTATTGTATTCGGGTTTATATGTATAACAGAACTAAATTTTTGATGGAATGTTTGAGTGAGCTCAGCTATTGCCCCGTTTTGAGTCTGTATCATGTGATGAAGGTTGATTGATTTCCCATCGATGCCTATAGGTGCTCGTCCGCTTGCCATGCGCTCAAGATTGGTACCGGACACAAGTTTTCCGCGCTCTCTCCAGGTGGTCATCAAATCTGGGTCAAACAGATCATCTCTCTGAAACACTTTGTTGCCTTCAAAGTCAACGGGAGGCTTGGACCAGTATTTTCGTAGTTGTCCGAGGTATGTATCGACTTTTTTTTCAGGGATCTGGCTGGTTTTTGGAGCAGTGGTAAAAGGAGTATCCATTATTGGCTCAGCCTTGACCAAAGGCGCCGGCTCCCTCACCCGCAACTCATCCCGAGCCAGCAACTTCTGCTCATTCCTTGCCAGCCAACCCGCCAACTGCTTGTTCGATATCTCCGCCTGTAGCTTCGCGCTACGGGTCGCGATGCTTTCCATGCTGTTCATCACACCGGCTTTCATCTGGCCCCGGGTCAGGTAGGTGACGATGGCGGTGAGCAGCAGGAGTACAAGCTGCTCCTGCCCGCGAGCCAGTTGTCGTGCCGCGCGTTCGACGCGCTCCTGTACCAGTGCAGCGGAGCCGCCGCTGGGGTCGAGGCCGGACGGCTTGAGGCCTTCTTCGGCGTGCCAGGCCGTGGCGATGCCTTCCTGCAAGGTCGAGAGGCAGGCGGGCAGGCCCTGGTAAAAATATTCGGCGATGGCGGACAGGCCCAGGGCCATGAGAATCAGGTTGCCGACTTGTAACCCGATTCCGCCACCCACCATTGCTCCAGGGCCAGCGCCGACGCCAAATGCGAAGGCCCCCGCTGCGCCGCCGGCCACGGTGCCGATCGCCACGCTGCCGCCGAGAATCATCGAGACTTCTTTGACCAGTTGCAGCAGCACCGGCAGGATCTGCTCGATTTCAATCGAGGCCCACTTGCGCTTGAGGTCCATCTGGATGATCGGGTAGGAGAGGGTCATCGCCTGATGCACAGCATCGATGCGATGACCGCCCATGTAGCCATAGGCCTGGCTCGCGCCATTGCTGACACGCCGGGTGAAGCCGTTCCAGTTGTCGTGAACGCTCTGCAGGCCGTCGTTGACGCCCTGGTTCAGCTCGCTGAATTTCTGGTCGAGGTTGCGTTCGACATCGGCCCAGCTGGGCACGTTGGCTAAAAGATCCATTTACTCATCACTGTCCTTGGGGGAAAGGCGCTTCCTTGTTGCTGCAGTGAAACTGTCGATTATCCGACTTCACAGCATTGCCTGAGTGATGGCAATGGGCCGCACTTCCGGCTGCGGGGCGAGTTGAAAGTTTCAACATGGATCCCATTTTTTGTTATTCGCGTTACATTCGGCAATGATGGCAATAAGGCATTAGCCGCTAATTGACAGCGCTTAACTTCCCGTTTGTCCTTGATATATCGGCGTTTCTGGTTGGCCAGCGTGGCGATAATTATTTTTCAGGATTATCCGGAGCTGAGTTCGAAGCGCGTGGAAGCGCCCGCATGCACTGCCTGCGACTTGACAGGGCGCATGACATGCGTGTCTCCTTCCCGCGTTCGAGTACCTGTGATATTCGTAAAAGTGTGACAAATTTCTCAATTATTTCGCCGGGTAATGGCACTTTCATACTGCCTTGCGGTCGCAGTTCCTGACGCACAATGGTGTGTAAGGGATTTCATTCGGTGTTTAAAAAAATCGATGAAAATCAAGAATTCATAGTTGCGGCAAACAGGGTTTTGACCCTTTTATCTGATTCGTGCGCAGTGGTTGAGAGAGGGCGGTAGCTTTCCACTGTTTTCAAGGAGATACACATGTTGATGGACCTTGCCGCAATGCTTTCCCCGCAGAATCGGCGCCTGTTCAAGTTCAAGAACTTCGCCAACCCCGAACAGCAATTGTTGCTTGAGTCCTTCAAGGGGACCGAAGGTCTGTCCCGCGCGTACAACTTTGAATTGCTGCTGGTGTGCCAGGACTCCGGCGTCGAGTTGAAGTCGATGATGGGCCAGCACGTGGTCCTGGAAATCGAACTGGCAGACGCCACGCCTCGCTACCTGGCAGGCTACCTGACGCGGTTTGCCAGCATCGGCAGCGACGGCGGCATGGCCCGCTATACGGCGACGCTGAACCCCTGGTTCTCCATGCTGAAGAACCGCTTCGACACGCGCATTTTCCAGGGTTGCACAGTCGAGGATGTCGTCACCCAGGTGTTTGCCCTGTGCACCGCGTTTTCCCGGCACGAATTCCGCCTGAGCAAGCCGCTCAAGCATTACACCTACATCACCCAGTACCGTGAATCGGACTTCAATTTTGTCCAGCGCCTGCTGGAAGAAGAGGGGATGTTCTACTACTTCGAGCACACCGCCGAAGGCCACACCATGATCATCTGCGACGACTCCAGCACGCTGGTGCCGTTGCCTAAACAACCGCAGATCCGCTTCCACACGGCATCGGTCACCGAGACCGCCGACTCCATTACCCAATGGAGCGGCAACCGCCAGTTGCAATCGGGGAAAATCGCGGTCCAGACCTTCGATTATCGACAGCCGTCCAATCGCTTGCCGGTCGCCATGAAGAGCCTGAACAAGCAGGGCGATGTCGACGAGTTTGAAATCTACGACTTCCCCGGCCAATACACCCACGGCACCTACGACGAAGGTGAAGCGCTGCTGCGGTTGCGGGTCGAAGCGCTTGAACTCAAGGGCAAGAGTTTTCATGGCGCCAGCAACTGCCGCGCGATGAAACCCGGCTACACCTTCGAACTGCTGCAGCATTACGATCACGATCAAGGCCCCGCCGATGATCGTCAGTTCCTGCTGATGAGCGTCGAGAGCGAAGGCCACAACAACTACCTTAGCGGGCAGCAGGCGAGCTACTACAACACCTTCTCCTGCGTGCGCAAAAAGATCGTCTTCCGCCCTCAACTCACCACCCCGCGACCGACCATCTCCGGCCCGCAAACCGCGATCATCGTCGGCCCGCCGGGGGAGGAAATATTCACCGACGAACTCGGCCGCGTGAAGGTGCAGTTCCACTGGGACCGCAAGGGCGAGCACAACGACAAGAGCTCCTGCTGGGTCCGCGTTGCCCAGGCCGGCGCCAGCGGCGGTTTCGGCAGCATCCAGATTCCCCGTGTGGGCGATGAAGTCGTGGTGGTGTTCCTCGATGGCAACCCCGACCGCCCATTGGTCATGGGCAGCCTCTACAACAGCCAGAACACCCCGCCGTGGTCGTTGCCGGCAAACAAGACCCAGAGCGGGTTCCTGACGCGGTCGATGAAGGGCGACGGCGGTACGGCGAACTTCTTCCGCTTCGAAGACAAGTCCGGCGCCGAGCAGATCATCATGCATGCCGAGCGCAACATGGACACCGAGATCGAGGTCGACGAGACCCACAGTGTCGGCAGCAACCGCACGATCACGGTCGGTGGCACGCACACCGAAACCATCAAGAAAGACACGGTGATGAATATCCAGGAAGGCTCGCTGACGATTCAGGTCGACAACCAGTTCATTCAGGTCAGCGCCAACCAGCACATCATTCTCCAGGTGGGGGACAGCAGCATCACCCTCACGCCGGACGGCATCGAGATCAAAGGCAAGGCGATCACCACCACCAGCACCGGCACGACCCAGATCACCGGTTCCGAGGTCAGGGTCAATGACTGAGGTAACGGTGTCATGACCAGGGTCAGTCTCTACGATCGCATTTCCGAAAAGCGTATTGCGCGGGAGGAAGCCGAACGCCTGGCTCAACAGAACGCGCTCCTCGTGCAGCCTGAGCCCGAGCCGGAACTCGAGCCCGAGCCTGTGTTGGCGCTGCAAGACACGCCCAGCAGTTTCTCCTTCGGGGGTTTCAACCTGGCTTTTCCGGCGGGCTTCAATTTCCGTGAGGTCCAGACCACCCTCGAGCACCAGGGCGAGCCGATCAGCCTGACGATCAAGCGTCGTGACGTGCAACAGGGACAGACGCTGGATCAGTTATTCGAAGCCTCGGTGCAGGCGTTTCGCCGGGAGCACCCGGACGTGCGCATCATCCGCCAGCGCGATGTCAGCTTGGCCGGCAGTGCGGCGAAGTCGGTGGATCTGCATTTCAAGTGCGGTCATGCCGATCGTCACGCGCGCCTGGTGGGTGCCCTGGTGCCCGTCGCCGGGCGTGACGATGGCCAGTGGCTGAGTATCGCTTGCGAGATCGATCCGGCCCGGCCCGCTCTCAGTCTCTGGCTGGTTGATTTTGACGGCATGCTCGACGGCCTTGCCGTGCGCTGAACGCCACATTTTTTTGATTCAAGGAAGTTACCCAGAATGGATTATGAGTTGCAGGAAGGCAGCATCGCGCTGCCGCAAGGGTTCCAGGACCGCACGGTGAACATGTTCGTGCTGGGGGCAAGCATTCCGGCACCGTTGAGCATCACCGTTTCCCGAGACACATTGCTGCCCGGTGAGGCGCTCAAGGCCTACGTCGAGCGTCAGGTCAAGATGCTCGCGTCCAAGCTGCGTGGCTATACGCTGTTGGGCAAGAAGGCCGTTGCGCTGTCGACGTCGGCACCGATCGACGGCGTGCAGATCGATGCGTATTACATGACCGATGGCCGACCTTTCTACCAGCGCCAGGCGGCGTTCCTGATCGAGCCTGGACGCGCGCTGATTTTTTCCACCACAGCCCAGGCTGATTTCAGCAGCGAGCAGAATCAGAACTGGAATGACCTGCTGGCCAGCTTTCAGCCTCGCCAGCCCGGCGGCACCAAGACCGACTCCAGCACACAGGAGTAACGGTCATGTTTGAAGCCGCAAGGTTTGGCGATGAACTGTCGCACACCAGCGCCCTGGGTGGGTTTCTCATCGGCGCAGCGCTCGGCATTGCGCTGGTCGCCACGGTGGCGATCGCGACGTTCACCTGTGGGTTTGGCGTGGCTTTGTTGGCGGGTTTGGTCGCAGGCGTCGGAGGTAGCCTGCTCACCGCGGCCGGGGAGAAAATCGGCAGTATGTTTTCTTCACCCGCGGGGACCATCGTCACCGCGTCGCCCAACGTGTTCATCAATAGCCGCAAGGCCGCCCATGTCGAAAAAAGCACGGGAGCCTGCGACAAGCATCCCGGCCCGGTGAAGGTCGCCGAAGGCTCGACCAACGTCTTCATCAACGGCACGGCGGCCGCCCGCAAGGGCGACAAGATGACTTGCGGCGCGACACTCTCCAGCGGCTCGGACAATGTCTTCATCGGTGGCGGTACCCATCGCTACCTGCCGGTGGACGACGAGATCCCGGGTTGGTTGCGGACCACGGTCGACATCCTCATGGCGGTCGCCGGCGCAGCGGGTGGTATCGCCCAATTGATCAAGGCCGGGACCCAGGCCGGCATGAAAGCCATCATGCCTTGCGCACTGAAATTCACCGCCGGGTTTGTCGCCGGTGAGGTGGCCTCACGTTATGTCGTGGGGCCGGCCATCGAGCGAGCGGTGGGTGGCCTGATCGGCAACCCCGTCGACGCCACCACCGGCCGCAAGGTCATAACCGACGAAACCGACTTCAGTTTGCCGGGCCTGATGCCGATCCAATGGTCGCGGTTTTATGCCAGCGACCTGAGCGTCGACAGCGTGCTCGGCAAGGGCTGGGTCCTGCCCTGGGAGCAAAGCCTGCGTCGCAGTGGCGCCTTCGTTTATCTCACCGACAATCAGGGGCGCAGCGTTCCATTCGTGGACGTGCAACCGGGGGAGCGCATCTACAACCCCCATGAACAGGTCTATCTGGTCTGCACCGAAGGCGGCCACTACCTGCTGCAAACCCTCGACAACACCTTTTTCTACTTCGGCGAAGTCGCGGACGACAACAACCCGGTGCCGCTGCAACGCATCGAAAACGCCCTGGGCCACTTCCTGCATTTCACCCGCACCGCCCAAGGTTCGCTCACCGACATCAGCGCCACCGGTGGCGTGCGCGTGCACCTGCATTACGACAACCCGCTGGGCCGCCTGACCGACGTCAGGCGCGTGGTCGACAACGAAGCCGTTGAAACCCTGGTGCAGTATCGCTATGACGACAATGGCCAACTCGCCGAGGTGATCAACCGCAACGGCGATTCCGTGCGCCGCTTCAGCTACATCGACGGGGTAATGGCCAGCCACAGCAACGCCCTGGGCCTGACCTGCAACTACCGCTGGGAATCCATCGACGGCCAGCACCGGGTAGTGGAGCACTGGACCAGCGATGGCGAACGTTTCCACTTCCGCTACGACATCAAGGCGCGCACCACACGAGTCACCGACGTGCTCGGGCGCGAAGCCGAGATTCACTACAACACCGATCACCGCGTGATCGCCAGTCGCGACTTCGGTGGCGAGCACTACGTCATCGACATCGATGACAAGGGCAACATGACCGGCCTGACGTTACCTGACGGCAACAGGATCACCCTCAAGTACGACGAATACTCGCGCCTGCTCGAAGAGACCGACCCGCTCGGGCGCTCGATCAAATACCGCTATCACCACCTGACCCCGCTGGTCACGCAGGTGGACTACCCCGACGGCAGCACCTGGCAAGCCCGCTACGACGACATGGGCAACCTCATCGCCGAAGTAGACGCCCTCGGGCATGTCACCGAATACCTCAAT
>NZ_CATKQQ010000017.1:0-43809 GCF_949767605.1 Pseudomonas sp. IT-P218
CCGCAAACCCGACATACACCCGCAAAACCTGTAGGAGCTGGCTTGCCAGCGAAGACGGCAGCAGCTTCACCCTCGCATCGCCAGCAAGCCGGCTCCGACAGATGTGTGTCGCGCCGCAAACCCGACATACATCCGCAAAACCTGAGCTGCCAAGTGCAACGAGGCTGCGATCTTTTAAAAGCCAGATCAAAAGATCGCAGCCTACGGCAGCTCCTACGGGAGTAACGGCCTGACGCCCGCTTAACCTGTCATCCTCCCCCCCCTCACAAACCGGTTACGCCCCAGCGCCTTGGCGTTATAAAGCGCCTGGTCTGCCACCTCGATCAAGCCTTGCAGAGGGTCCAGCTGGGACCCCGTGGCTGCAGCAATCCCGATGCTCACCGTCAGCCGTCCGAACGGGCTGGAGTGGTGCGTTATATCCTCATGCTGCAAACGGTCAAGGATAAGTTGCGCCACCGCCGCGGCACCGTCACTGTCGGTGTCAGGCATGATGATGCCGATCTCCTCTCCGCCATAACGTGCCACCAGATCGGATGGTCGCCTTACGCACGCCTCGAAAATCCTGCCAACCGTCTGCAGGCAGGCGTCTCCAGCCACATGCCCGAGCGAGTCGTTGAAGCGCTTGAAGTAGTCGATATCAATCATGAGCAATGCCAGCGTCGTTCCCTCACGCTGTGCTCGCCGGGCTTCCATGGCAAGGCTCTCATCGAAGCAGCGCCGATTTGCCAGACCGGTAAGGGCATCCTTCATCGCAATCAGCTCAAGTTGCCGATTCGATGAGAGCAACTGCTGCTGGGCCCCGCGCAACTGATCCTCGGCCCGGGTACGCCGACGGATATCCAGGATCAGGAACCAACCGATGAGACCGGTCAGTCCCAGCAGCCCCGTCACCACCACCGCGGACAGCAATGCCTCCGTTCGCCACGCGGCGAGAACTTCGTGCTTGCCGAGTGCCACGGTCGTGACCAGCGGCAACTGATCACTCTTGCGAAAGGCGTATAGCCGCTCCACACCGTCCAGGCTGGAGGTAAACGACGCGGTGCCGACTGATCGATCGACGAGGTACTTGGCGAAGATGGGTGACCTGGAAAAGTTGCGCCCCATGTCCTGTTCGCGAAAAGGATAACGAACCAGCAGCGTACCGTCGGTGTAGGACAAGCCGATAGCGCCCTCCTGCCCGACGTCGATCTTGCCAAACAGGCGCAGGAAGTTTTCCACCCCCAGGGTGACCGCCACTACGCCGGCAAATTCGCCGCGAGGACCATTGAAACGACGGCTGACGGTGATCACCCATTCGTGATTGGTACGGCTCTGGATGGGCGGACCGATAAAGATCTCGCGGGAGGGATCGTCGCGGTGATGAATGAAATAGGCACGATCAGTGCTGTTCGCCCCGGCTGGAATCGGCCGGTTGGAAGACATCAACCAGCGTCCCTGATTATCGTAGACCGTGATACCACTGAGCTGTGGCATCAGCGGCACCTGGCGATCGACCAATGCACTGAGCCGCTCAATCTGCGCAGGGCCGCTGCCTTCGGTTTCCAGGCGTTCGACAAGCCCGAGCAACAGCAGCGAGCTTTGCCGGACAATGCCTTCGGAGTAAGTCGCAAGTGCCTGGGTCAGGTTCAAGCCATGGACATCCACTTCCTCCAGAGCTTTATCTCGAGAGGCAACTACCTTCCAGACAGTCAGTGACGCCAGGGAGCAACCGATAACCAACAGCAAAAGCACAACAAGATGGGTATCACGCTTCACGTTACTACCTTATGGAAAGTCCGCTTTTCCGTTCCAGCGACTATTGGGCCAAGCCGATAGCGGCAGCCATTCGTCCTTGAACAAGGATACAAGTAGAGGTGAAACGCTGCAGCAAGTGATTATGAGGCACTGCTCAACGAAGCTGATTTCGACCCGTAACGAACGCTCAAAGGACAATTGAACTGAGGCAGCGGTATAGTTCCGCAAGTTAGATGCCGTATACCCTTCAAGATGACGCACCAGCGGAAAAGTCTGATCATGAACGGAAAAGCAGGTCGGCCAGCCACCTCGGATTGGGTCATACGTAGCGCTCAACCTGGCAGCGTGGAGCGCATCGAAGCGTGGTTCGGCAGCCATGGCTACGACCCACATCGCCACGATACCTACTCGATCGGCCGCACCCTCGCTGGCGTGCAGAGTTTTCACTACAAGGGTGCGCTGTGCCACGGCGTGCCGGGCAACACACTTGTGCTGCACCCTGACGAAGTCCATGACGGCATGGCGGGCACTGATGCGGGTTTTCGCTACCGCATGGCCTACATCGATCCGGCGCTTATTCAAAATGTTCTCGGCGGTGAGCCGTTGCCCTTCATTGCTGGCGGACTGTCATGCGACCTGCGTCTGTACCGCGCCAGTGAAGCCTTCGTGCAGGCACTGGATCATCCTCTGGAAATTCTTGAGGAGCAGGACGCCTTATACGACCTGGCGATGGCGTTGCGTGCGGTCGGTGGCAAGCCACGCGGCCGCAAACGCCTCGATTACCGCTCGGCCGAGCGCGCGAGGGCGTTCATCATGGAGCACCTTCACCAGGGCATTACACTGGAGATGCTGGAACAGGCCAGTGGACGCGAACAGTGGAGTCTGTCACGGGACTTCCGGGCACTGTACGGCACCAGTCCCTACCGTTTTGTCACGCTTCGGCGCCTGGACAGTTTTCGTCGGCTGATCCTCGATGGCTTCACCCTGGTCGATGCCGCCCTGGCCGCAGGCTTTCACGATCAGAGCCACATGACCCGGCACTTCACTCGCAGCTACGGCGTGTCGCCTTTGCGCTGGCTTGAACGCTTGCGTTCCACCCGCTGACTTGCAGGATCGTACAAGAACTGCATGCTTTTGGTTCGATAGGCTGACGGCTTCAACTACAGAGGATCCGTCATGTCCGACTTCACTCAGCAACGCGCATCACACCCTGTGAACCTGGCCCAAAAGGCTTCGCTGATCGAGCAACAGTGGAGCCCAAGGGTCGTCGCAGAAATGAACGACTACCAATTCAAGGTCGTGCGAATCGAAGGTGAATTCGTCTGGCACTCGCACCCACAGACGGATGAAGCATTCCTGGTGCTCGAAGGCATTTTGCGCATCGATCTACCGCAGGGCTGCATTCATGTACACCCGGGCGAATTGTATGTCGTGCCACGTGGCGTGGAGCACAGGACAGCAGCGCACGGAGAAGCGAAAATCATGATGATCGAGCCGCGAGGGGTTCTGAATACCGGTCACGAAGGGGGTGAGCGGACGGCTTTGAACGACGTCTGGATTTGATTATTCGTGTTCACAAGACAAACGATAAATCCAGATACCTGGCATCGCACTTTACGATGCCAGCACCTGGCAGGTGACGTGCCGGCGCTCTTCATCGTGGCGGTTGCCTTGGCCATCTTGACGCCCCGCTCGCCATTGGCCGCTCGGCCCGGGACACACAATGGGGCCTGAGAGCAGGCATGAAATGACTTTCATCCCGGGTATGCTCACTTGGAGTTTCTGAGAAACTCCCCTGATCGACCCCGGCCAAGGGTCGATCAGTGCGCTTGGGTGCCGACGCGACGGCTGATATCTTTCCCGCGCACCAAATCGCGTCCAATCGACGCTGAACCCATCAAGGAAGATAAAAACAATGAAAATAGTATTCATCGCTTCGCTGGGAATTTTATCGCTGACGCAAACTTCACTGGCCTTCGCGGAGAATGCCAATGGAAAAAATCTCTATCTACAGCGATGCAGCATGTGCCACGGAACAGATATCAAGGCAACAGGCCCGCTGGCCAATAAAAGCAATCCGCCTACGCCTGATCTGACAACCTCCGCTTTCAAGAAACGATTGAATGATTATCCGGGCGTGATTGTCTCTTCGATAATACTTCGCCCAAATGGCGACTTGATTCCAAGAACCTTGCGCGAGAATGGTGTAAAGCTATCGCCGCATGCATGGAGCGTTAAGGATCTGCGCGATTTGAATCAATACATGGGCGATGTGATTTCACAAAAACGATGATCTTTAAAGTGCCGCGCCACTGCTTCGGCTGGCCACCTGCGCGACCGCACTCACCATTGCAACTCAGTCTTGCGTCGGCGCAGTTGCGCGGGCGCCGGGCGCTCGCACGGCAGAAACCGGCCGCGACCCGCCTCACCGCGCGGCGCGCCGTCCCAGACCACCTCACCGCGAGACAGGGTCATGGCCGGCCAGGCGCTCAGCGTCATGCCGGCGTAAGGCGTGTAATCGACGTTGTGGTGCAGCATTTCATTGCACAGGTGCACCGACTCACCTTCGTTCCAGATCACCAGGTCGGCATCGGCACCAATGGCGATGCTGCCCTTGCGCGGATACAACCCATACATCCTGGCGGCATTGGTGGAGGTCAGCGCGACAAAGCTTTGCGCGGTGATGCGCCCAGTGCGCACGCCTTCGGACCAGAGCAGCGCCATGCGGGTTTCGACACCGGGAATGCCGTTGGCGATCTGGTCGAACGACACCTCTTCTCCGTGGGCCTTCTTGCCATTCGGGCCATCGAAGCGAAAGGGTGCGTGGTCTGACGAGAAAATCTCGAACGAGCCGTTCTCCAGGCCATCCCAGATCACCTGCTGGTTTGCCGCATCTCGCGGCGGCGGGCTGCAGATGCACTTGGCTCCTTCGAAGCTGTCGTCACACCCCAGAGAGTCGGCGGTCAGGAACAGGTACTGCGGGCAGGTTTCGGCGTACACCTTCAACCCCTGGCTCTGGGCCCAGCGAATCTGCTCCACGGCCTCGCGACCCGACACGTGCACGATCAGGATCGGCACGTCCACCAGCTCGGCAAGGGCGATGGCACGATGGGTCGCTTCGCGCTCCACCAGCATCGGCCGCGACGCGCTGTGGTAGCGCGGCGCAGTCAGCCCGGCCGCCAGTAGTCGCTCGGTAAGCCAGGCGATGCAATCGCTGTTCTCGGCGTGGAGCATTACCATGGCGCCCTCACGGCGCGCGACCGACAACGTCTCGAGAATCTCCCGGTCGCCCAGCTTCAGCGCATCGTAGGTCATGTAGATCTTGAACGATGTATAGCCTTCCGCAATCAGGGCCGGCAGTTCTTCACGCAGCACCTGCGGGGTGGGGTCGGTGACGATCAGGTGGAAGGCATAATCGATCACCGGCTTGTTACCCGCCCGGCGATGGTAGTCATCGACGGCAGAGCGCAGGCTTTCGCCCTTCTGCTGGCAGGCGAACGGGATGACGGTGGTGG
Organism: Pseudomonas sp. IT-P218; assembly: GCF_949767605.1. NCBI lineage: Bacteria > Pseudomonadati > Pseudomonadota > Gammaproteobacteria > Pseudomonadales > Pseudomonadaceae > Pseudomonas > Pseudomonas sp. IT-P218. Next base: position 5,250 of record NZ_CATKQQ010000017.1, read on the forward strand.
TGCCGCCGCAGGCCGCCGAGACCGTGCCGCTGAAGAAGTCATCGGCCATCACCGAGCCGTCGCCAGTCGGCTGGTCGAGGTGCACATGGCTGTCGATGCCACCGGGGGTGACATGCCGGCCTGCCGCGTCGATTTCCTGGAGACCTTGCGGCAGGTCCAGGCCAAGGGAGACGATGCGCCCATCACGAATACCGATATCGCTGGTGAACGTGTCTGAGGCGGTTACCACGCGGGCGTTGCGAATCACCGTATCAAAAGGTTGCATATCAGGCCTCTTGCAGAAGTAACCAGCCGGTCAGGCGGCGCGTGTCTTCAATCAAGTTCGTTCAAGCCAGGCACGGGCGATTTCTTCGCGCGTAGCAAACCAGACACCGCCGTGTTGCCGGGCATACTCGATGAATTGCTTGATAGCCCTGACCCGCCCGGGACGGCCCACCATGCGTGGATGCAGCCCGATCGACATCATGCGTGGCCCTTCAGCCGACTCCTCGTAAAGGACCTCAAAGCTTTCTTTCATGTATTCGAAAAAGTCCGATGCCTGCGACAACCCCGGAGAATTCCAGTAGCGGAAATCGTTCACGTCAGCGGTATAAGGCACCACGAGGTGACGCTTGCCCTCGACCTCGACAAAGTAGGGAACATCGTCGTTGTAGGCATCGGAGTCGTAGAGAAAACCGCCCTCTTCAGCGACCAGCCGACGGGTATTGACGCTGGCGCCATAGCGGCAATACCAGCCGACCGGACGCTTGCCGCAGGTGCGTTCGAATGATTCGATGGCCAGGCGCATGTGTTCACGCTCCTGTTCTTCGGTCAGGCGAAACACTTCCTCCCAGCGATAGCCGTGACTGCAAATTTCATGACCACCTGCAACTGCAGCGCGTGCAACATCAGGGTTCTGCTCAAAGGCCACTGCGCAAGCATGAAAAGTCGCGCGAACCGATTGCTGGTCGAGAATATCCAGGATTCGCCAGATCCCGACGCGAGAACCGTACTCGTACATCGATTCCATCGCCAGATTGCGTGTGCCGTCGGGTATTGAATAGCTGCCCCATTCGGTCATGGATTCCTGGTCCGGGTCGCCCATGGCGAGCGAGCGTTCGGAGCCTTCTTCGTAGTTGATCACCAAACTGATGGCCAAACGTGCGCCATTCGGCCAGGTGCCTTGTGGGCGTTGTCTACCGTAACCCACTAAATCGCGTGCAGGTGAAACCATCGGGATATTCTCCTGAAGTGACGGGTTTTATAAGTGCGTGGCGAAAGTCGCGACTTAGCAGTCGATATCTTTCAGCCGGTCATGGTTGAAGGTGCTGTCCGATTGCCACTCGCTGAAGGCCAGTCCCATGGCCAGGGTTTGGGCAATACAGAACGAAGCGGTGAGCGAGCGAAAGCCCAGTAATTCGGCGTCGTTGACCTCAATCACCGTATCGGCCATTTGCCCGATAGGGCTCAGAACGCTGTCAGTGATCGCCACCAGCGTCACGCCTGCTTCCCGCGCCTGACGACAAGCCTCGACGGTGTCCTTGGCGTACGGCGGAAAGCTGACGGCTATCAACAAATCATCATCGGCAATGGCGCTGACCTGCTCCGGCAACGTGCCGCCAGCACCGCTGATGTGCACGGCTCGCCGGCCGACACGACTCAATGCGTAGCTCAGATACGCCGCCACCGGAAAGGCACGGCGCATGCCGATGACGAACGTCGTGCGCGCGACTTGCAGGTGGGCGATGGCGGCTTCGATATTGGCCTGCTCGCCGCCTTCGGCCAGGTGTTCCAGGGAAACGATATTGGCCTGGCTGAACTCACGCAGAATCCCGCCGACGTCACTCGGGTCCTCCAGCAACGTCTCACCGCCGTAGTGCCGAATACGCTCGCTGTGAGTGTCGGCTGCCTGTTGCAGCGGTGCACGGAACAGCCGCTGCAAATCCTTGAAACCTGCAAAGCCAAGGGCCTGGGCCAGCCGAATATAAGCGGAAGGCGCGATGCTCGAGCGCTTACCCAGTTCGGCCACCGTGTTGAGTGCGATCTCATGCGGGTTGTCGATCAGGAATCGGGCCGCATCGCGCAGACGACCGGTCAGTTGTTCGTGCTGGGCCGCTATACAGTCACGCAGCTCTGCAAGGGTTTCAGGTAAGGCCATAGTGAAGGCTCGTAAAATTGGAAGTGTGTGCGCCTGTCAACGCAACGCGGTGATTGCTTGATCAAGCGCAGTGATGAGGCGGTCGACTTCTTCCAGCGTGTTGTAATGCGCCAACGACACCCGCACTACCCCGCCAAACTGGCCTAGCCCAAGGGCTTCGATAAGTCGCCGCGCATAGAAGTCACCAAAACGAATGCCAATGCGGTGCTCATCGACCCTGCGCACAACAGCCTCTGACTGAACGCCCTCGACCACGAAACTGATCGTTGGTACTCGATTGTGGGTATTCGCTTTGCCGATGATCCGAACGCCCTCGCGCTGGCGCAAGAATGCCAGCAGACGCTCGGCGAGCAAATCCTCCTGCACCTCGAAGGCATCGAACGCAGCCTGCATGCACTTGCGCTCGCTGCCTTGCGCTCCAAGCCGGGTGCTGATGTCGAGCAAATAGTCGGTAATGCCAATGCAACCGAAGGACAACTCGTAGTTGACGTTGCCCGGCTGCAATTTGTAAGGCACCACATCCTGACCGATAAAGAAGTGGTTAAGGCTCGGCAATTCCAGCAACAGATAGCGACGACCCCAGAGCACGGCAAAGTGCGGGCCGAACGTTTTATAGAAGCTATAGACGTAGAAATCGGCGCCGCTCGCCTGCACATCCACCAGACGGTGTGGCGCATAAGCGACGGCGTCAACGCACAGTTTCGCACCCACCGCATGGACACGCCGCGCAACCTCGGCGACTGGATTGACCGAGCCGAGAATATTCGAGGTGTGGGTCATGGCCACATAACGGGTTTTGTCATTGAGCAAGACCTGCAGGTCATCCAGCTCCAGCTCACAACTGTCGAGATTGACCTTCCACACGCGCAAGGTCGCACCACGGCTTTCGCACAGTTTGACCCATGGACCGATGTTGGCCTCATGATCGCAATTGGTGACGATAATTTCATCACCTGGGACGATTGACGGGGCAATGGCGCGACACAGTATTTGCAACAAGTGGGTGGTCGAGCCGCCCATGATCACTTCTTCGGGGTGCTCGGCGTTGATCAACTGCATGACCGAGTGGCGCGCCTGCATCACTCGCTCGCCAGCGGCAACGGAAGGTTGGTAGGAAGCACCCAGTTGCACACTGTTGTTCAGCAGGTAATCACAGACCCGCTCGGCCACCGTGTTCAGTACCATCGAACCACCGGCGTTATCCATGTAGGCATAACCATCGGCCAGACCTGGAAACTGCTTGCGAACATAATCGATATCGAGAGGATTCACTCTACTTTCTCCAGCCGGATTCAGTGGTGCAGGATGGCCTGAAGGAACGCTTTTGTACGAGGTTCCTTAGGTGCGGTAAAAAACGGTTCAGGGATGTTCTGCTCAACAATGCGGCCACTTTCCATGAAGATCACCCGGTCGGCGACCCGTCGGGCAAAGCCCATTTCGTGAGTCACCACGACCATCGTGACGCCGGAGCGAGCAAGGTTCTGCATGACATCGAGTACTTCGCCGACCATTTCCGGGTCCAGTGCCGAAGTCGGTTCGTCGAACAGGATTGCGCGAGGCTCCATGGCCATGGTGCGGGCAATGGCAACACGCTGCTGTTGGCCGCCAGACAATTGGCTCGGGTATTTATGTGCGTGATCGCCCATGCCGACCTTCACCAATAGCTCCTTGGCCCTGGCGTGCGCATCACGCCGGCTCAGCCCGCGAACACGGATCGGCGCCAGTGATACGTTGTCGAGAACAGTGAGATGTGGATAGAGGTTGAAGCTCTGAAACACCATACCCACTTCGCTGCGGATGGCGGCCAGTCGCGGACCGTTTTCAACACGCTCGCCGGCCACGCGGATATGGCCTTGCTGGTAGTTCTCAAGCAGGTTGATGCAACGGATCAAGGTCGATTTACCCGAGCCGGACGGGCCAAGAATGACCACCACTTCACCTTCTTCAACCTGCAGGTTGATATCGCTCAACGCTTTGAAATTGCCGTAGTACTTGTCGAGCTTTTCGATGTCGATCAACGTGCTCATGCGGTTTTTCCTCCAGAGGCGTTACGACGCTCAACCCAGCTGACCATCTGCACCAGCGGCAGCAGCAGCAAGAGGTACAGCAAGGCTGCCCCAACCAGCGGTGTCGGGTTAGCTGCCAGTGCCTGCGCCTGGGTCGCCTGCTTCAGCAAGTCAGGCATCGCTACGACTGAGGCGAGCGCCGTGTCTTTCATCACGTTGATGCAATTGCTGGTCATGGGCGGCATCACGATGCGGATAGCCTGCGGCAAAACCACGTCGCGCATGGTGTTGAAGAAACTCATGCCTTGAGAGGCCGATGCTTCGAATTGGCCACGGGGAATGGCCTCGATGCCCGAACGAAAAATCTCCGCGCTGTAGGCGCATGAGACAAGCGAGAGCGCACTGGCAGCGGCCGCAAAAGACGACAGACGAATGCCGACAAAAGGCAGCGCGTAGTAGATGAGTACCAGTAAAACCAGCAGTGGAATGGAGCGCATGATATCGATGTAGATACGTGCAAGCGCTCGAACAGGTGCGTAGGAGTACAACCGCAGCAATGCCAGCAATAGCCCGCCCACCAGGCCCAGGGCAATGCTCACCACCCCAAGCAAAATGGTCACGCCCAAACCGCGCATCATCAGCGGAAGCGAATCGACGAGCACGTTCCAGTTGAAGAATGTCTGCAAAAGATCCATGGGATACCTCGGTCAATACAAGTGGCGAACAGGCGTCGCCACTTACATGCATCATCAGCAGGGCTTACTTGAGGACGGCGGTCACTTTCATGGTGCTAGAGTCTTGATCGGCGTCGGCGCCGAACCACTGTTTGTGGATTTTCCCCAGGGTGCCGTCTTCTTTCATCTTGCTGATGATGTCGTTGACCTGATCGCTCATCGCCCAACCTTTGGCGTGCATCAGCGAGTATCGTTCACCCGTGGGAATACGCGCCACGATGGCATATTGCGGTTTGTCCTTGATGTAGTAGAGCACCGCCGGGATGTCGCTGAGGTAGCCATCGATTCGTCCGGAAGCCAGGTCGAGCATGGCCGGCGATAGCCCTTCATAGCGCGAGACATCGGCGAACTTGTACTCGTCCTTGTGTTGGCCGATCCACATGTCACCGGTAGAGCCAGTGTCGACACCCACCACCTTGTCGTTCATGTCGGCCAGGCTCTTGACCTTGGAAGTGGTCAGTGCGGTGAGCGACTGGTCGCTGTCGAAGTAAGGCTGCGCAAAGGCTACCGACTCCAAACGTTTAGGGGTAATAGTGATTGAAGAGATAGCGATTTCAACACGTTTGGATTGCACGGCACTGAACAGGCCGTTGAAGGGAATATTGACGAACTCGACGCTTTTTCCGGCGCGCTTGGCCACCTCTTTTACAACATCGACTTCGAAGCCGACGAACTCACCTTTGGAATCCTGAAACTCCCAGGGCACGTTGCCAACGTTAGCACCTACGGTCCAGTCCGCGGCCCAGGCTGGCAGTGAAACTGCGGCGGTCATGAACAATCCCAACATCACTTTCGCTTTCATGTTTGCTCCCGATTGTTTGTTTTTTTAGGTGCTAACAGCGGTTGATCTCGTACAACGTGGGATCGAGAGTAAATCAATGAATTATTTAATTCAACACCGTATGTCAGTGAATTTTTTGCTCCGCTACCATTTTCAGTTTGCCTTGAGCGCCACGTCCAAAGGGAATCAGCTATCAAGGCTGAAGCCAAAGCTGTGGTGTGAGAATGCCTCGATGGAGGCCTCTTCACGGGTTTCGACTTTATGAGCGTCTGCTGGCGAGCAGCCGATCGACTGCTCAAGGTCGCGAGTACACTGGCGGACCTTGAACAAGCCGACGGGATCAGACGCGAACATTTGGCCGAGGGGCTGCAATGTCGGCCGACAATGCCTACCCCTTGGTCAGATCAACCAACGGCGTCTGCCGCACCTCAGTCTCCCGCCCACCCTGAATATCGCTCACCTGCTTCAAGGCCTTATCCACAGCCGCCTTATCCGCCAACAAGCTGTAGCTGATGCGGAACTGCTTGTGTTCCTTCGGCCCGATTGTGGGTACCAGGTTCAGTGGCCGCTGATAACGGCGGTTGTAGGAAAAACTTGTCCCCGGCTCCAGCCCCGTGACATAGCCCTGGCCTTGGGTATCGGTGTTTTTCCACAGGGAAAACACCGGCAGTGTCTGAGTATTGAAGCCGACCGAAACGCCCAGGCTGCCGGTCTTGTCATGCAACACGGTCAACGTATCGCCCTTGGCATCGGCATACGGCACCACGTTGTAAACCGTTTCGTCGTAGTCCTTGGTCGGTGCGCGGTAGGTTTGCCAGTCGGGCAGATCACCCTTGGCCTTGTCGTTGAACGGCGACACCTGTTTCACCGGCGCGGCGAAACGAGCGCCCTGCTCCAGGAACGGGGTGCTGAAGTTACTGTGATACAGCGCCTGGTATTCCTTCGGATAGTCACCGTTGTTGGTCAGGGTGTCGTTGAGGGCGAACACTACGCTGCCGGGTTCGGTGACCAGTTCGGTCGCGACGGAGAAGTCGACCTTCTTGAACGCCTGCTCCTTGAGTTCGCCGCGCAGGGTGATGGCGTACGGTGGTTTTTCATCGATGTGCAGGGTGACTTTGTTCGCAGGAATATTGGCGGCCCGACCGTGCAGGGTCAGCAGTTCGCCGTTGTCGACGCCTGGGTGGCCGACCCATTCGTATCCGCAGCGGGTGACCAGCTCATTGAAGCCTTCCAACCAGCCCAGACCACCGCGGCCATTGAGTTCGATGAAGGACGGATTGACCACTTCCTTGACCGGCGAATCCCAGCCCATCCTCACATCGCCTACCGAGGCCTGCAAGACGTTCATTCCGCGAGTCGGCACTACCGAGAGTTTCATCGTGCCGTTATCGATGTCGACGATGCTGACGCCCTCCTGCCGCCCGCCATGCAAGGTGCGCAGGGTGACGCTGAAGGGTTTGTCGGTTTTTACGCCGAGTTGCTGGCTGGTGATCTGCCAGTTTTGGGCGGCTTTGTCAGTGTCGAGCAGAACGTAGTCCCAGGCCATGGCGTGGGAGGCAGCGGACAGTGCGCTGAGGGCAACAAGGAGTTTGAGCGGGGTCATGGCAGCAGCCTTTCTTGGAGTTGTGGCATTTTTATAGACTTGAAGAAACGTTTCAGCAAGCTTAAAAAGCGACATAAAGTCGGAACAGCGCGTTTTTCAGGTCTGCCTTGGGCACCGGGCCGTCACAAACCTGTCACCCCTGCACGCTACGCTCCCTGCTCTCGCGCACTTCACTCCGACATAAAGCCTCACTACAAGGTGCCAGCCAAGGTGTCCTCAACTCCGTCCCGCCAGCAAATCATCCTCAGGTCCAACGACATGTGCAGCGATGACTTCGGCGCGCTGTTCGCGAAAATGTTCGGCAATCGCTATTCCGATACCCCGCCCTTGCCCTCGAACATCATCATCGGCGGCGTCTACGGCCGGCACGAGGGTGTCAGCTTTCGCCGCATGCATTACCGTGGCGACTTCTCGGTGGTCTTTCCCGATCCCCAGGACGAAATCACCTTCGTCATTCCTACCGCCGGCAAAATCATCTTCAATCACCTCTGCGAGTCGATCGGTGATTCACAGGTCGGGCTGGCAATCGACAAATCAGATATTCGTTCGATGCGTTTTATCGACAATCATGCGCAGCACGGGATGTCGATAAAGCGTGCGATGCTCACAGAACGACTGTCGACGCTATTGGGCAAGCCAATTGTTGAACGGTTGGTGTTCGAGCCTGTGGTTGATTTGAAGGTCTCGATTTTCCAGGGCCTCAAGGCATTGATCGATCTGGCCACCGGCGCCGAGTTCGATGTGCTGATCAACACCGGAACATTGATGCCATCGCGGCTGCGAGAGATGTTGTTGGACGCGGTGCTGGAATCCTGGCCGCATAATTTCACCCAAGCCCTGAGGCAGCCTGCTCCGTTGATCGCGCCACGGCATGTGAAGCTGGCGGTTGAGCACATTCAGGCGCACCCCGAGCAACTGCTCAGCGGAACGGATCTGGCCCGATTGACCCATGTCAGCCAGCGAGCACTGCAGGAAGGTTTCCGGCGATTCGTGGGGAGCTCGATTGTGGCGTACCAGCGGCAGGTGCGTTTGCAGCGCGCCCACGAAGCGCTCGCCCAACGCGATTCGCCTTCCGTGACTGAAGTGGCGCTGCGATTGGGCTTCAGCAATGTCGGCAGGTTTTGCCAGTATTTCCAGAGCGCCTATGGCATCAGCCCCGCAGAACTGAAATCAGGACTGCGCACGCGAGCGAGGCATTAAGGCTGCGGCCGCCAATCAATAGCGGCCCGAACCCGAAGTGTTTCCCTAGAACAGATAACTGGCCTTGAGCCCGCCGCTGAAGCCGTGGCTGTCCCCGCCACCGCTCGCACCCACTTCGGCACCCACGCTCAACGCGCCGAGATTGGCCATGAGGTTGACCCCTGCGGTGAACTGGTCGCGGTTATCGAACGCGGCGCGCTGTTCGATATCCAGGCCCAGCAAGTGCCCTTCGCTGTCGACCTGATGATCGCCAAGCACATGCTCATAGCCCACCTGGACACCCGGCACCAGTTGCCAGGCGCCCATGCCGATCGGGGCGAATGCCGCGTTGAGGTTGGCCACGGCACTGCGGCGAGTTTCGTCAATGCTGTCGACGTCGAGGGCCAGCTCACTGCCTTTCTCCTGGAAACCCGACAGGTTCAGATGGCTGACGCGCACGCCGAGGCTCGGTTCGAGCGTCACGCCGCTGACCGGTACACGGTAGCCCAGTGCCAGGGTTGCTCCAGTGAGATTGCCATGGCTTTCGCCCTTGGCGGTGCCGAGGCCGCCGCCGAGGTCGCGCTTGCTGTCGTAGTCGATGTAGCCGGCGCTGGCGTCGGCGTCGACGAACAACCCGCGTTCCAGACCGTCCGGCGCGAAGCGTGCGCCCATGCTGAAAAAGCTGAAGTCGGTATCCGCCTCGCCACCCGCGCCGCCGACGGTGCCCTTGCTGTAGCCGAAGCCGGCATGGGCGCTCAGTTGTTCGGAGAAGCGCTGGGTCAGGCCGACCATCATGCCTTGGCTGTGCTCGTTGCTGCTGGAGGCTTGGGACGAACCATCGGTGCCCAGGTAGCCCGCCAATGCGGTGGACCACAAGCGGTACTGGCCGACCTTGAGGTCCGTGCCACTGGCAAACGGCGCAGCCGCCTGTTCGATCATCGCGCCCTGACGCAGCAGGTAACTCGCCGCGTCGGCGTGCACCTGACCGCCGACCGTGGACTGGACGCCCGCCAGGTCGCCCGCATCGATGGCCGACTGCAGATAGTAGTTGTAGTCGCTGTAAGTGCCCGAGAGGCTGCTGTTCTGCAGCTGTTGCAAAAGCTGCGCGCCGGCGGCGGCGTTGCCAAGCAGACCCGCCTGGCCGGGCAGACTGTTGAAGTAGACCATCTTGCCGCGCAGCACATAGATCGTCTCCTGGGAAAGACCCAGGCCTTGCTTGAGGTAGTTGTCCATGCTGCCGTACTGCGCGGTCACCTCGTCCAGGCCGGCTTGCAAGTAGCTGGACTCGACGCCGAGCAGCGGCGCATAAATGGCCGCCATCGCCGGCGGCATACTCGCCAGGGTCGCCGCTACGCGCGCGGCGGTGTAGTCGTTGGTGGCCAGGTAATTACTCATGATGGTGGCACTGTCGACCCCGGCAATGCTCAGCAACACGGCGGCGGTCCAACCGGTTCGGTCCTTGCCGGCGGTGCAATGGAACAACGCGGCACCGTCGACACTGGCCAGTTCATTGAACAGCCTGGTGAACTGGCTGCGCATCCCGGCGTCACTGACAAACGCCCGGTTGGTCTGCTCCATCATCGCGATGGCATCGGCTGCACTTTTGAACGAGACCGTGGTGATGTTCGAACCGGATGTGGTGCTGCCGATGATGTCGATGTTTTCGTAGCTCGCCCCGGTGAGCATCGTGTCGGGTGTGCCGGCAATCTCACTGGGGGTGCGCAGGTCGTAGACGGCCTTGATGCCCAAGGAATTCAGCGTAGCCAGATCCGCGGCAGACGGGGTCAGGGCGTTGGAACGATAGAACACCCCGCTGCGCATCGTGCCATCCCGGGCCGTGGAGTAGGCGGTGGTAACCCCCGCGAGATCACGGAAGTTGTCAATGCTGCGCAGGTGGGGAGTCTCGAGGACGTTAGTCTCGGCGGCTTGGGCGGTGGCGATGGACAGAGTCAAAACGGACAGCGAACACAGAAGACGTGGAAACACAGTTCAGCCTCATTGATCAAGCGATGGGCTGGCTACTATCTGCAATGAAGTAATACCGAATATGACAGATTGCGCTCGGACGAAAATCGGTGCGTGATTGGTCCGCCGGGTTCGTTTTTTGTCCGAGGGGTTATCGCCAGCCGTAGGCAGCTATGAATCCTGCTCGCCCCGGTATATCGACGGAATATCGGTAACGCAGGCTTGCCTTAATATGAGCGTCATCCTGATGCCTCATGGGTGATGAATGGGGAAACTACCAAATCGCCCGGCCTCAGCCAACGACAGCTTGAGCCAGGCTTGCGGCGAAATAATCGATGCCACCCAAGGGTTTGATTCGAGCAAGACAACGAAACACTGAGATTATGGGCCAACGGCTTTCATGGTGCGCAGATTCAACCGGCCGATTTACTTTCCGCAGAAAACTGCCAAACGAACAACCAGCCCCATGAAAACCGCGATCATGCAGTCCTCTCATGAGCTTGCCTACTATCACTCGGCGCTTGAGCACGATCGTCAAGACTGTAGTCTCGTACGACATGGGCAATGCGCAGATGATAATCGTTGAAAACCTGCTGACGGCCTGCCAATTGGGCCGCACGATGCAGTTCAAGACCGCGCCACCGTTGGATAGCTTCTTCGTCACGCCAGAATGACAGCGACAGCACCTTTCCTGGCTCACTCAGGCTTTGGAAACGCTCCACGCAAATGAAGCCATCCAACTCTGCCAGCAAAGGTTTCAGTTCAGCAGCCAGGTCAAGGTAGCGCTGGTATTGCTCTTCGCGTGGCCAGGCTTCAAAGATAACGGCGATCATTGCTGAGCTTCCTGAGTGGGATGGAATTTAGGAATGCGCCCATTAAGGGACGGCAAATAACTCCACCGATACGATCGAGCAGAGGGGAAAGATTGGCGTTGCAACCACAGCAATATCGCTTCAGAGGCGATCGCCAACGCCAGTTGCTGACCTGGGCATTCATGTCGTCCTGAGCCGAAACTGAAGGTTCGTCTTTTACTTCGCTTGAGCAGGAAGCTATCGGGGTCGGGGTTCAGGCAGGGATCTCGATTGGCTGAAGCGAGTAGCACTAGAACGGTATCCCCCGCTTCCAGGACGCTATCGCCAATCGTGCATCGCTTCGCAACGAATCGCCGGGTGTTTTGCACTGGCGAGTCGTAGCGCGCTACCTCGGCCACCAGTTCTGCGACGAGCATCGGCGTCGGTTGCCCGTCTTCAATCAGGTCAGGATTACGATGGAGCGCTACGAGGGTATTGCCAATCAAGCCTGCGGTGGCTTCACAGGTCTGTGACATCAAGCCGATCAGGTTAGCAATCAAGGTTTCCTGATCTTCCCATTTCGCTGCCTTGCTTTCGCTGCGAATTCGAGTCAACAAGGCGCTATCACTTTCAGGGTCATTCAGCAGCGCGCTGAAAACCTGGCCAAGTAGAATGGCTCCGGAATGGGCCTTATCGAGTTGCGTTTCATCGCTTAACGGCGATAGGCAGGCGACAAAATCCCGTGTCAGCTTCGCGACATCTTGCATTCGCGAGGATGGCAGACCTATCAAGGAGGCAATGACGCAAACCGGCAACGTGAACATCAACTCGTCCGTAGTTTCGAGCGACTTATCAAGTGTCGCGACCAGCCGTGACACAATGTCGGCGACGCCTTCCATCTCGATAGAGGCCAGGGCGGGCTCAAATGCCATCCTGGGACACCGGTGTCGTGCCCCTTCGTTCATGCGCATCAACCGACCGAAAACAAGTCCGGCGGCGCCCTGTGCAATGGCAGGAGGAATTGGCTCGTGGAGTGGACGCACTCGACAATCGGGATTCCCCAGAATGGCCTCGACCGCTGTGGCCCCACTCGCAATCCATAAACCAAGATCTGCATCGAAGAACAGTTCCTTCTGTTGCCTGAGATGCGAGTAGTAACCATAAGGATCGTCATGGGTGGCTGCTTCTAATGGCGTCATTTTGGAGTCCTGTTAACAAAGAACAGTTACTATCGGACACCCTTCACGCTGACGATTCGCTCAGGAACGAAATATGGATTGCCAAGGCAATGAGCTTGCCCTTTCCCGGATCGCCGGCGCTATTGCGGAACCTGCGAGGACGAAAATGCTTTGCTCGCTGATGGATGGACACGCGCGAACCAGTACCGAAATGGCCGTAATCGCCGACGTAAGTACCTCCACCGCGAGCGCGCATTTGGCAAGACTCAAGGAGGACGGGTTGCTCAAGCTGCACACGCAGGGACGGCATCGCTACTACAGTCTGGCGGACAAACAAGTGGCGCAAGCGCTTGAAGCCCTCATGGTGGTTAGCCAATCCGCGAACGCCAGGTTTGTTTCAACCGCCCCTAACCGATTGCAGTTTGCGCGTACCTGTTATGACCACATGGCCGGAACCTTGGCGGTTCATCTGCATGATCATTTCATTGATTCAGGGTGGTTGATGGTGTCTGACGCGGGTGACCCTGTGTATCAGCTGACTGACAGCGGCGAAGCAGCGATGGTTGGTCTCGGTATGGAAATCGCGAAAGTAAGGGTACAGCGACGTCGTTTCGCTTGCCCATGCCTGGACTGGAGCATGCGGCGCCCTCATCTGGGTGGAGCACTGGGAGCGGCTTTGCTACAGACAGCTCTAAACCGCAAGTGGGTTATCCAGGACCTTGATAGCCGGGCACTTGCATTGACGCCCAAAGGGCGAAAGGAGCTGTCTGGCCGATTTGGGATCACCGTTGAGAACCAGGAATAACGCATGTTTGCTGGATTCATGCGTTGTCCCTGACTCCATCGCGAGCAAGCTTGCTCCTACAGCGGGTTGCGGTTGGGCAAGGGACCAGTGTCGACAGCCCTGACACCCAGGCTTTGATTGAATCGCAACAGATAGCCATCCGGATCCAGCACCAGGAAATTGAGCTCTCCATGCTCGCGCTCGTTGTCGCGGTACCAGCACTCTTCAATGGGTCTGCGCAGTGCAATGCCGGCGCCTTCGATGGCCTTGGCCAAGGCGTTGGCATCCGCGCAGCGGATCGAAAGATTCATCCCTCGGCCATAGGGTGATTCCAGAGGACCAACCCGCCAGGGAGACGCCTGCAAGTCATCCTCTTCGAGCATCAATTGACTGCCCTGGAAAGACAGGAAAGCGAACTTGTGCTCAGGTCTTTCGTATTCAACCTGAAAGCCAAGTACCTGGCAGTAGAATGCCAGGCTGCGTTGCACGTCAGAGACAATCATCTCTGGAACCAATGGGTTCATCTTCATGAAGGGACTCCTTGTCGTTGTAGAACACCTCAGGCAGCAAAACGTTATCGTTCTCTGCCAGGGCCGGTTGTACCATGATTGATGCGCGGGTTCCTTACATCGATCACTGCCACTTCAAAACGGACTTGTCCAACACCCCAAAGGAGTTCCACCGTTGTCCGAACATCGCATCCGCCCTCTCGCCCTCTGTATCTTTCATCATCACGGCAAGATCCTGGTCAACCAGTTCCACGACAACGAAAACCAACGAACCCTTTACCGCCCCATCGGTGGCGGTATCGAGTTTGGCGAAAGAAGTGCCGATGCCATTGTCAGGGAAGTGCAGGAAGAGCTGGGTTTGTCGGTTCATGGCGTGCGTCTGCTGGGTACACTGGAAAGCCTCTTCACCTATGCCGGTAAGCCGGGGCACGAAATCGTTCAGGTCTATGACGCGACATTCGATGACGAACGCGTCTACGAAGCAAAAGAACTGACAGGACACGAAAGCGACGGGGCATCGTTCATCGCCAGATGGTGCGACAGCACGGATTTCAGCCTCGCCTCCCCTCTGGTACCTGAGGGCCTTCAGGATCTGCTCAAGTCGCTGTCGCTACTTGAGTAGGCCTCTTTGCAACGAGACTTTTTTCCACAAAGGAGCCGCCATGCCCATGGGCAAACGAGAACTGGCACGGATCGAGCGCCGCTTGATAGCGACGCTGACCGACGCCTGCGAAACAGCAAAAGCTGAAATCAAAGGCTTTACCTGGCTCACCCATACGGCCGACTTGAGCGACCTTGCGCGAACGCTGAGGGTGACCTGGGTGTTTGAAACGCTGGCCGACAAGAAACTTGCCGAGGCGAGCGCGAAAGTGCGGATTCTTGAGCTGACGGCCATCGCACTGAAGGAGGCAGACATTGATCTCAAGCCATCAGATCACACTGTCCGCTTCGACTCCGAGGAGGAGTGCCAACGCACCCATGGTGGTGATTGGAACAAGCGCCTGGCGCAATTCGGCGCGTCCAGGGGTCATTGACGATGGCCAAGGAAATCGAAAATCCCTGCATATCGATTTGCCAGTTGAGCGGCGATCTGTGTGTAAGCTGCGGGCGCAGCAAGGATGACATCAGGCAGTGGAAACGCATGAAGCGGCCTGAAAAAATGGCCGCTGTGCAAAGGGCGAAAGTCCGTTTGAAAGGGCTGAAGAAGGCACGTGGGTGAACGGTCATTGCTTTCGAATCACCGCCTGCGCGCTCCGCGTGCAGTGCCCCCAGACAGGCGAATAAAGCTTCATACAAACCAAGCGCCATGCCGATTCCGATGACTGACCACGCCAGTAAAAATACCGGCAATGAAGTGGCGCTGGCCATCAGGAACAATCCGAGCGCGACGCCCAGATTGGTCGCGCGCAAGCCATCCTGGCGCGTGCGATCTGATTCACATCCTTCCGCATTGGATCCTTTACTACGAAATATAATTATCGACCGATAATCGAACGGTTTATGAAAACAGTTAACTATTTGTTTTAAAAGGATTTAATCGAATAAATAAAGTAAAAAAGTGAAAACCCCAAAAAATCACACTTTTCAATGGATCCATAAATTGATTGACTGGCACTGCACGGTGTCAGGTACAGCGCCTGCCCGCTCATAAAAATAACAAGGGTGTCGGGATGAATGACTTCTCAATCGGGTTCGGGCTTCGGCTTGCACCCAGCTTCGTGTGCCTTTCTCGCTTTACCTTTACCCAGCCTCGTCTCGAGGGGCAGCCATGAGTGTCGACCTGAAGAGCGTGGTAGATGAGCGCCCGATGGCGCGCTTCCAGTGGCTGGCCGTGGGTATCTGCATTGTCCTGAACATGATCGATGGCTTCGACGTGCTGGTGATGGCCTTCACGGCTTCCTCGGTGTCTGCCGAATGGGGCTTGAATGGCGCGCAGATCGGTTTGCTGTTGAGTGCCGGATTGTTTGGCATGGCGGCAGGCTCGCTGTTCATTGCGCCGTGGGCGGATCGTTATGGACGTCGGCCATTGATCCTGTTTTGCCTGCTGCTTTCCGGTGCCGGCATGCTGTTGTCGGCCCTCAGCCAGACGCCGCTGCAACTGGCGCTGCTGCGCGGGTTGACCGGGCTGGGGATCGGCGGAATCCTGGCCAGCAGCAACGTGATTGCCAGCGAATATGCCAACAAGCGCTGGCGCGGGCTGGCGGTGAGCCTGCAATCCACCGGTTATGCCTTGGGCGCGACCTTGGGCGGGCTGTTGTCGGTGTGGTTGTTGACGCACTTTGGCTGGCGTTCGGTGTTCATCTTCGGGGGCGCCGTGACCCTGGCGGTGATTCCTTTGGTGCTGCTGTATTTGCCTGAATCCCTGGACTTCCTGATCGCCCGTCGCCCCGCAAATGCCCTGGTCCGCATCAATCGCCTGGCCGCCCGCCTCGGCCAGCCCGCATTGCGCGAACTGCCCGTGGCCCTCTCGGCACCGACTTCAGGCCGTGGCCGCCTGGCGCAGTTGCTCTCGCCGGATTCACGGCGCACCACCCTGTTGATCTGGCTGTTGTTCTTCCTGGTGATGTTCGGCTTCTACTTCGTGATGAGCTGGACGCCGAAGCTGCTGGTCTCGGCAGGGCTGTCGGCACAGCAAGGCATCAGCGGCGGCGTGCTGCTGAGCGTCGGCGGTATCTTCGGCGCCGCGTTGATCGGCGGCCTGGCCTCGCGCTGGCGGCTGACCCGGGTGCTGTCGCTGTTCATGCTGATTACCGCGGGCCTGCTGGTGCTGTTTGTCGGCTCCGCTTCATCGGTATCCATGGCACTCGGCCTGGGCCTGCTGATCGGACTATTCGCCAACGGTTGCGTGGCGGGCTTGTACGCGCTGTCGCCGATTGTCTACGACGCTTCCGTGCGCACCACGGGGGTCGGTTGGGGCATCGGTATCGGGCGCATCGGCGCGATCCTGTCGCCCACCGTCGCCGGCCTGTTGCTCGACAGCGGTTGGCAGCCACTGCACCTGTATGGGGTGTTTGCGGTGGTCTTCGTGATTGCCGCTGCCGTGTTGCTGCAACTGCGGCCCAAGGCACCGGCGCAACCGGCTGCCCAACCCAGTCAGGCCTGACCATTACAAAGCAGTAGCGAGGCCCTGCCCTCGCTACTGACTCCATCCTCCAGGAAAACAACAATAATGACTTGCTTCCCTCTCCCGCCCCGGGCCCTGCTCGGCGGTGCAATAGCGCTTGCCCTGATGCCTTCGGCGCACGCTGAAAGCAGCGGTTTTTTCGAAGATTCCAAGACCAGCCTGACGCTGCGAAACTACTATTTCAATCGCGACTTCAACGATCCCGGCGCCAACAAGAGCAAGATCGAAGAATGGGCCCAGGGCGCGATCCTCAAGTTCAGTTCCGGTTATACCCCGGGGGTTGTCGGCTTTGGCCTCGACGGTATCGCGATGCTGGGCGTCAAGCTCGACAGCGGCCCGCAACGCAGTGGTTCGGAGCTGCTGCCGGTGCACGACGATGGTCGCGCCGCCGACGACTACGGGCGCGCGGGCCTGGCGGCAAAAATGCGTATTTCCGACACCGAGCTGATGCTTGGCGAGCTCATGCCGGACATTCCCCTGCTGCGCTACGACGACGGACGCCTGCTGCCGCAGACCTTCCAGGGCGCCATGCTGGTGTCCCGGGAGCTTCCCGGCCTGAGCCTGCAGGGCGGTCAATACACCTCGGTGAGCCTGCGCAACTCCTCGAACATGCAAGACCTCTCGGCCTGGGCTGCGCCCACCGTCATGTCGGACGCCTTCAACTATGCGGGCGCCGAATACCGCTTCAACGAACAACAGACCCAGATCGGCGCCTGGTATTCGCAGCTCGAAGACATCTATCAGCAAAGCTATCTGAACCTGCTGCATAAACAGAAAGTCGGTGACTGGACCCTCGGTGCGAACCTGGGCTACTTCATCGACAAGGATGACGGCAGCGCCCTGATCGGCAATGTGCAAAGCCATACCGCCTACGGGCTGTTCTCGGCCAACCTGGGTGGCCATACCCTGTACCTGGGGCTGCAGAAGGTCAGCGGCGATACCGGCTGGATGTCCGTGTATGGCAGCAGCGGGCGCACCTTGGGCAACGACATGTTCAACGGCAACTTCAGCAACGCCGACGAGCGTTCCTGGCAAGCGCGTTATGACTACAACTTCGTCGCCGTCGGCCTCCCCGGCCTGCTGCTGATGACCCGCTACGGTCACGGCGACAACGCCACCACCAAGGCCGGCAGCAATGGCAAGGAATGGGAGCGCGACACCGAGGTCAGCTACACCCTGCAAAGCGGCCCGCTGAAAAACCTCAGCGTGCGGGTCAACAACGCCACCAACCGGCGCAGTTTCAACAGCGACTTCGATCAGACCCGCGTCATCGTCAGTTACCCCCTCTCCCTCTGATCCTCCCGCCAGGGGCGCTCGTCGCCCCTGTATCTCTCCCCTCCTTGCGTTACTATGGCGAACCAACTTCTGGAAGTCGCCTGCATGAGCAAACCGGGTCAAATGGTGCTGGTCGCACTGCGCAAAATGATTGCCTCAGGCGAGCTGGCGGCCGGCGAACGGCTGATGGAGATCCCGACGGCGGAACGCTTCGGCGTCTCGCGCATGCCGGTGCGCATGGCGTTCCTGACCCTGGAGCAGGAAGGCTTGCTGGTGCGCCATGGCGGCCGGGGTTATCAGGTGCGCTCGGTGAGTGCCGACGATATCGCCGGCGCCGTGGAGGTGCGTGGGGTACTGGAAGGTCTGGCGGCGCGACAGAGCGCCGAACGCGGCTTAAGTGAAGAAGCACAGGCGGCGCTTCGCGAATGCCTGGTGCAAGGCGATGCGCTGTTCGACAAGGGCTACGTGACGGAAGAAGACCTCGAGGCGTTCCATGACCTCAACATGCGCTTTCACCAGGTGATCGTCGACAGCAGCGCCAACCCGGCGATTGCCGAAGCCCTGGCGCGCAACGACCATCGCCCCTTCGCTTCAGTGTCGGCGCTGGCGATCGATCGCCAGGACCTGGCGCGCGAATACCGGCGCTTCAACTTCGCGCACATGCAACACCACTCGGTGTTCGACGCGCTGGTCAGCCGCCAGGGCGCACGCGCAGAAGCCATCATGCGCGAACACGCCAATGCGACACTGCGTTACGCCGAGGTCTTCGGGGCGATCAGCAACAGCGACCGGATGAAAGTGATCGCCCGCGGCGAGTGATCGGCGGGATCAGAGGTCCAGCACCAACAGCTTGGACTTGGACCTCGAACAGCAAGGCGTGAACTGATCATTGGCTGCTTGCTCTTCTTCGGTGAGGAACAGGTCACGGTGCTCCGGCACCCCTTCCAGCACACGCGTCAGGCAAGTTCCGCAGATGCCCTGCTCGCAGGAAAGCGCAATCTCGACGCCGTGACTTTCCAGCACCTGGACCACCGTCTTGTCGGCCGGAATGTCGAACACCTGCCCGCTGCCGGCCAGCTTGACCTGGAACGACCCATCGGCACTGGTATCCACCGGCACCGCGGCGAAGTATTCACGGTGCAAGTGCTCGTCGCTCCAGCCCTGGGCCTTGGCGCTGTCGAGCACATGCTGCATGAAGCCTGAAGGCCCGCAGACATACAGGTGCAGGTCAGGCCGCGGATGGGCCAGTACCCTGGCGGCATCCAGGCGCGAATCGGCCTCTTCGTCGAAATGCAGGTGCACGCGATCGGCAAAGGAGGCACTTTTGAGTCGCTCGACAAACGCCGCACGCTCACTGGAGCGGGCACAGTAATGCAGTTCGAAATCGGCGCCGCTGTGGGCCAGATGCTCGGCCATGCACAGGATCGGGGTGATGCCGATGCCGCCGGCGAACAACAGGCTACGCCGCCCCTCGGCCACCAGCGGGAACAGGTTGCGAGGCTCACTGATGAACAGCCGGTCGCCGCTGTTGATCTGCTCATGCAGGCTCTGGGAACCGCCGCGCGAGGCGGTGTCCTTGAGCACGCCGATCAGGTAGCGATGGCGCTCTTGCGGGTGATTGCACAGCGAGTACTGGCGGATCAGCCCGCCAGGCAAGTGCACGTCAATGTGGGCCCCGGCACTGAAACCGGGCAATTGCCCGCCTTGTGCGCAGGCCAACTCGTAGCTGCAGATATCCAGCGCTTCGTTGTTGCGGGATGTCACGACGACTTCAATCATGGCGCACCTTCAAGACCGGCCACCGCAGTGGCCGTGAACAGGATCAATGGGAGTGGACTGGCGTAGCGCTCGAGCTAGTTGGCCGTGGCAATCAGCTCGACAGCCGGCGCGCGCTCACGGGCGATGATGCGCTCCAGCACGCGCCGGGACTGCACACCACCGGCATCGATATTGAGCTTGAGCAGGTTGCGCTGGGGATTGGCCAGCAGGTTCTTCTGCTGCTGTTCGAGCATGTCGAGGTCTTCGCTGAAGATCTTGCCCTGGCCCTCGCGGATGGTCGCGGTCAGTTCTTCGTCGTGCGGATTGAAATTGCGCGCCATGCCCCAGAAGTACCAGATCGACGTCTCGGTTTCCGGGGTAATGAAGTCGACCACGATGCTCGCGGCCTTGTGTTGCGGCTCGGCGTTGTAACCGCCCTTGCCGGCGTGGGCCACGCCCACCTCGATCAGCACGTGGCTGGGCGGACTGAAGCGGCAGATCTGCCAGCGGTCCACCGGCACATCGTCGGCCAGGTTGTTGCCCCGCAGGGCCATGCGCCAGAACGGCGGCGCCATGATGTTTTCCATGTGCCGGGCGGTAACCACCTCGTCACCCTCGACGGTGGTGACCGGCGCCGCTTCATCGATCTCTTTCTGGCCGATGCTCGAGGCGTGCACGTAGGTTTCGTGGGTGAGGTCCATCAGGTTATCGATCATCAGTCGATAGTCGCAATTGATGTGGAACAGCCCGCCACCGTAGGCCCATTCATCGCTGACCGCCCATTCCAGATGATGGATCAGCGCAGGGTCAGCCTTGTCCTGCTCACCCGGCCAGACCCAGATGAAACCGTATCGCTCTTCAACGGCGTAAGTCTTGTTGCACGGAAAACCCCGTACGCGCTGCCCCGGCATTTCGACGGTCTTACCATCACAGCCCATGACCAGCCCGTGGTAGCCACAGACCAGGTTGCCGTTCTCGACATACCCCAGCGAAAGGGGGGCGCCGCGGTGTGGGCAAAAATCCTCGACGGCGGCCACCCGCCCTTCCTGCCCACGATAGAAAACGATTTTCTCACCGCATATCTGCCGCCCCAGGGGCTTGGAAGCGATCTCTTCAGGGGTGCAGGCGACATACCAGATGTTTTTCGGATACATAGGGATTCTCCGGACAGGCTTGTTTTTATGGATCCATTTGATCGGATAATCCTGACATACGTCAAGCTTTTTGCTGCTATTTGAATATTAATGGATCCATTAAAGCCAAAGTAGTGATTTCAACCTTTCGCACACTTGATGCCGGCGAAGTCGGTCCTGACTACGTGGATGACACTTTTGAAGCCAACCGCTGCAGCGCCTGCCTCGATAATCGTTAGCTTACTGACGAACTGTCGAGGTCAAGCATGACGAGCACAACTACGGAACAAGTCAGCCCGAAAACCCTGAGAAGAGTGATCGTGGCTGCCGGCATCGGCAATTTCGTCGAGTGGTTCGACTTCGCCGTCTACGGCTTCCTGGCCACGACCATCGCCCAGCAGTTTTTCCCCAGCGGCGATGCCAGCGCCGCGCTGCTCAAGACCTTTGCGGTGTTTGCCGTGGCGTTTGCGTTTCGACCCCTCGGCGGGATTTTCTTCGGCATGCTGGGCGACCGGATCGGCCGTAAGCGCACCCTGGCGATGACGATTCTGCTGATGGCCGGTGCGACGACCCTGATCGGCCTGCTGCCCACTTATGCCGCGATCGGGGTCACGGCGCCGATTCTTCTGTCGTTGATCCGTTGCGCCCAGGGCTTTTCCGCCGGCGGTGAATACGCCGGTGCCTGCGCCTACCTGATGGAACATGCACCGAGCGATAAACGCGCCTGGTACGGCAGCTTCATCCCGGTATCGACGTTCTCCGCCTTCGCCGCGGCAGCCGTGGTGGCCTACGCACTCGAGGCGTCTTTATCCGCCGAAGCGATGGGCAGCTGGGGCTGGCGCCTGCCGTTCCTGATTGCCGCGCCGCTGGGCCTGGTGGGTTTGTACCTGCGCTGGAAGCTCGATGAGACACCGGCCTTCCAGGCGGTGACCGAGGAACATGCCGTCGCCCACTCCCCACTCAAGGAAACCTTGCGCAACCATGGCGCGGCCATCTGTTGCCTGGGCGCCTTCGTGTCGCTCACAGCGCTGTCGTTCTACATGTTCACCACCTACTTCGCGACCTACCTGCAGGTCGCGGGTGGCCTGAGTCGCGCAACAGCCTTGCTGGTGTCACTGATCGCCTTGCTGTTCGCCGCAGCGATCTGCCCGCTGGCCGGGCTGTATTCGGACCGGGTCGGGCGGCGAATGACGGTGATGACCGCGTGCGCGCTGCTGATCGTGGCCGTGTACCCGGCGTTCCTGATGGCCAGCTCCGGCTCATTCGCAGCATCCGTCGCCGGCGTGATGCTCCTGGCGGTCGGCGCGGTGTTGTGTGGCGTGGTCACCGCGGCCCTGCTCTCGGAAACCTTCCCGACCCGCACTCGCTACACCGCCTCGGCAATCACCTACAACATGGCCTACACGATTTTCGGCGGCACCGCGCCGTTGGTGGCCACGTGGCTGATCAGCACCACCGGCAGCAACCTGTCGCCGGCGTTCTACCTGATCGCGATTGCCTTGCTGGCGCTGGCGGGGGGACTGGCATTGCCTGAGACATCACGGATTTCCCTGCATGACGTTCCGGTAGAGGGCAAAGGCGCAGGTGTGAGGGCTGCGGCCTGAAAACTCAAATCCAGCAGCGGGCTGGCCAGCGTGGGCTGGGATGGTTTCTGTGCCACTGACATTGAGGGCGACGAAGACATCCTGTGGCGCAAGAACCTGTTGCGGCAGATAGGCTACAAGCTGTGAATTGCACAGCGAGCAGAATAGCCCACGAAAAATCCCGCCCCAGTCGCTGAGGCGCTCTTTGCGAGTCATTTCATAGCGAATCCATTCACTCATCCGCAGACCCGGTAACGGCGAAAATGTTACAGGGCACTTGATACAGCACATGCTCCGTCGTACTGCCCACCCATTTACCCAGCCCCTTGCGGTGGGCATTTCCCATGACGATCACATCGGCCCGGTGATGCGCTGCAAAGTCGGCCAGCGCTTTGCCTGGTGGACCTTCAACGAAGTGTTGCCGCTCAGTGGGCACACCGTAGTGGTCGGCCAATGCGATAAATTTCTTTTGCAGTGACTTGCGCACTTCGCTGCTGAAACCGGGCATCGTCACGGCACCGGCGCCTGCGTCGGATATATGGGTCGACGATGGATCGTAGGCATGCAAAAGATGCAGTTGCGCACTGCATTGCATCGCCAATCCGTTTGCCGCCTGGATGATGCGTTCGTTGATGCCAGTGATCTGAGTCTCGGGTTGTGATGGATCGACCGCCGCCACTACCACCCGCGGAAGTGGACACCTGACTTCGCTGACCAGATGCACAGCCACCGGACATTCACGCAACAGGTGCCAATCCAGAGGCGTAATGAAAACGCGCTTGAGCGCTGACTCGTGCTGCACGTCCTTGATAAGCAGATCCGGCTGCATTTCTGCCACGTGCAGAAGTATTTCTTGCAGCGCGGTTCGCGTAACAAGCACTTCGGTACTCACCTTGACCCCGCGCTCGCGGAATAGATCGGCCTCATCCTTCAACCATATTTCGTTCTCTTGCTGGCAGGCTTCACGAAAACGTGCACCCGCGCTCCTCAAGCCCAGGAGGTTGGAGTCTTCGATAAACACCGTGATATGCAGGGCCGCGCCTGTGGCTTCGGCAATGGCGACAGCTCGCTCCAACGCCGGGGTGTGGCGCATGGCTGGACCGGCTATCAGTAAGAGTCGTTGATACTGGCTCACGTAACACCTCCAAACGCTCCGGGAAATCTGGCCCCCCTGCGCGATCGCGTGTCACACCACCGACGATTGACTATCGTCTCGAATGTCTGGATCGACACCACCAATATACGCCTGAATTGCGTAATGGCACGGGTGACAACCCACACAAACGCTGCTAATCCAACAATAATAGAGGCCAAACCACAAAGGCAGAGAACCGATTGAACATCGATACCCGCATCAAATTCCGTCATCTGCTGTGTTTTCTCGAGGTGGCGCGCCAGGGCAGCCTGGCGCGTGCCTGCGACAAGTTGGCAATCAGCCAGCCGGCGCTTTCCAAGACCCTGAAGGAGCTTGAAAACCTGTTGGATGCCACGCTGTTTGAACGGGGTAAAAAGGGCTCGACGTTGACCGAGGCCGGTGTGGCCTTTTTGCGCTACGCAGGGCCGAGCGTGCAATCGTTGCGTGACGGGGTCAACAGTTTGCGCTCTGGTGTGCATGAGCCCATCAGCGTGCAGCTTGGTGTGCTGTCCACCGTCGAAAGCCTGTTGGTGCCTGAAGTGGTGTGCCGTCTGCACGAGCGCCACCCGGCGTTGGTGGTCAGTGTCGTGACCGGCCCAAGTGCCTACCTGCTGTCGCGGTTGCGTGTCGGTGAGCTGGACCTTGTAGTGGGCAGGATGACCGATAGCCCACTGATTCTCGGGCTGGCGTTCGAGCACCTCTACAGCGAATCCATGACCTTGGTGGTGCGTAGCGGCCATCCGGTGCTCACCGATCTGCCGGGGCAGAAAAATCTCGAGGACTATCCGTTGGTACTGCCGTCGGCGGGAACGACGATCCGCAAATTCGCCGACAGCCTGTTTGTGCAACACGGGATAACCCCATCACGCCAACGCCTGGAAACCCTGTCGGTGGCCCTGAGTCGGCGCTACGTACAAAGCAGCCAGGCCATCTGGGTCGCGCCTTTGGACGCTGTCAGGCAGGACTTGAGGCAAGGCGAGCTGGTGGAGCTGGACCTGGGGATGCGTGAGCCTGGTGGTTCCGTGGGGTTCTGCACCAATCCCGCATTGGCACTGGCGCCAGCGGCGCAGTGGTGTGTGGAGGCACTGCGCGAGGTCGGGCAGGACTATCGTGAGGGCAAATATCCATAACCATCTGGATATGCATAAGGTCGATTTTTTCAATTTTGCGATGGGTTGTACAAGCGGAAACTGGGAACGCTGCCAACGCAGTACCGGCTTCTGTCCACCCATAACAACAGGAAAAAACGACATGTCTGATGCGCACGACAGCCGCTTCGTCATTCGTGACCGTAATTGGCATCCCAAGGCCCTGACGCCTGACTACAAGACTTCGATCCTGCGCTCTCCCCGCCAGGCACTGGTGAGCATCCCGCAATCCTTATCCGAAACCAGCGGCCCGGATTGTTCCCATCTGCAAATGGGCCGGCACGATAACGATCTGCTGTTGAATTTCAATCATGGCGGCCTGCCCATCGGCGAACGCATCATCCTGGCGGGCCGGGTTTGCGATCAGTACGGCAAGCCGATTCCCCACACCCTGGTAGAGATGTGGCAGGCCAATGCCGGTGGTCGTTACCGGCACAAGAAAGACAGCTACCTGGCCCCGCTTGACCCGAACTTCGGCGGCGTTGGCCGAGCGTTGACCGACCGCGATGGCAACTACAGCTTCCGCACCGTCAAACCCGGCCCCTACCCATGGCGCAACGGCCCCAACGACTGGCGCCCTGCGCATATCCATGTCTCCATCAGTGGCCCGTCGATTGCCACGCGCCTGATTACCCAGCTGTATTTCGAAGGTGATCCGCTGATCCCCATGTGCCCGATCGTCAAGTCGATCGCCAATCAGGACGCGGTGCAGAGTCTGATCGCCCGGCTGGACATGGGCATGGCCAATCCCATGGATTGCCTGGCTTATCGTTTTGATATCGTCCTGCGCGGTCAGCGCAAGACCCACTTCGAAAACTGCTGAGGAGGCCTGCACATGCCCGTTCAACTGCTGCCTGAAACCCCGTCGCAAACCGCCGGCCCCTATGTCCATATCGGCCTGGCGCTGGAAGCTGCCGGCAACGCGCCGCGTGAGCAGGAAATCTGGAATGAAATGGCCAGACCCGGCGCGCCAGGTGAGCACATTTTATTGCTGGGCCACGTGTATGACGGCAATGGCCACCTGATTCGCGACGCCTTCCTGGAGTGCTGGCAGGCCAATCACGAAGGCGTCTACGACAGCGCTTTCGACCTGGAAAAACCCTTCAATTGTTTTGGCCGCACCGCGACGACCGATGTCGGTGAATGGACGATCAAGACCGTGAAGCCTGG
Source organism: Pseudomonas sp. IT-P218 (assembly GCF_949767605.1). Lineage (NCBI taxonomy): Bacteria > Pseudomonadati > Pseudomonadota > Gammaproteobacteria > Pseudomonadales > Pseudomonadaceae > Pseudomonas > Pseudomonas sp. IT-P218. The sequence goes on from NZ_CATKQQ010000017.1 coordinate 31,243, forward strand.
CGTGGTGAAAAACGCCTCGGGCGTGGTCATGGCTGCGCATGTCAACGTGGCGCTGTTTGCCCGGGGCATCAACATTCACTTGCAGACCCGACTGTACTTCGACGACGAACCCGAGGCGAATGCCGTGGATCCCGTGCTGAACCTGATCGAACAACCCCATCGGCGCGAATCCCTGATCGCCCGGCGCTGCACGGTCGATGGCCAGCTGGCGTACCGCTTCGATATCCATGTCCAAGGCGAAGCGGAAACCGTGTTCTTCGACTTCTGACGACGCATGACAGTGAACACCGCCCCATGGGAAAGGTCACCCCCACCCATGGGCCTCTTCGATAAAATGCAAAACCGCGCTCGATCGTTCATCAATCCGTGAAATCAGCGACAGTTCACTGACCATTTCCGGTTGCGCCAGGGGCACGATCCGTATGCCGGGCATGGTCAGCCGGGTCATTGTTTCGGGCACGATGCTCAGGCCGATACCCGCGGCCACCAGCCCGGGAATGCTCATCAGCGATGGCACATGCATGATGTTCTCGGGGTGCAGCTGGTTTTGCCGGCAGGCCTGGAGCGTGTGGGAGGTCAGGCCAATGCCGGCGCTGTCCTGCAAGAACACGAACTTCTCATGCCGCAGTGTCGCCAGTTCACCGGTAAAACTGTCCGCCAGTTCATGGTTGTCCGGGATCAGCAGGACGAGCCTGGATTGGCTGAAGTGATGGGTGCGCAGCCGGTCCGGCAGGTGATCCTTGAACACCCTGGCAAAGGCCAGGTCAAGCTTGTGGTCGAGCAACATGTCGAACTGCGCGCGAATACCGGCGTCCACCAGGGACACTTTGACTTCGGGAAACGTGCTGAAGTAATGGCGCAGCAATTGCGGCAAATTGGCCTCGAACAGGGCCGAGTGATAACCGATATTGATTTCGCCGACTTCACCGCGCCGGGCACGCCGGGCGGCGGCAATCGCCAGCTCGCTGGCCTCGATGGACTGCCGGGCATGGGGCAGGAACGCCTCGCCGGCAGCGGTCAACGCCACGCCGCGGTTTTCCCGCCGGAACAATGCCAACCCCAACTCCGCCTCAAGCGTGCGCATCAATTGGCTCAGGGCCGGTTGCGCGATACCCAGTTGTTCAGCCGCGCGGCTGAAGTGCTGCAGGTCGGCGGCGATCACAAAGGCTTTCAGGTGACGCAGTTCCATAATCGCTACCCATAAGGCTGACTTATCTATTTATCGTGATTTCGATAATTATTTTGCAAGCGGGATGCGCTAACGTCTACTCACTTCGACGATTCCTTGCAGCTGCATCGAAATCGTATGGGTATCCCGACACCATAAAAACAATGACGAGCACCTTTATGAGCACACCCCATCAAGAGACTCATGATTCGCGCATGCCTCGCAAAGCGGTGACCGCCGCAACGATCGGCACCGCCCTGGAATGGTTTGACTTCACGCTGTATGGCGCGGTGTCGGCGACGATCCTGCCCAAGCTGTTTTTCCCGGCCATGGAGCCGACAGCCGGCCTGCTCGCGTCGCTGGCAACCTTCGGTGTCGGCCTGGCCGCTCGGCCATTGGGCGCCATTACCTGCGGCTACCTCGGTGACAAACTGGGCCGGCGCAACCTGATGTTGGCCACCGTGAGCATGATGGGCCTGGCGTCGGTATTGATGGGCCTGTTGCCCACCTACGGTCAGGTTGGCATCTGGGCGCCGATCCTGCTGGTGTTGCTGCGGATCATCCAGGGCTTCGCGCTGGGTGGGGAGTCCACCGGTGCGCAACTGATGGCGCTGGAACACGCCACCCCCGATCGCCGCGGCCGCTATTCCGGCATGCTCGGCCTGTGCTCACCGCTCAGTCAGATATTGGCCAACGGCGTGTTGATGGGCCTGGCGGCGACGCTTTCAAGCGAGCAGTTCGAAAGCTTTGGCTGGCGAATTCCCTTCCTCATGAGCTTCGTACTGGTGGTGGTCGCGATCTTCATCCGCCTGAAAGTCGATGAAACCCCGGCCTTCGTCGCGTTGAAAAAGACCCCGGTCAAACAGGAAAAGAGCCCGCTCAAATCCGCACTGGGCAGCCATTACAAAACCATCCTGCGCCTGATGTTTTTCTTCTGCTCGCCCGCTGCACTGTTCTACCTGATCGTGATTTTCTCCCTCAGCTACCTGACCAAGCATCTGGGCTTCAGCCAGTCGACAGGCTTCATGTCGCTGATGGTGGCTAACATGTGTGCGATTTTCGGTGCGCTGGCCGGTGGTTATCTGTCCGATCGCTGGGGCCGTAAAAAGGCGTTGGCATTTGGTTCGTGCATGACCTTGCTGATCCTGTTCGTGTACTTCCCGATCCTCAACACACTGAACGTTCCCGCCATCATGGCAATCATGGGGCTGTTCCTGGGCTTCACCCAGTTCCAGAGCGGCATCCAGCCGGTGGCCTTCGCCGAAGCCTTCCCGACCCAGGTGCGCTACTCCGGCTCGGCTCTGGCCTACACCGGCGCCAACCTGGTGATCGGCGGCCCTATGCCAATGATCGCGGTCTATCTGATGAGCCAGTCGAACAACTCGCCATGGCCTCTGGTGACGCTGTGTGCGGTGATTAACCTGATCTCGCTGGCCATGATCGTCATCGGCCCGGAAACCCGCGGCATCGACCTGAACGCTGTCGCCAAAGACGACGAGATCGACACTCGCGCTACCGCCATTCTTTCCAAATAACGCAGCAGGACGACCATGAACCGCACCGTCTTCATCCTCAACGGCCCAAACCTCAACCTGCTGGGTCGTCGTGAGCCGCACATCTACGGCCACACCACGCTCGAACAAATCCGCCAACGCAGTGAGAGGCTGGCCGAAGAGCTTGATCTGGTCATCGACTTTCGCCAGACCAACCACGAAGGCGTAATGGTCGACTGGATTCAAGAGGCCTTCGAGCAAGGCGCTGCCGTGATCATCAACCCGGCCGGCCTTTCGTTTCACTCGATTCCGGTCCTGGATGCGCTGAAGTTGCTCGACGCACCACTGATTGAGCTGCACCTGTCGAACATCCATGCACGGGACGAACTGCATCGCCACTCGATCATGTCGGGTGTGGTCAATGCGGTGATCTGCGGCATGGGCGCCGATGGATATCCCCTCGCCATCCGGGCCATTGACGACTTGCTGCGTCGTCAGGTTGCCAACCACTGACACCCCTTCCCCAGACGCTCACACGGCGGTCCCTTGGCAGATTGTTGCCAGGGCCGCTTGCGCCTGAAATTCAGTCGCCAACTGCAAAAAACCCTGAAAAAAATAATAATTCACCGCGAGACATCCCCCATGCGCCACACCCGTTTCAGCCGCAACGTGCCCGCACCTTACTCTTTGATCGGCCTGGCCCTGGCACTCAGTGCCGGCTCGGCGACTGTCGCTCACGCCGATGAAAACAGCGGATTCATCGAAGGCTCGACTGCCACGCTCAATCTGCGCAATGCCTACATCAATCGCAACTTCGTCAATCCCGCCTACCCGAACAGTGCCGCACCGCAGAACAAGGCGGAGGAATGGACGCAAAACTTTATCCTCGATGCACGCTCCGGCTACACCCCTGGGCCGGTAGGGTTCGGCGTTGATGTGCTGGGGCTTTATTCGCAGAAGCTCGACGGCGGCAAAGGCACCTCCGGCACTCAGCTTTTGCCGGTTCATGATGATGGGCGCCCCGCTGACAACTTCGGACGGCTGGGGGTTGCCGCCAAGGCCAAGGTTTCAAAAACGGTGGTAAAAGTCGGCGAATGGGCCAGCACCCTGCCGATCCTGCGTTCCGATGATGGTCGTTCGTTGCCGCAGACCTTTCGTGGCGCGCAGGTCACCTCCCAGGAAATCGGCGGGCTGACGTTGTATGGCGGTCAGATCAGACAGAACAGCCCGCGCAATGATGCGAGCATGGAAGACATGTCCATGAACGGCAAAGCGGCGTTCACCTCCGATCGATTCAACTTCGGTGGCGGTGAATACACCTTCAACGACAAGCGCACGACCGTTGGGCTCTGGTACGACGAACTCAAGGACATCTATCAGCAACAGTACTTCAGCCTGAGCCACAGCCAACCCGTGGGCGACTGGACGCTCGGCGCCAACATGGGCTTTTTCACCGGCAAGGAAGACGGTGCCCATCTGGCTGGCGACATGGACAACAAGACCGCCTTCGGCCTGTTCTCGGCAAAACTGGGCGGCAATACGTTTTACGTCGGCCTGCAAAAGCTCACCGGCGATACCGCGTGGATGCGGGTCAACGGTGCCAGCGGCGGTACCTTGGCCAACGACAGCTACAACTCCAGTTTCGATAACGCCCAGGAGCGCTCCTGGCAGGTCCGTCACGATTTCAACTTCGTCACGGTCGGCGTCCCTGGCCTGACCCTGATGAATCGTTACTTGAGTGGCGACAACGTGCACTCGGGCGCTATAACCGATGGCAAGGAATGGGGCCGGGAATCGGAACTGGCTTACGTCGTGCAGTCGGGTGCCTTGAAAAACCTGACCGTGAAATGGCGAAACTCCAGCATTCGCAAAACGTTCAGCACCAATGAGTTTGACGAAAACCGACTGTTTATCAGCTACCCGATTTCGTTGCTGTAGTGCTGTCGAGTTGAGCAAGCTGCGTGCATCCGAAACGCTATGGACCGCACGCAGCTGTCTGATCCCCTTTCACCTTTGCGGTCAGAATCCCACCTTTGCCGGGAAGCCGTCATTCAGCCGCTGGCACGGACCTGAACGCCGTGCTGAATTTCGCCATCTGGCGCAACAATTTTTCAGTTTCCCGAAAACCGATCCCGACTATTGGTCAAGTGCAGCACCATCGCAGCCCGAGCTGCATCGGGATCCTGGCGCTTGATCGCGTTGAAAATCGCTTCGTGCTCCAGACTCGCCAGATGCCCCAATTGTGAAAAGTCAGCGCTTCCACGCTCGTCGACCTTCACCTGGTTACGAGGAATCATGGCGTTGCCCAGGTGCTGCATGATTTCCGTGAAAAAAGTATTGCCGGTGGCTTCGGCAATGATCTGGTGAAAGCGCTTGTCCTCCTCGACGCAACTGTCGTTGTTAGCCAGCGAAGCCTGGTAATCAGTCAAGGCCTGGCGCATGCGAGCGAGCTGATCGTCAGTTCGACGAACAGCCGCCAGCGCAACAGCCTGCACTTCCAGGCCCAGCCTCAACTCCAGCATGCTCCTGACACTGGCGACCGTATCCACATGCAGGCGTAGCCCTGGCTGCGATTGCTGCTCCAGCACAAACGTGCCGATGCCGTGTCGTGTCTCGACCAACCCCGAAGCTTGCAGCTTGGAGATCGCCTCCCGGACAACGGTGCGGCTTACGCCATGCTCGAGAACGATGGTGGATTCCGAGGGCAGCTTTTCGCCCGGTTTCAATTGTCCGAGCAAAATACGCTGGGTCAGTGCTTCGACCACACCCTGGGCCAGGTTGGCGGATCGTCTACGGACAGGGGTTCCGCTTTCAATTTGCATAGATTTGAGTCCACAGAATTTCGCTCTTGAGAGCTTAACACCCACCCGTGACTCCCTGGCGAACTGTGCACGTACTTCGTTGGGCCAACACGGCCCTAGCTTGTATGACAACACACCTATCAACCGAAAACCGAGTGACAGCCTTCTCCTCTGATCGACGTAAAAAACCTCACCGCACAAACTCAATTCATGGCATAAACACTAGCCAATACTAGTCAAAATGCACAGTAAGCTATTTCTCATCGCGCAGTACGACGACAAAAACGCAAACCCTCGCATTGCGAAGTAGAAAATCCACTTGTATGATGTCTATCAACACAAGGCGCATCAAAGATCCCAACAAGCCGCCGGTGTGACGCTAAAACCCGCATAAAAATAATCAGTGGGAGATTTGAATTGTGAACAATTCAAGCAATGCATCTGTGGTTCCAGAAAGTGATTCGGTTCTCGCGCGCGCCGTGAGCAAAGTGAAGAGGCATGTACTCCCGCTGTTCGTGATCATGTTCATCCTCAACTACATCGACCGGGTCAATATCGGTTTCGTGCGCACCCACATGGAACATGACCTCGGTATAGGCGCTGCCGCCTATGGCCTGGGAGCAGGCCTGTTCTTCATTGGCTATGCGCTGTTCGAAGTACCTTCCAACATGCTGCTGCAAAAAGTCGGTGCCCGTATCTGGCTGACCCGCATCATGTTCACCTGGGGCATCGTCGCCACGCTGATGGCCTTCATCCAGAACGAAACCCACTTCTACATCCTGCGTTTTCTGCTGGGCGTCGCCGAAGCAGGCTTCTTCCCTGGCGTGATCTATTACTTCACCCGCTGGTTGCCAGGCGTCGAGCGCGGCAAGGCCATCGCCATCTTCCTCAGTGGCTCGGCCGTTGCCTCGCTGATTTCAGGCCCGCTGTCGGGTGCCCTGCTGCAGATCGAAGGTTTCGGTTTTCACGGCTGGCAATGGATGTTCGCCATCGAAGGCCTGGCCTCGGTATTTTTGGGCTTTTTCGTCTGGTTCTGGCTTGACTCCAAACCTCATGATGCCAAGTGGATGACCCGTGAAGAGCAAGACGCACTGGTCGGTGCCATCGATCAGGAGCAACGCGAGCGTGAAGCGCTGACCACCGTGAAACCGACCATTGGCAAGCTCCTCAAGGATCGTCAGATCCTGCTGTTTTGCGCCTTGTACTTCTGCATTCAATTGACGATCTACGCAGCGACCTTCTGGCTGCCCAGCATCATCAAGAAAATGGGCGACCTGAGCGATGTGCAGGTCGGGTTTTTCAACTCGATTCCCTGGTTGATCTCGATCATCGCCATGTACTCGTTTGCCGCCCTGTCGAGCAAGTTCAAGTTCCAGCAAGCATGGGTCGCCACTGCCCTGCTGATTGCAGCGGCTGGCATGTTCCTGTCCACCACCGGCGGGCCGATCTTCGCTTTCGTCGCCATCTGTTTCGCGGCAATCGGCTTCAAGTCAGCGTCTTCGCTGTTCTGGCCAATCCCCCAGGGCTACCTGGATGCCCGCATCGCCGCCGCCGTCATCGCGCTGATCAACTCGATTGGCAACCTGGGTGGTTTCGTCGCCCCCACGACCTTCGGCTTCCTGGAACAGACAACCGGGTCGATCCAGGGCGGCCTCTATGGGCTGGCCGGCACTTCGGTACTCGCCGCGATCCTGGTGTTCTTCGCCAGGACTTCGCCGAAAGCATCGTCCCTGCTGACGCCGCCAAACGCCGCTGCAACGGGTGCGACCCTGAGCAAAGCTCACTGAACCCATTGATCGCTGACCGACCTTATTACGCAGGAATTTGCCATGAACGCTGAACAGACTGCCAACACCACCCAGTCCCCTGTCGTCACCAGTTTTCAGGTCGTACCCGTCGCGGGGCACGACAGCATGTTGCTCAACCTGAGCGGTGCCCACGGGCCGTTCTTCACCCGCAACATTGTCATTCTCAAGGACAGTGCCGGTCACACCGGCGTGGGCGAAGTACCGGGCGGCGAACGCATCCGCGAAACCCTGGAAGACGCTCGCAGCCTGGTGATCGGCCAGCCCATCGGCCAGTACCAACGCATCCTCAATCAGATGCGCAGCACCTTTGCTTCCCGTGATGCGGCGGGTCGCGGCCTGCAGACCTTCGACCTGCGCATCACCATTCACGCGGTGACCGCGATGGAAGCCGCGCTGCTCGACCTGCTGGGTCAGTTCCTCGAGGTTCCGGTGGCTGCATTGCTGGGCGAAGGGCAGCAACGCGATGCAGTGAAAATGCTCGGCTACCTGTTCTACATCGGCGACCGCACTGTCACGGACCTGGCCTACCGCAACGAATCCGACGCTGAAGACGAGTGGTTGCGGCTACGCCATGAGAAAGCGATGAGCGCCGAAGCGGTCGTGCGCCTTGCCGAAGCCGCAAAGGCCCGATACGGCTTCAACGACTTCAAGCTCAAGGGCGGTGTGCTGCGCGGCGATGAAGAAATCGAAGCGGTCACCGCGCTGGCCGAACGTTTTCCTGACGCCCGCATTACCCTTGACCCCAATGGCGCCTGGTCGCTCAAGGAAGCCATCCGCCTGTGCCGGGACCAGCACCACGCCCTCGCCTATGCCGAAGACCCGTGCGGTGCGGAAAACGGCTACTCGGGCCGCGAGGTCATGGCCGAATTCCGCCGTGCCACGGGCCTGAAGACCGCCACCAACATGATCGCCACCGACTGGCGCGAAATGGGCCATGCCATTCAACTGCAATCGGTCGATATCCCGCTTGCCGATCCGCATTTCTGGACGATGCAGGGCTCGGTCCGTGTCGCCCAGATGTGTCACGACTGGGGCCTGACCTGGGGTTCTCATTCCAACAACCACTTCGATATCTCCCTGGCCATGTTCACCCAAGTTGCCGCCGCCGCACCGGGAGAGATCACCGCGATCGACACGCACTGGATCTGGCAGGACGGCCAGCGCCTGACCCGAGAGCCGCTGAAAATCGAAGGTGGCTACGTCAAGGTTCCGACCCGGCATGGCCTGGGCGTGGACATCGACATGGACGCCGTGGCCAAGGCGCACGAACTCTACAAAGGCATGGGCCTCGGCGCCCGGGACGACAGCGTCGCCATGCAGTTCCTGATGCCTGGGTGGAGCTTCAACAACAAGCAGCCTTGCCTGGTGCGCTGATTCATGGGGGGGGGGCACCAGCAGTGTCCCTCCCCTGCATCGTTCATTAACCAAGCGGCGCGCTCAGTGGGCGCAAAGGATCGGGGCGGCGCGGCATACGGATTCCTCGTTCATATAATCATGGGTTTCCGTGAGGCCAATCCACGACGCAAGTGGCACGCCGAAACCAAGGCTTGAGGTTCTCGAAAATAGTTGTTGAAACACTATTCTCGATCCCCTAGCCTTCATTGAGTTTCGATAAGGAAAAGCCCCTATGCGCCCTTCACTCGCGCTTGACCTAAAGCGAAGTGCCGTCCGAGAAATGGTGAGCCGCTTTCGCGTGACTAATCCACGTATCTTCGGGTCGGTGCTGCGCGGTACCGATCTGGATGGCAGTGACCTCGACCTACTGGTCGATGCATTACCCGGCGCAACACTGTTTGACCTGGGTGGCTTACAAGTTGAATTGGAGTCACTGCTTGGCATCCATGTTGATTTGTTGACTCCCAGCGATTTGCCGTCGAAGTTTCGAGGCCAGGTCCTCGCAGAGGCCAAGCCAGTATGAATGAGAATCGCCTGGTTGATTACCTCGGACATATGCAACAGGCCGCAGTGGATGCCTGTGGCTTCATAGAGGGTTTGGACAAAGTCGAGTTCCTTGAAGACAAGCGTACGCAACAAGCCATCATTATGAGCCTCATCATCATAGGAGAGGCGGCGACAAAGGTAATGGATGGTTACGCAGAGTTCATTCTAGAACACTCGCAAGTGCCATGGCGCAGCATGCGTGGGATGCGCAACCGTATTGCTCACGGGTACTTCGATATCAACCTGGATGTCGTATGGGAGACGGTTAAAACCGCGTTGCCGGAATTGTTGACGCAGCTCCCCAGCGTTCTCGAAGACGCAGACAACAAAAGCAACATTTAAATAAAAATTTGCTGGCAAGTGGCGTTCCGAACAAGGACGTGTCCAAGAAACATGGCGTGTCCGTTCCTACGCTGCATCGCTGGGTACCCGCCACTGCGCACGCTGAGCGTACTCTAAATTCCGCGTTCTTTGACGACCCCTTGCAGTAATCGGTCTTCTTCCAGATTCTATCCCGATTCGCTATTACCTCCCATCCAATAAACGGAATGCCCAGGCACCGATCGACCTGGGATATACGATCAAACTGCAAGTGCGACCGTGCAGTGCTGGTGGCCGCTGTATGTGCCAAACATATGCAGATGCGCTACAACTCATAGAACCCCGGAGGTCCTCACAGCAAGCGAGCGAATGTGGATGAAACACACTCTCTACGTCGTCAGGTTGATTCGGTTCACATCCGCTTCGCTCGCCATGCTCGCCACCGGTGCAGTGGCAGAGGATCTCGAGCCCAGGTCCTATGCCAATACGCCGGTCGGTATCAATTTTTTGCTCCTCGGCTACAGCGATCTGCATGGCAACGTGACGGCCAATCCCTCGATTCCGCTGGAAGATGCCAAGCTCAAGATCGAGACGGTCGTGTTCGCCTTTGCCCGGTCCCTGGACGTCTGGGGTCGTTCGGGGAAGTTCGATGTCGTCGTGCCCGAGGCGAAATTGACCGGCTCTGCGCTGCTTGCCGGTGAGCCCAGGAAGCGTGATGTCACCGGGTTGATCGACCCCAGGTTTCGTTTTTCGGTCAACCTATATGGTGCCCCGGCGATGTCCCTGGCCGAGTTCCCCAGCTACCAACAGGATGTGATCATCGGCGCCAGCCTGGCGGTCACGGCGCCACTGGGCCAATACGACGACAGCAGGCTGATTAACCTGGGCAACAATCGCTGGTCGTTCAAGCCTGAACTCGGGGTTTCCAAGCGTGTGGGGCAAGTGACCTTGGAACTGTCGGGCGCGGGCACGTTTTTCACCGACAATGACCAATTACTCGGCGACCGCGTACTGTCCCAGGACCCGATCTACCAGGTACAGGGGCATCTTATCTATGCATTTGACAACGGTGTCTGGGCTTCGCTGGATGCGACCTGGTTCGAAGGTGGTAAAAGCTCGGTTGATGGGGTCAGTAACCACGATTATCAGGAAAACTCCCGCTACGGGTGCACCCTCACGCTGCCGTTGAACCGCAACCATTCGATCAAGCTCAATGCAAGTAATGGCGGATATACCCGCACCGGCAGCGAATTCGATGCTGTTGGCATGATCTGGCAGTATCGCTTCGGCGGTGGGCTTTGATTCTGTTCATGGGTCCGCAGCCTGGGACAACGGCCGGGCCACCTGCTCCAACGCCCGCCGCTCCGCCGCCACGCCCCAAACCCCTTGCACCAGCGCCGCCACACACATCAACGCCGCGCCGATCAGATAACCGATCAACAGACTGCCGCGTTGCTGGGTCTGGATCAGTTGGCCAAACAGCATCGGCCCGATGATGCCGCCCAGGCCAGTGCCAAACGCGTAGAACACAGCGATGGCCAAGGCGCGGATTTCCAGGGGGAAGGTTTCTGCCACGGTCAGGTAGGCCGAACTGGCCGCTGCCGAGGCGAAAAAGAAGATCACCATCCATGCCGCGGCTTGCTGGGTGACATCCAGCCAGCCCTGCTCGAAGGCATAACCACTGAGCGCTAGCAGGATCCCGGACGTCGCGTAGGTGAAGCTGATCATCACCCGTCGGCCGATCACGTCGAACAGTCGCCCCAACAGCAGCGGCCCGCAGAAATTGCCCAGTGCCAGGGGCAATACGTACCAACCAACCTGCTCGGCGGGCACCTGGTAAAAATCGGTCAGCACCAGCGCATAGGTGAAGAAGATCGCGTTGTAGAAGAACGCCTGCGCAGCCATCAGGGTCATCCCCACCAGCGCCCTGCGCCTGAAGCTGACGAACAGGGTATGGAAGATCTCCGCCAGCGGCGTATGGTCCCGCGCGTGCAGGCGCAGGGGTTGAGCGGTCACGGCCGGCAGTTCATGGCCTTCTTCGCGCAGACGCGCTTCGATGCCTTCGACGATCTGTCGCGCCTCATCGTGCCGACCATGGATCACCAGCCAGCGCGGGCTTTCCGGCAGCCACAGGCGCATCACCAGGATCACCAGGCCCAGCGCGGCACCGATGCCGAAGCACAGGCGCCAGCCCAGGTCGCCGCCGACCACCTGCGGGTCGAGCAGGACAATGGCCCCGCCGGCGCCCAGGGCTGCGCCTAACCAGAAGGTGCCGTTGATGATCAGGTCGACCCAGCCGCGATAGCGTGCCGGGGTGAATTCCTGGATCGTCGAATTGATTGCCGTGTATTCGCCGCCAATCCCCATGCCGGTGAGGAAGCGCAACAGCAGGAAGCTTTCCAGATTGAAGGAAAACGCCGTGGCCGCCGTGGCGCCGACATACAGCCATAACGTCATGAAGAACAGTTTGCGCCGCCCGAGGCGATCGGTCAGCCAGCCGAACAGCAAGGCACCGACCACGGCGCCGGCTATATAGATGCCACCGGCCAGGCCAATATCGAAGTTGCTCATGCGCAGGTCGGGGCTGTTTTTCAGCGCGCCGGACACCGAGCCGGCCAGGGTCACTTCCAGGCCGTCGAGCAACCAGGTGATGCCCAGCGCGACCACCAGCAGGGTGTGAAAGCGGCCCCACGGCAAGCGGTCCAGGCGGGCTGGAAGATCGGTTTGGAATATCGCGCCGGCTTGTTGGTGGGTCATCGCCACAACTGGGTCATGTGCAGTGTGTTGTGAATTAGGAGTCAGCCCCAGGATCGGGAGTTCAACATTCACACCCAACAAACCTGTAGGAGCTGGCTTGCCAGCGAAGAGGCCGGCACAGCCGACATCTTCCTCGCCTGACAAACCGCCTTCGCTGGCAAGCCAGCTCCTACAAGGTGATCACCGCCAGACGCAATTCCCGGCAACACCCAACAACCTGTAGGAGCTGGCTTGCCAGCGAAGAGGCCCGCACAGCCGACATCTTCCTCGCCTGACAA
>NZ_CATKQQ010000018.1:0-42142 GCF_949767605.1 Pseudomonas sp. IT-P218
CTACGTAACTCATTGTTTACCAAGGAGTTTTCCGTTTCGGCTGCGCCGGAAGTGGGGCGAATTATAGGCTTCCAGAATCTGCCGTCAACCTCTATTTTCACAAAACTGTCATATAGCTAAAAAGCACCAGAAACAAAAAGGCCGACCCGTTGGGTCGGCCGTCTTTACCCTTCTACTTACAAACTAGGGAAAGCGAACTGCGAAGCTTCATGGCTCGCACGTTGCGGCCAGCGCTGGGTGATGGCTTTGCGGCGGGTGTAGAAACGCACACCATCCGGGCCGTAGGCATGCAGGTCGCCGAACAGCGAACGTTTCCAGCCACCAAAGCTGTGGTAGGCCACTGGCACCGGTAACGGTACGTTAACGCCGACCATGCCGACTTCGATCTCGTCGCAGAACAGGCGCGCCGCTTCCCCGTCACGGGTGAAGATGCAGGTGCCGTTGCCGTACTCGTGATCGTTGATCAGTTGCATCGCCTCTTCCAGGCTGTTCACACGGACGACGCACAGCACCGGCCCGAAGATCTCTTCTTTATAGATGCGCATTTCTGGCGTGACGTTGTCGAACAGGCAGCCACCCAGGAAGAAGCCTTCCTCATGACCGGCCACGGTCAGACCACGACCGTCCACGACCAGTGTCGCACCGGCTGCTACGCCGTCTTCTACGTAACCGCTGACCTTGTCCCGCGCTTGCCCCGTGACCAGAGGGCCCATGTCCAGACCGCAGGAAGTGCCAGCACCGATTTTCAGCGCCTGGATTTGTGGAACCAGTTTGGCCACGAGAGCATCTGCAACCTGGTCGCCGACACACACGGCTACCGAGATTGCCATGCAGCGCTCGCCGCAGGAACCGTAAGCCGCGCCCATCAGTGCGCTGACCGCGTTGTCCAGATCGGCATCCGGCATCAGCACCGCGTGGTTCTTCGCACCACCCAGGGCCTGGACGCGTTTGCCGCGCTTGGTGCCTTCGCTATAGATGTACTCGGCAATCGGGGTCGAACCGACGAAGCTCAGTGCCTTGACTTCCGGCGCTTCGATCAGCGCGTCCACCGCAGTCTTGTCGCCGTGCACCACGCTCAATACGCCTTTCGGCAAACCGGCTTCCAGCAGCAACTGGGCAATCAGCAGCGTCGAGCTCGGATCACGCTCGGATGGCTTGAGGATGAAGCAGTTGCCGCAGACGATGGCCAGCGGGTACATCCACAGCGGCACCATGGCCGGGAAGTTGAACGGAGTGATACCGGCCACTACGCCCAATGGCTGGAAGTCGGACCATGCATCGATGTTCGGGCCGACGTTGCGGCTGTATTCGCCCTTGAGGATTTCCGGCGCCGCGCAAGCGAACTCGACGTTCTCGATACCGCGCTTCAGTTCACCGGCGGCGTCTTCCAGGGTCTTGCCGTGTTCTTCGCTGATCAGTTGGGCGATACGTCCTTCGTTCTGCTCCAGCAGTTGCTTGAAGCGGAACATGACCTGGGCACGCTTGGCCGGTGGCGTATTGCGCCAGGCCGGGAATGCAGCCTTGGCCGCGTCGATAGCGCTCTGGATGGTTTCGCGAGTCGCCAGCGGCAACTTGTGGATAGCCTGGCCGGTGGACGGGTTGAACACATCAACCGCGCGACCGTTCTCGGTCACCAGTTCGCCATTGATCAAATGCGGAATAACGCTCATGGAAGCTCCTGAAAAGTTGTCCACAGGCGCGCCCGAATCGGCGCGCCCGTTGTTTGTAGGTATGTAAGGAGAAATCAGTCGATCTTGCCGAGCACTTCGCCGACCGCGTCGAATAGACGATCCAGGTCCTGCGGCTTGCTGTTGAACGTTGGGCCGAACTGCAGGGTGTCGCCGCCGAAGCGCACGTAGAACCCGGCTTTCCACAAGGCCATGCCCGCTTCGAACGGACGCACGATGGCGTCGCCGTCACGTGGCGCGATCTGGATCGCACCCGCCAGGCCATAGTTACGAATGTCGATGACGTTCTTGGTGCCCTTGAGGCCATGCAGCGCGTTTTCGAAATGCGGTGCGACTTCGGCGACGCTCTGTACCAGGTTTTCCTTCTGCAGCAGATCCAGTGCTGCCAGGCCGGCGGCGCACGCCACCGGGTGTGCGGAATAGGTGTAGCCGTGGGGGAATTCCACCGCGTATTCAGGCGTCGGCTGATTCATGAACGTCTGGTAGATCTCGGAGCTGGCAATGACCGCGCCCATCGGGATCGCACCATTGGTGACTTGCTTGGCGATGCACATCAGGTCCGGGGTCACGCCAAAGGTGTCGGCACCGAACATGTTGCCGGTACGGCCGAAACCGGTGATCACTTCGTCGAACACCAGCAGGATGTTGTGCTGATCGCAGATCTCGCGCAGACGTTTCAGGTAACCCTGCGGCGGAACCAGTACGCCAGCGGAACCGGCCAGAGGCTCAACGAATACCGCCGCGATGTTCGAGGCATCGTGCAGCTCGATCAGCTTGAGCAGTTCGTCAGCCAGGGCGATACCGCCCTGCTCCGGCATGCCACGGGAGAACGCATTGCTCGCCAGCAAGGTGTGCGGCAGGTGATCGACGTCCATCATCGCCTGGCCGAACAACTTGCGGTTGCCGTTGACGCCACCCAGGCTGGTACCGGCGATGTTCACGCCGTGGTAGCCACGGGCACGACCAATCATCTTGGTCTTGGTCGACTGGCCTTTCAGGCGCCAGTAGGCACGCACCATTTTCACGGCGGTGTCGGCGCACTCGGAGCCCGAGTCGGTGAAAAACACGTGGTTCAGGTTGCCCGGGGTCAGGTCGGTGATTTTCTCTGCCAGCTGGAACGACAGCGGGTGACCGTACTGGAAGCCTGGCGAGTAATCGAGTGTGCCCAGTTGCTTGGCGACCGCTTCCTGGATTTCCTTGCGAGTGTGCCCTGCGCCGCAGGTCCACAGACCCGACAGCGAGTCATAGACCTTGCGACCCTTGTCGTCGATCAGCCAGCTGCCCTCGGCACCCACGATCAGGCGCGGATCGCGCTGAAAGTTACGGTTGGCGGTGTACGGCATCCAGTGAGCATCGAGCTTGAGCTGGCTGGCCAGGGATGTCGGGGCGTTTTCAGGCAAGTTCATGGGTGAAACCTCGCAAGGCAATAAGCGCGTAAGGATTGAAACCGCTGTTGCAGCTAAATTGCCACGGGGATAAAGTCGGTGAAATGCAACTTTTCTAACCTTCAGTCAGCCCCTCACTAAACTATCGAGTAAACGCATGTCCAGCCGTCGCCCCGATCCACTGGCGCAAGTCAGCGACTTTGATATTCGCCTGCTGCGGATCTTTCGCAGCGTGGTCGAAAGTGGCGGCTTCTCTGCGGCTGAAAGCGTGCTCGGTATCGGCCGCTCGGCCATCAGCCAGCAGATGAGCGATCTGGAGCAGCGCCTGGGTTTGCGCCTGTGCCAACGTGGCCGTGCCGGTTTTTCCCTGACCGAAGAAGGTCGTGAGGTTTATCAATCGGCGTTGCAGCTGCTAAATGCCCTGGAAAGTTTCCGCACCGAGGTCAACGGCCTGCACCAGCACTTGCGCGGCGAATTGACCATCGGCCTGACCGACAACCTGGTCACCCTGCCCCACATGCGCATCACCCACGCCCTGTCGCAATTGAAGGAACGCGGCCCGGACGTGCAGATCCAGATCCGCATGATCGCGCCCAACGAAGTGGAACAAGGCGTGCTCGACGGGCGCCTGCATGTCGGCGTAGTGCCGCAGGCCAGTGCGCTGTCGGGGCTGGAGTATCAGCCGCTGTATAGCGAACGCTCGCTGCTGTACTGCGCGGTTGGCCACCCACTGTTTTATGTCGATGACAAGCAACTGGACGACGGGCGTTTGAACAGCCAGGACGCCATCGCCCCGACCTTCCGTTTGCCAGCGGATATCCAGGCGCATTATCAGGCGCTCAACTGCACCGCCAGCGCGTCGGACCGCGAGGGCATGGCGTTCCTGATCCTGACCGGGCGCTACATCGGCTACCTGCCGGACCATTACGCCAGCCTTTGGGTGCAGCAAGGCCGGTTGCGCGCATTGAAATCAAAAAGCCGATTCTATGATCTCAGCCTGGCTTCGGTGACCCGCAAGGGGCGTCGTCCGCACCTGGTTCTGGAAAGTTTTCTCGAAAGCCTGGCCGCAACACGCTGAACATCCGGTTGTGGTGTATTCGGTTTTACGCTATCAACGCACTGGATGCACCCACCCCCTTGTCCGGAAGTGCCTATGACCTTTGAAGTCCCAGCCCACAGCGGCAAACCCGCCAGCCGCATTCGTCAGAAGAACGAAGAGACCATCATCAAAGCAGCCGAAGACGAGTTCGCCCGTCACGGGTTCAAGGGCACCAGCATGAACACCATCGCCCTGAATGCCGGCTTGCCGAAAGCGAACCTCCATTACTACTTCACCAACAAACTCGGTTTGTACGTGGCGGTGCTGAGCAACATCATCGAGTTGTGGGACAGCACCTTCAATACCCTCACTGCGCAAGACGACCCGGCCGAAGCCCTGACCCGCTATATCCGCGCCAAGATGGAGTTTTCCCGGCGCCAGCCGCAAGCCTCCCGAATCTTCGCCATGGAGGTCATCAGTGGCGGCGAATGCCTGACCGAATATTTCAACCAGGACTATCGCACCTGGTTCCAGGGCCGTGCCGCGGTGTTCCAGGCGTGGATCGACGCTGGCAAAATGGACCCGGTCGACCCGGTGCACCTGATTTTCCTGTTGTGGGGCAGCACCCAGCATTACGCCGACTTCGCCACGCAGATCTGCCGGGTCAGCGGGCGCAGCAAGCTGACCAAGCAAGACATGGAAGACGCCGGCAACAACCTGATCCGTATCATTCTCAAAGGCTGCGGCCTGACACCCTCTCTCTAAGACCCCTATGCCTTTTACCCTCAGCGACTTCTGCGAATACCGCGAAGAGATTCGCAAAAGCCGCTTCATCACCTTCGCCGCGCCGATCGGCAGCCCCGCCGAAGCCCAGGCTTTCATTGCCCAGCACAGCGATCCGAACGCGACGCACAATTGCTGGGCGTGGAAGCTCGGCGATCAATACCGCAGCACTGACGATGGCGAACCCGGCGGCACGGCTGGGCGGCCGATCCTGGCGGCCATCGAGGCACAGGATTGTGATCAGGTCGTCGTACTGGTGATTCGCTGGTATGGCGGCATTCAACTGGGCACCGGTGGACTGGCCCGGGCTTACGGCGGCGGTGCCAATAAGTGCCTGCAAACGGCGCCGAAGATTGAGTTGATCAGTCGGGTGCCGGTGCGCTGTGCCTGTGCGTTTGGTGAGTTGGCGTTGGTCAAGCTGCGGGTTGCGGAACTTGGTGGGCTGGTGGTGCACGAGGATTTCACGGCCAATGGCGTTGAACTGCAATTAGCGGTGGGTGCCGGGCAGATCGACACATTGCAATCTCTACTCGCCGACTTGAGTCGTGGACGGATTGTGTTGCAGCACTAGCAAGATCAAAAGATCGCAGCCTGCGGCGGCTCCTACAGGGGATCGCGGACATCCTGTAGGAGCTGCCGCAGGCTGCGATCTTTTGGGGCACGCGCATTTTTTGCATATTCCATAGTTGCCCACATCTGCTGTGCACCCGACTGTGGATAACCTGAGCACATAACGCTGTAACCCTTCTGTCATGCGGCTTTGCGGGCTTTGCTCATTTTTCGTCCATTTCGCCCATAAAATTGTTAAATCCAATTAAAAACAATTAGTTAGAGTGGTTTAGCACTTTTAGAAGATAGCCGCCCCACGCTTATGCCCGTCCCTTGAGCTTGCGCACAAATACTGTGGAGCAATCTGTGGATAACCCGTTCATGGCTGGCGCGGCTGCATATCCGGCATGGCTTGCCGGCGAATGCTCATTTTTTGATCAAGAGACCACGCGCAAAACCGGAGCCGGCTCAACCGCCCTGCACTTTTGTGGTGCCCGGTTTGCGGTGCGTCCCGGCCTGCCTGCGCGCAAAGTGGCTTGGCGCACGCGGCCCAGGCAAATTTCCTGACCTGATGGCCAGAAAATTGCTTTATCCACAGGCATGCACTCCATCGAACCGAGCCTGTCATGCCCATCGCCGATCCAACGCCCCGCCTCCAACTGAGCAGAATCAGTAAACGCTACCCCGGCTGCCTGGCCAACGATGCCATCGACCTGACCATCGCCCCGGGTGAAATCCACGCCCTGCTCGGCGAAAACGGTGCAGGCAAAAGCACCCTGATGAAGATCATCTACGGCGTCGTGCATGCCGACGCCGGCGAGATATTCTGGCATGGCCAGCCCGTGACCCTGCGCAACCCGGCCCAGGCTCGCGACCTGGGGATCGGCATGGTGTTCCAGCACTTCTCGCTGTTTGAAACCTTGAGTGTGGCGCAGAACATCGCCCTGGCCATGGGCCCGGCGGCAGGCACGCCCAGCCAGCTTGAACGCAAAATCAGCGAAGTGTCGCAGCGCTACGGCATGGCGCTGGAGCCGCAGCGACTTGTCCACAGCCTGTCCATCGGCGAGCGGCAACGGGTGGAAATCATTCGCTGCCTGATGCAGGACATCCGCCTGCTGATTCTCGACGAACCGACCTCGGTGTTGACCCCGCAGGAGGCCGACGATTTATTCGTGACCTTGCGCCGACTGGCTGCCGAGGGCTGCAGCATTCTGTTCATCAGCCATAAACTCGCCGAAGTGCGTGCGCTGTGCCACAGCGCCACCGTGTTGCGCGGCGGACGAGTGGCCGGCCATTGCGTGCCGGCCGAATACTCGGATCGGCAACTGGCGCGCCTGATGGTGGGCGATGCGGCGGAGTTGATCACCGATTACCCGAAGGTGACGGGCAGCGATGTGTTTTTGCACATGCAAGGCTTGTCCTGGCACAACCCGGACCCGTTCGGCTGTTCGCTCAAGGCCATCGACCTTGCGGTGCGCAGCGGCGAGATAGTCGGCATCGCCGGTGTCGCCGGCAATGGTCAGGATGAACTGCTGGCGTTGCTCAGCGGTGAAGAACGGCTGGGCCGCAACGACGCTGCGACCATCCGTTTCGGCGGCGAAGCGGTCGCGCATTTACGCCCCGATGCCCGCCGCCAGCGCGGACTGGCCTTCGTCCCGGCCGAACGCCTGGGGCATGGCGCCGTACCGGACCTGAGCCTGGCGGACAACGCCCTGCTTACTGCATTCCAGCACGGGTTGGTGAGCAAGGGGCTGATTCAGCGCGCCAAGGTCCTGGCAATGGCGCAAGACATCATTCGCCGCTTCGGGGTCAAGGCAGCCGGCCCCCTGGCACCGGCCCGCAGCCTGTCCGGCGGTAACCTGCAGAAATTCATCCTTGGCCGGGAAATACTTCAACAGCCGAAATTGCTGGTGGCCGCGCACCCGACCTGGGGCGTGGATGTCGGCGCGGCCGCGACCATTCACCGGGCGTTGATCGCCCTGCGCGATGCCGGCGCGGCGATCCTGGTGATTTCCGAAGACCTCGACGAATTGTTCCAGATCAGCGACCGCCTCGGTGCCTTGTGCGGCGGACAGTTATCGCCGCTCAAGGCCACCGTCGACACCCGCCTGAGCGATGTTGGTGGCTGGATGGCCGGCCAGTTCGACACCTCTCACCTACCCGCCTGCGCAATACGTTAACGGAGTTTCACATGCTGCTTTCTCTTGAACCCCGTGGCCAGCAATCGAGCCTGATGCTGTGGTGCTCGCCGTTGCTTGCGGCGGTCCTGACCCTGGGCTGTGGCTCGTTGCTGTTTATCGCTTTGGGCCACGATCCTTTGCTGACTTTGCATACGCTGTTGATCGCGCCCATCAGCGACCTGTATGGCATCTCCGAATGGCTGGTCAAAGCGTTACCGATTCTGCTCTGCGCGTTGGGCCTGGCCGTTGCGTACCAGGCGCGAATCTGGAACATCGGCGCCGAAGGCCAACTGCTGCTCGGCGCCCTGGCCGGCAGTGCTTTGGCGGTGAATATCATCGAGCTGCAAAGTCGCTGGGCACTGGTCCTGATCCTGCTCACCGGGACCCTGGCCGGTGCCGCATGGGCTGGGCTGACGGCCTGGTTGCGCACGCACTTCAACGCCAATGAAATCCTCACCAGCATCATGCTCAATTACATCGCCCTGAACCTGCTGCTGTTTTGCGTGCACGGCCCGCTGAAAGATCCGGAAGGGTTCAACTTTCCGCAGTCGGCGATGTTCGGTGACGCCAGCCGCTTGCCGCTGTTGATGGAAGACGGTCGGGTTCACGCCGGCGTGTATTTCGCCCTGCTCGCTTTGGTGGCGGTGTGGGTGCTGCTGCAGAAAAGTTTTCTCGGCTTCCAGATCAAGGTGCTTGGGCTGGACAAGCGCGCAGCCGGTTTTGTCGGCTTTCGCGAAAAACGCCTGGTCTGGCTGGCACTGTTGATCAGCGGCGGCCTCGCGGGCTTGGCCGGTGCCTGTGAAGTGAGCGGGCCGATCGGGCAATTGGTCCCGCAGGTTTCGCCCGGCTACGGCTATGCGGCGATCACCGTGGCGTTTCTCGGGCGCTTGAACCCCCTTGGCATTCTGTTTTCCAGCCTGTTGATGGCGCTGCTGTACATCGGTGGCGAGAACGCGCAAATGAGCTTGAACCTGCCGCAGGCGATCACCCAATTGTTCCAGGGGATGATGCTGTTTTTCCTGCTCGCCTGCGATGTGCTGATTCTCTACCGACCCCGTTTGAACCTGCACTGGGCTCGCCGTGCACCCGCCACCGCCGTACCAGCAGGAGCGCTGTGATGGATATCGATCTGCTGAGCAACATTTTCTACGCCATGGTTCGTTGCGGTACGCCGTTGCTGCTGGTGGCGCTGGGCGAACTGGTGTGCGAGAAAAGCGGCGTACTCAACCTGGGCCAGGAAGGCATGATGCTGTTTGGCGCGGTGATCGGTTTCATCATCGCGTTCAGCACCGGCAACCTCTGGCTTGGCGTCTTGCTGGCGATGCTCGCCGGGATGCTGTTGTCCTCGTTGTTTGCCCTGGTGGCGCTGGTCTTCAACGCCAACCAGGTGGCCACCGGTCTGGCCCTGACGATTTTCGGCGTAGGGCTGTCGACCTTTGTCGGCGCGGCGTGGGTGGGTAAACCGCTGGCGGGCTTCGAGCCGCTGGCGATCCCGTACTTGAGCGAGATCCCGTTGATCGGGCGGATGCTGTTCGCCCAGGACCTGCTGGTGTACCTGTCATTCGCGCTGTTTGCGCTGGTGGCCTGGGTGACGCTGAAAAGCCGCGTCGGGCTGATCATCCAGGCGGTCGGCGAAAACCCGGATGCCGCCAGTGCCATGGGCTTGCCGGTGTTGGCCGTGCGGGCATTGGCGGTGTTGTTCGGCGGCGCGATGGCCGGGTTGGCCGGTGCGTACCTGTCGCTGGCCTACACACCGATGTGGGCGGAAAACATGAGCGCCGGCCGCGGCTGGATTGCCCTGGCCCTGGTGGTGTTCGCCAGTTGGCGGGTATGGCGTTTGCTGCTCGGTGCGTACCTGTTCGGGCTCGCCAGCATCCTGCACCTGGTGGCGCAGGGGCTGGGGCTGGCGATTCCGTCGAGTTTGCTGGCGATGCTGCCGTATGTGGCGACCATCGTGGTGCTGGTGCTGCTGTCCCGGGACCGGATGCGCACCCGTTTGTATGCGCCGGTTTCGTTGGGGCAGCCGTGGCGGGCCGGGCATTAAGCGCTGACTGTTACGGCCTCTTCGCGAGCAAGCCCGCTCCCACAATTGACCGAGTGCACACCAATCCAATGTGGGAGCGGGCTTGCTCGCGAAGGGTCCCGCACAGGCAACACCTGAGCCACGCCCCACGCCAATTCAAACACCAGGAAAACCACCAGCATCAGGCTCGACAACAGTCCATGCACCACGGCAAAACTCCAGGGTGTGGCGAACGCTGCCATGACGACCAGGTCGTACCACGCGCTGCCGCGTACCAGCTGACGATACTGCGTTGAAGTCCACATCGACATTGCTCCATCAATTTCAGGGAGCAACAAGGCTAAAGCCTGGAGTATGCTCCAGGGTCAAGCCGGATCCGGAACCCACGTCCCTGAACTTTCAAGGAAGCCACACATGTCCAGAACTGCACTGATCATCGGCGCCTCCCGGGGCCTTGGCCTCGGCCTGGTGAAAACCCTGCTGGCCGACGGTTGGCAAGTCACCGCCACTGTGCGCAATCCGCAAAACGCCGAAGCCCTCAAGGCAGTGGGCAATGTGCGGATCGAAAAGCTCGACATGGACGATCAGCAAGCGGTGATCACGCTGAGTCAGCAACTGAAGGACGAAGTGTTCGACCTGCTGTTCGTCAACGCCGGCGTCAAAGGCCCTGAGGTGCAGACGCCCAACGGTGGCGCGACACTGGCCGAAGTCGGCCAACTGTTCTTCACCAACGCCGTGGCGCCGATCAACCTGGCCCAGCGTTTTGCCGGGCAAATCCGTCCGGACAGCGGCGTGCTGGCCTTCATGAGCTCGGTACTGGGCAGCGTGACCATGCCCGACGCGCCGGAACTGGCACTGTACAAGGCCAGCAAGGCGGCGCTCAATTCCATGACCAACAGCTTCGTCACTCAACTGGGCGAACAGAAACTCACCGTGCTGTCGCTGCATCCGGGCTGGGTGAAAACCGACATGGGCGGTGAAGGTGCTGACATCGATGTAGAGACCAGCACGCGGGGGCTGGTGGATCAGGTGAATGCGTATGTGGGCAAGGGCGGGCATCACTTCATCAATTACCGGGGTGAAACCATTCCCTGGTAATTACACCGCCCCAATGGGGTTTTGCGTTGTCTGGTCGGACCGGACTTGCCCGCGAAGCCCTTTTGATCGACACTTCGCACCTCGCCTCCCCGGCGACCCTGGATCAGCAGACAGGGCAACACTGAGCTGGCAACCCTGAACCCAACTTTCAGAGGAGCCGGCCAACATGCCTGCGACCCGTACCTGGTTAAAAAATCCCCTCGCCATTTTCACAGCCAACGGTCTCGATGCCCGTGGCGGCCTGGTGCTGCAAGACGGTTTGATCGTCGAAGTGCTTGGCCTCGGCCAGCAGCCTGCCACGCCTTGCAACGAAGTGTTCGACGCCCGCGAGCATGTGATTCTGCCGGGGCTGATCAACACCCATCACCACTTCTATCAAACCCTGACCCGCGCCTGGGCGCCAGTGGTCAACCAGCCGTTGTTTCCCTGGCTGAAAACCCTGTATCCGGTCTGGGCACGGCTGACGCCGGAAAAACTCGCCCTGGCCACCAAAGTCGCACTGGCCGAATTGCTGCTCTCCGGTTGCACCACGGCTGCCGATCACCATTACCTGTTCCCGCAAGGCCTGGAAAATGCGATCGACGTGCAAGTCGAAAGCGTGCGCGAACTGGGCATGCGCGCCATGCTGACGCGCGGCTCCATGAGCCTGGGTGAAAAGGACGGTGGCCTGCCGCCGCAGCAAACCGTACAGGAAGGCGAAGTCATCCTGGCCGACAGCCAGCGCCTGATCGCCGAGTACCACGAACGTGGTGACGGCGCGCAAATCCAGATCGCCCTGGCGCCCTGCTCACCCTTCTCCGTCACACCGGAGATCATGTCCGCCAGCGCCGAACTGGCGAATAAACTCGACGTGCGCCTGCACACGCACCTGGCCGAAACCCTCGACGAAGAAGATTTCTGCCTGCAGCGTTTCGGTCTGCGCACCGTGGATTACCTGGACAGTGTCGGCTGGCTCGGCCCGCGTACCTGGCTGGCCCATGGCATCCACTTCAACCCGGACGAGATCGCTCGCCTCGGTGCGGCCGGCACCGGCATCTGCCATTGCCCGAGCTCTAACATGCGCCTGGCCTCCGGCATTTGCCCGACCATCGAGCTGACCGATGCCGGCGCATTGCTCGGTCTCGGCGTGGACGGTTCAGCGTCCAACGATGCGTCGAACATGATGCTCGAAACCCGTCAGGCGCTGTACATCCAGCGCCTGCGCTACGGTGCCGAGAAGATCACTCCAGAGCGCGTGCTGGGCTGGGCGACCAAGGGCTCGGCCAGTTTGCTCGGGCGGACCGATATTGGCGAGATCGCGGTGGGCAAGCAGGCGGACCTGGCGTTGTTCAAGCTTGATGAACTGCGTTTCTCCGGCAGTCACGATCCGGTGTCGGCGCTGTTGTTGTGCGGTGCCGATCGCGCGGATCGGGTGATGGTCGGCGGCAAATGGCGAGTGATCGACGGGCAGGTCGAAGGGCTGGATCTGAAAGGGTTGATCGCTGATCACACTCAAGCAGCTCGGCAGTTGATCGCAGGCGTCTAAGCCTATGGAGATCTAATGTGGGAGCGGGCTTGCTCGCGAAGACGATGTGTCAGTCGATATTTCATTGCCTGACACACCGCCTTCGCGAGCAGGCCCGCTCCCACATTGATCCAGTTTCCACCTTGATTTTCGGTTGGATCACAGGCCCAGCAACGACAACATGATGAACGTCGCAAACAGCACAAAATGAGTCATCCCTTCGATGGCGTTGGTTTCGCCATCGTTGAGGTTGATCGCGCTGACGATCAGGGTGATGAAGATCATCACGGTCTGCACCGGGGTCATGGCCATCTGGAACGGCTGGCCGGTGTAGAGCGCCATCGCCTCCATCACCGGCACCGTCAGGATCACCGTCGACAGTGAGGCACCCAGGGCGATGTTGACCACCGACTGCATGCGGTTGGCCAGCGCCGCGCGCAATGCCGTCAGAATCTCTGGCGCGGCCGAAATGGCCGCCACCAGGATCGCCGTGATCACCGGTGGTGCGCCCGTTCCTTCCAGCCCCAGATCGAGGGTCTTGGACATCACTTCGGCCAAGGCGCCGATCACCACCACACCGAATACCAGGATGCCGATGGACAACGTCAGGTTGATCGGTGCCGGCTCCTGCTCCAGGGGTTCTTTTTTGCGGCGTTTGTCCGGGTAGCTGTAGCTGAAAAAGTAACTGTGCGGCCCGACCTGCATGCGCAGGAACAAGGTATAGAGCACCACCATCGCGCCAATGGTGAACGCCGAATAGAGCTTCCAGTCGGCTTCGGGAATGAACTCCGGGACCACCATCGACACGCCCATGGCGGTCAGGATCATCACGCTGTAGCTGCGCGCCGAATCATCGTTGTAGGACTGTTCGCCGTGCTTGAGCCCGCCCATCAACGCCGCCAGGCCGAGGATGCCGTTGATGTCGAGCATCACGGCTGAGTAGATGGTGTCGCGCACTAGGGTGGCCGAGGCTTCGTTGCTCATCATGATCGCCAGGATCACTACTTCCACCAGCACGGCGGCCAGGGTCAGGATCATCGTGCCGTAGGGGTCGCCGACCTTTTCCGCAAGCAGTTCGGCCTGATGGGCGACGCGCATGGAGGCGGCGACGATGAACGCGATCAGCACCAGCCCTGCAGATAGTGCGACGGCCTGGCCGCTGTGCAGCAACCAGTGCTCCAGCGGGAAAGCGACGACGACGGCGATCAGGGCCAGCAGCAGAAAGGTTTCTTGCTTGAGAATCGTGAGCATGGCGGGCCTTTTTGCCGTTGAGGTGCGATAGGTGACTGACTGCGGCGCGGCGCTAACGTTTCGTTTCACCTTAGCGCACCAGTGGATGGCAGCTGTGCCAGGCACTGCACTTTTATCGGTCTTCCCGGCCTCTTTGCGGGCAAGCCCGCTCCCACAGGATTTACGCAACCCTTGTAGGAGCGGGCTTGCCCGCGAAGGCCTCCCCTCGGTCTAACGCCGATGTTGTCCTGTTGGTCAGCAATTTGCATTGGCCCTGACCACACACAACAAAATGGGGTTCGAATTCATGCAAATACGTCCGCTGCATAAACTGCTGTGCGCCGCCATCGGTCTGGGGATCAGCCTTACCGCCAGTGCCAGCGAGCCGCTGAAAGTCGGCTTCGTCTATATCGGCCCGATCGGCGACCACGGCTGGACGTATCAGCATGAACAGGGGCGCAAGGCGCTGGCGGAAAAACTCGGCGACCGGATCACCACCAACTATGTGGAAAACGTTGCCGAAGGCGCCGACGCCGAGCGAGTGATCCGCAACATGGCCAAGGACAAGTACGACCTGATCTTCACTACCTCGTTCGGCTACATGAACCCGACACTCAAGGTCGCCAAGCAGTTTCCCCAGGTGACCTTCGAACACGCCACCGGCTACAAGCAGGACAAGAACCTGGGCACCTACCTGGCGCGCACCTATGAAGGTCGCTACGTCGGCGGTTTCCTCGCGGCCAAGATGACCAGGAGCAAAAAGATCGGCTACGTCGCCTCGTTTCCGATCCCGGAAGTGATCCGCGACATCAACGCCATTCAACTGGCCCTGAACAAGTACAACCCCGGCACCGAGATCAAGGTGGTGTGGGTCAACTCCTGGTTCGATCCGGGCAAGGAAGCCGACGCCGCCAACGCGCTGATCGACCAGGGCGTCGACGTGGTGTTCCAGCACACTGACAGCCCGGCGCCGATCCAGGCCGCTGAACGGCGCGGCGTATATGCCGTGGGCTACGCTTCGGACATGGCGCACTTCGGCCCCAAGGCGGTGCTGACCTCCATCGTCAATGACTGGGCGCCGCATTATCTGCAAGCGACCCAAAGCGTGATCGACCACAGCTGGAAAACCCAGGATTACTGGGGTGGCCTGAAGGAAGGCACCGTTGAACTGCCGATCAGCGACCTGGTGCCGGCGGCGGTGAAAACCGAAGCCGAACAGATCATCGCCGATATCAAGAGCGGCGCGCTGCAGCCGTTTACCGGGCCGATCAAGGACCAGGCCGGGGTCGAGAAAATACCCGCAGGGGTTAGCGCGACGAATACGGAGCTGGCGTCGATGAATTATTACGTGGAAGGAATGAAGGCCGAGATGCCGAAATAAATCCAGCGACCAACACAAAACCCCTGTAGGAGCGAGCTTGCTCGCGATGGTGTGTCAGTCGACTCGATGCAGCTGATACACCATCGCGAGCAGGCTCGCTCCCACAATGGATTTTCAGCGTATTCCAGGATTGTGTATGAACAGCCTTCCCATCATCGACATCAGCCCGCTCTACAGCGACGATCACAGCGCCTGGCCAGCCGTGGCACAACAAATCGACCTCGCCTGCCGCGAATGGGGATTCTTCTACATCAAGGGTCATCCAATCAGCGCGGCGCGCATCGATGCCGTGTTCGACAACGCCAAGCAATTTTTCGCCCTGCCCACCGCCGAAAAACTCAAGATCGACATCACCCAGTCCCGCCACCATCGCGGTTACGGCGCCATCGCCACCGAACAACTGGACCCGAGCAAACCCAGCGACCTGAAAGAAACCTTCGACATGGGCCTGCACCTGCCCCTCGACCATCCCGAAGTACTGGCGGAAAAACCGTTGCGCGGCCCCAACCGCCATCCATCGGTGCCGGGCTGGGAGGCGCTGATGGAGCAGCACTACGTCGACATGCAGGCGCTCGCGCAAACCCTGTTGCGGGCAATGACCATGGCGCTCGGCATCGAGCGCGACTTTTTCGACACACGCTTTGTCGAGCCGGTCAGCGTATTGCGGATGATTCACTACCCGCCGCGTCACACCGCCAGCTCCATCGATCAGCAAGGCGCCGGTGCCCACACCGATTACGGCTGCATCACCCTGCTCTACCAGGATTCTGCCGGTGGCTTGCAAGTCAGGAACGTAAAGGGCGAATGGATCGACGCCCCGCCGATCGAAGGGACGTTCGTGGTCAACCTCGGTGACATGATGGCGCGCTGGAGCAACGACCGTTACCTGTCGACGCCACACAGGGTGATCAGCCCGTTGGGCGTAGATCGCTATTCGATGCCATTCTTTGCCGAGCCGCACCCCGACACCCGCATCGAATGCCTGCCGGGGTGCCAGGATGAGCAGCAGCCGGCGAAATACCCGGCCACCACTTGCGCCCAATTCCTGCTCTCACGCTTCGCCGATACCTACGCTTATAGACGGGATCAGGAGGCGGTGGAATGAACCGCCTGGTCAGGTTTTACCAATTTTTGCAGCGAGCCTCTGTAGAATGGCGCCATTGCACCTGATGAGAAAAGAATTATGTACGACTGGCTGAACGCCCTGCCCAAGGCAGAACTGCACCTGCACCTGGAAGGTTCGCTGGAGCCCGAGCTGCTGTTTGCCTTGGCCGAACGCAACAAGATCGCCCTGCCATGGAGCGATGTCGAAACCCTGCGCAAGGCCTACGCTTTCAATAACCTGCAGGAGTTTCTCGACCTGTATTACCAGGGCGCCGACGTGCTGCGCACCTCCCAGGACTTCTACGACCTGACCTGGGCCTACCTGTTGCGCTGCAAGGCGCAGAACGTGATTCACACCGAACCGTTCTTCGATCCGCAGACCCACACCGACCGTGGCATTCCATTCGAAGTGGTGCTCAACGGCATCGCCGCCGCGTTGAAGGATGGCGAGCAGCAACTGGGCATCACCAGCGGCTTGATCCTGAGCTTCCTGCGCCACTTGAGCGAAGAGCAGGCGCAGAAAACCCTCGACCAGGCACTGCCGTTCCGCGACGCGTTTGTCGCCGTGGGTCTGGACAGCTCCGAGATGGGCCACCCGCCGAGCAAATTCCAGCGGGTGTTCGATCGCGCCCGTGGCGAAGGTTTCCTGACCGTCGCCCACGCCGGTGAAGAAGGCCCGCCCGAGTACATCTGGGAAGCCCTCGACCTGCTGAAAATCCAGCGCATCGACCATGGCGTGCGCGCCATCGAAGACGAGCGCCTGATGCAGCGCATCATCGACGAGCAGATTCCGCTGACCGTGTGCCCGCTGTCCAACACCAAGCTCTGCGTGTTCGATCACATGTCCCAGCACAATATTCTCGACATGCTCGAGCGTGGCGTGAAAGTGACCGTGAACTCGGATGACCCGGCGTACTTCGGCGGTTACGTCACCGAAAACTTCCATGCCCTGTATACCGATCTGGGCATGACCCAGGACCAGGCCAAACGCCTGGCGCAGAACAGCCTGGATGCTCGTTTGGTAAAACCCTGAGGTTTACCGGATTCTTCTGTAGGAGCAAGCTTGCTCGCGATAGCGGTTTGGCACTCAACATTGATGTCGACTGACACTCCGTCATCGCGAGCAAGCTTGCTCCTACAGGGCCATTTCAACCTCGGTCTGTTTGGCGAACCGGTGAATTTCTCGCTGCCCGGCGGCGGTGAGCTGCAGGGCACGGGAATCCATGGGCAAGTTCAGCCAACCCGACTGCATGAACAACTGCAGCAACGCCGCACCCAGGGCGCCGCCCAGGTGCGGACGTCTTTCGCTCCAGTCGGGACACGCACACGCGACCTTGCCGTTGCGATGGGCCAGCGCCTGAATGAAGACGCCGCGTGCCTCCAACTGCGTCGCGCCCTTGAGCGTGACCGTGACCCGCTGATCGAACTGTTCGATCCAGCCCGCGTCCAGCAGGCGCTGGTAAAGATCGGCGGCCAGGGTGCCACCCAAATGGTCGTCACAAAGCCGTGCGCGCAACAACGGCGAAGCGCTCGGCCGAGGTTTCGCCAGGGGCGCGGCGCGCTTGAAAATATCCGGGATATCCTGGGGTGCGCTGGCCAGCGTGGCGCTGGCCAGCGCTTCGATCGCGGCACCGACTTCGGGAGCCGTCAGGCGGAAGAAGCGCTTTCGCCCACGGGCTTCTACTTTCAACAGACCTCCGGCGGACAACCGCCCCAGGTGCGCACTGGCGGAGGACGGTGACAGGCCGGCCATCAATGCCAGTTCTTCGGTATGTCGCGCCGAGCCGTCCATCAAGGCCCACATCATTGCGCTGCGCTTGGGGTCAGCCAGCAATGTGGCTATCTGGCTGATGCAAGGTGCATGTTCCATGTATTCACTCCCTGTTGAATCGTTTCGTCCTGCTGCCCAGAGATATCTTGACCAGTAAGGTGCCGTCGGCCAAACGTGGAAACTGCCATAAACCGGTTTCGCCATGGCGATCGACGTGCGTGTACGAGGCGAACGTTAGTATAGGCCGGTTGACCGCCAGATCCTGCCCCCTGCAAACCGCAGATGCTGATAGTTCCTGAGGGAAATTTCGCTTTTTACCTGCGACTAATGATCAATGTCTGATAACCCTGGAAAATGACTACTCAAGCGCGCGCATCGGCTGGCAAGCATTTCCCGCAAGAGGTTCACCGGCTTACTCAATTGTGCGCGATGGGCGCACAACAGATTCAGCGGTGCGCGCTCACAGAGCAGCTCCGGCAGCAGCACTTTCAAACGCCCCGCGAGCACATCGGCGGCCACATCGAGCCAGGATTTGTACGCGATCCCGGCCCCTGCCAGCGCCCACAGACGCACGACATCGGCATCGTCACTGAAACGATCGCCACTGACGGTCAGGCCGACCTCGCGCTTGCCGTCATGAAAGGTCCAGTGATCGTGAACGCGGCTGCCCAGCATGAACAGCAGGCAATTGTGCTGGGCCAGTTGTTCCAGCTGGCGCGGTTCGCCACGCCGGGCGAGATATTCGGGCGCGGCACACAACACGCGACGATTGTGGGGGGCGATGGGCAGCGCCACCAGGCTGGAGTCCTCCGGTTCGCCGTAGCGCAGGGCGATGTCCACCGGCTGGCGGAACAGGTCGGCGATGCGATCGCCCAGCAGCAGGCGCACGGTCAGCTTCGGGTGCTCGCGCTGGAACTCGTCCAGCCAGGGCAGCAACAGGTTGCGACCGAAGTCCGACGGTGCCGACAGCTGCAGGACTCCGCTGACCTGATCCTGGCCACTGGCCAACAATCGCCGGCCTTCGTCGAGGGAACTCAAGGCCGCCCGGGCGTACTCGAGAAAACCTTCACCTTCGGCGGTCAGGCGCAGGCTGCGGGTCGAACGCGCCAGCAGTCGGGCGCCCAGCTGCTGTTCGATGCGTTTCAACGCCGCGCTTGCCACCGCCGCCGACATGTCCATGCCCCGCGCGGCCGCGGACAGACTGCCCAGGTCCGCGGCCCGGACGAATAACTGCAAATCATCGAATCGCAGCATGTGAAGCCTTTTATTATCAAAAAAATATTGAAAGAGACTGCTGTTTTAGCGGGTTTTATCTTGCGAAGAAATAGCCAATCATCCGCCCATCGAATCCATAGTTATCTGGGAGCCTTCCATGAAAGCCGTTGCCTACTACGCCTCGCTGCCGATCAGCGATGAAAACGCCCTGCAAGACATCGACCTGCCGGAGCCGGTCGCTGGCCCCCGTGACCTGCTGGTGGAAGTCAAAGCCATCTCGGTCAACCCGGTCGATACCAAGGTCCGTCAGAACGTCCAGCCAGAAGTCGGTACGGCCAAAGTGCTGGGTTGGGACGTGGCCGGCGTGGTCAAGTCCGTTGGCAGTGAAGTGACCTTGTTCAAGACCGGCGACAAGGTGTTCTACGCCGGCTCCATTGCCCGCGCCGGGGGTAACAGCGAGCTGCACGTGGTGGATGAGCGCATCGTCGGCCATATGCCGAAGTCGCTCGGTTTCGCCGAAGCCGCTGCCCTGCCGTTGACCGCCATTACCGCGTGGGAGTTGCTCTTCGAGCGCCTGCAAGTGCGCGAAGGCAAGACCGATGAAAGCCAGAGCCTGCTGATCGTCGGCGCCGCCGGTGGCGTTGGCTCGATCCTCACGCAACTGGCCAAACAGCTCACGGGCCTGAAGGTCATCGGCACGGCTTCGCGCCCGCAAACCCAAAGCTGGGTCACGGCCCTGGGTGCCGACCAGGTGATCGACCACAGCCAGCCACTGAGTGAAGCGCTCAAGCACGCCGGCATTGATCAGGTGACCCATGTCGCCAGCCTGACCCAGACCGATCATCACCTCGATCAACTGGTCGAGGCGTTGGCACCGCAAGGCAAGCTGGCGCTGATCGACGACCCGAAAACCCTCGACGTGACCAAGCTCAAGCGCAAGAGCCTGTCGCTGCACTGGGAGTTCATGTACACCCGCTCACTGTTCGAGACCGCGGACATGATCGAGCAGCACAAACTGCTCAACCGGGTGGCCCATCTGATCGATGCCGGGACGTTGAAAACCACGGTTGGCGAACACTTTGGCACCATCAATGCGGCTAATCTGCGGCGTGCACATGCGCTGTTGGAAAGCGGGAAATCCAAGGGCAAGATCGTGCTGGAAGGATTCTAGGCATCCTCAGGAATTGGCCCTCGGACGGCGATTTTTTTTGTTACAAACCGTCAGTCCGAGAGTTGATCCTTGTCATAGAAGCCATCGTAATCGGGTCTACAATCGAAACCTCTGCGAGGAAATCTTTACCCATCCTTTTTACGCAACGTCTTTTACAAGAGGAGTTCAGCTATGAAGATCCTGATAAAAGAATTGGCAAAATCCCAGTGGCAGGTCCGCCTGGACCAACATACCGTGATGTTCCGCAGCGAAGCGGAAGCGCGGGCGTTCACCAATACCCTTGAAGCGCGATTGCACGCTCCCCATCAGATCCCCGACCGCCAGCAGCGTGCCGCTGGCTGAGTCCGTCCTCAGACCTGGGCTTGCACCAGCGCCCGGGCATTTTGCAGACGCCGGGTGAGCATCGCCGCGCTCACCACCAGAATCCCGCACAGGCTGATGACCATGGCCATCGGCATGGCGCTGCCGTCGTGCAAAACACCCACCAGCGCCGCGGCGCCTGCCGCGACACTGAATTGCAGGCATCCGAGCATTGCCGAAGCGCTACCGGCGCGGGCGCCCTGGCCGTTCATCGCGCAGGCCGAGGCATTGGGCAGGATGCAACCCAGGCTGGCGATGCAGGCGAACAATGGAATCAGCAACGGCCACAGCTGCGCGGTGTGCAGCGCGCTGACGGCGAGCAATGCCAGGCCGGCACCGAGGTAGATCCACACGGTGCGCGTCAGCAGGAACGCCGGACCACGCTTGGCCAACAGTCGCGCATTAATCTGGGCCACCAGAATGAACCCCGCTGCGTTGACACCGAAGTACCAACCAAAGTGTTCGGCCGGGACGCCATAGAGCTTGATGAAGATGAACGGCGACCCGGCGATGTAGGAGAACATGCCGGCGATGGCGATACCGCCCGTCATGGCATGGCCGAGGTACACCGGGTCCTTCAGCAGGCGTGCGTACTGACGGAACGCCCCGCTCAGGGGTTGGCGTGGCAAATGGGCGGGCATGCTTTCCGGCAAACCCAGTGCCACAGCCAGACCTGCCAAGGCGCTGAAACCGGTCAGCGCGAGGAAGATCGACTGCCAGCCCGTGGTGTTGACCAGCAAGCCGCCGAGCATCGGGGCAAGGATCGGCGCCAGGCCCATTACCAGCATCAGCTGCGAAAAGACTTTCGCCGAACCCACCGCATCACATTTGTCGCTGACCACCGCCCGCGAGATCACCATGCCCGCGCAACCGCCCAGGGCCTGCACGAAGCGTGCGCCGATCAGCCATTCCAGGTTCGGTGCATAGGCGCACGCCAACGAAGCGGCGGTAAACAAGCCGACGCCGATCAACAGGGGAATGCGTCGCCCGAAACGATCCGCCACCGGACCGTAGGCCAGCTGGCCAATGGACAAGCCAAGGAAATAAGCGGCCAACGTCAGTTGGACGTGTTGTTCGTCGGTACCGAAGGCAAGCGCCATCGCCGGGAACGCCGGCAGATAGAAATCGATCGCCAGCGGACCGAAAGCGCTCAAGGCGCCAAGAATAAGGATTGTACGAAAATTCATCAGGCATCCATGGAACAGAAGTCGGCAGCCCGACAGTCTAGCCGCGCATGGACGCCTTGAACATTAAGTTAGCTCGCTAACTATTAAAAAGTCAGGCCAATTTCACGCTGTAGCCTTCTTCACTGATGAGCGCGATCACTTGATCGGCGCTCAATGCGCTCTCGACCCCGACTTCCCTGGCCGCCAGATCGACCCGCACACTCGCCGCCGGATCCCGGGCCTGCACCGCCTGGGTGATCGCCTTGACGCAGTGACCGCAGGACATGCCTTCAACGTTGAACACTTGCATGGATGACTCCTTTAATGTGCCATTCGAAAGAGGTGACCTGCAGTCTTGAGCTTGCCACCATGGCAAGGTCAAGTTCTGCAGTGACCTGCCGGGCTGGCAATCGGCTTCGCGCTCGGCCAAGCTGCGGGTATTTACGATTTGATCCCAGGAGATTCAGCCATGCGCTGGTCAGCTTTCAGCCTGTTTGGCCTGCTCGGCCTTTTCACCGCCACCACTTCGGCCCATGCCGCCGGGGAGGATTATGGCGTGCTGGTCATTTCCCGCGAGCGCCTGGAAGTCGCAACCAGCTGCGAGATCGGCGTGTACATCCAGGACCAGTTGGCGGCGCGGCTATTCCAGGAGCAAAGCACCTCGTTCAACCTGCCGCCGGGCAATGTCTCCCTGCGCCTCAAGTTGCTGCCCGGCCAGGCGCCGGGGTGCAACCCGGGGATGCTGGCGCCGGGTTCGCAGGATATTCAGTTGCGGGCCGGAGATGTGTTGAAGTACCGGATTGCGATGACCCAGGATGGGATGTATCTAAAGCGTGCAGGTCTTGGATATTGAGTTGCCTGTAAAAGATCGCAGCCTGCGGCAGCTCCTACAGGTGTACTGCGATCTTTTGCTTTAAAAATGGCGCTTGACCTTGCCAGCATGGCAAGGTTGATCCTGTAGGCATCTTCTACAGGGAGCGTGACCGATGTCCGAATCCACCACTTTCGATCTGCCGATTGCCGGCATGACCTGCGCCAGCTGCGCCGGGCGTGTCGAGCGCGCCTTGAGCAAAGTCATTGGCGCCAGTGCCGTCAGCGTCAACCTGGCCACCGAGCAGGCCCGGGTCCAGGCACCGGCCGACAGCCTGCCGGCCTTGATGGACGCAGTGGAAAAAGCCGGTTACAGCGTACCTCGGCAGCGCCTGGAATTGAGCATCGACGGCATGACCTGCGCCTCCTGCGTCGGCCGGGTCGAGCGGGCATTGAACAAAGTGCCGGGGGTCAAGAGCGTCAGCGTCAACCTGGCCAATGAACGCGCCCATCTGGAACTGCTCGGGCAAGTCGACCCGCAAACCTTGATCGCGGCCGTGAGCAAGGCGGGTTATGCCGCCAGCGTCTGGCAGGACGATCAGCCGCACGTCGATACTCAGCAAACCCGCCTGCAGCGCGAGCGCTGGGCGTTGATCGCAGCGATTGCCCTCGCCTTGCCACTGGTATTGCCGATGTTGCTGCAACCGTTCGGCGTGCACTGGATGCTCCCGGCCTGGGCGCAATTCGCCTTGGCAACGCCCGTGCAGTTCATCTTCGGCGCGCGCTTTTATGTGGCCGCCTGGAAAGCCGTGCGTGCCGGGGCAGGCAACATGGACTTGCTTGTTGCCTTGGGCACCAGCGCGGGCTATGGCTTGAGCCTCTACGAATGGGCCACCGCCGCCGGGCGCATGCCGCACCTGTACTTCGAAGCCTCGGCCGTGGTGATTGCCCTGGTGCTGTTGGGTAAATACCTGGAAAGCCGCGCCAAACGCCAGACCGCCAGCGCCATTCGCGCCCTGGAAGCGCTGCGCCCGGAGCGGGCAGTCCAGGTGATCGACGGTCGTGAGCAAGAGGTGGCGATCAGCGCCCTGCGTCTCGATGACCTGGTCATGATCAAGCCCGGGGAACGTTTCCCGGTGGACGGCGAAGTGGTCGAAGGCCAGAGCCATGCCGACGAAGCCTTGATCAGCGGCGAAAGCCTGCCGGTGCCCAAACAACCTGGTGACAAGGTCACGGGCGGCGCGATCAATGGTGAAGGCCGGTTGCTGGTGCGCACCCAGGCCCTTGGCGCGGAAACCGTGCTGGCGCGGATCATTCGCCTGGTGGAGGACGCCCAGGCGGCGAAAGCGCCGATCCAGAAACTGGTGGATAGAGTCAGCCAGGTGTTCGTCCCGGTGGTCTTGCTGCTGGCCTTGGCGACCCTGATCGGCTGGTGGATGTATGGCGCCCCGCTGGAGACCGCGGTGATCAATGCCGTGGCGGTGCTGGTGATCGCCTGCCCTTGTGCCCTGGGCCTGGCCACGCCAACGGCGATCATGGCCGGCACCGGGGTCGCGGCGCGCTACGGCATTCTGATCAAGGATGCCCAGGCGCTGGAGCGTGCCCATGAAGTCAGCGCCGTGGTGTTCGACAAGACCGGCACGCTGACTTCGGGCACCCCACGTATCGCCCACCTCAGCGCCCTCGATGGCGACGAAGGCAGCCTGCTGCAATGGGCCGGCGCCCTGCAACGCGGCAGCGAGCATCCGCTGGCCAAGGCGGTGCTGGATGCGTGCGCCGAGCGAGGCCTGGCCGTGGCCGACGTGACTGACAGCCAATCCCTGACCGGCCGAGGCATTGCCGGCACGCTCGGGGATCGTCGCCTGGCGCTGGGTAATCGGCGCCTGCTGGAGGAAAGCGGCCTGGACGCCGGCACTCTGGCAGGTTCCGCAAGCGCGTGGGAAACCGAAGGCCGGACCTTGTCCTGGCTGATCGAGCAAAGTCCCGAGCCGAGAGTGTTGGGCCTGTTCGCTTTCGGCGATACGCTCAAGCCTGGCGCGCTGCAAGCGGTACAACAACTGCGCGCGCGCAATATCAGCAGTCATCTGCTGACCGGTGACAACAGAGGCAGTGCCAACGTGGTCGCCAAGGCGCTGGGCATCCAGGATGTGTACGCAGAGGTCCTGCCGGCGGACAAAGCCGCCACTGTCGCTGCGTTGAAGAAAACCGGCGTGGTCGCAATGGTCGGCGACGGCATCAACGATGCGCCAGCGCTGGCCGCGGCCGATATCGGTATCGCCATGGGCGGCGGCACCGATGTGGCCATGCATGCGGCCGGCATTACCTTGATGCATGGCGATCCTCGGCGAGTTCCGGCGGCACTGGAGATCAGCCGCAAGACCTACGCGAAGATCCGGCAGAACCTGTTCTGGGCCTTCGTCTATAACCTGATCGGCATTCCATTGGCCGCCTTCGGGTTCCTTAATCCGGTGCTGGCCGGAGCAGCCATGGCGTTGTCGAGCGTCAGCGTGGTGAGCAATGCGCTACTGTTGAAAACCTGGAAACCCGAGGACCTGGAGGACAACCGATGAACATCGGCCAAGCAGCCCGTCACAGCGGCCTGAGCGCAAAGATGATCCGCTACTACGAGTCCATCGGCCTGCTCAAGGCGGCTCATCGCACCGACAGCGGCTACCGGGTGTACGGCGATGACGACCTGCACACGCTGGCGTTCATCAAACGCTCACGGGACCTTGGGTTTTCGCTGGAGGAAGTCGGCAAGCTGTTGACCCTCTGGCAGGACCGCCAGCGCGCCAGTGCCGATGTGAAGGCGTTGGCGCGCCAGCATATCGATGAACTGAACCAGAAGATTCGGGAGCTGGGGCAGTTGCGCGATACGTTGCAGGATCTGGTGGAGCATTGTCAGGGGGATGATCGGCCGGATTGTCCGATTCTCAAGAGTCTTGAGTCGGGGTGTTGTGCTAACGCGGATCCCGTCTGACAATGATTTTGACTGTGCTAACGCCTTCGCGAGCAAGCCCGCTCCCACATTGGACCGTCGCCGAACACAAATTCTGTGTCCAGTGCAGATCGAATGTGGGAGCGGGCTTGCTCGCGAAGGCGGTGCGTCGGGCGCCATAAACATTGAGTCCCTTCACCCAGAAAAAACCCGGCCGAAGCCGGGTTTTTCTTTAGTCGATCACTGCATCCACGGTGGAGGCGGTTCTTCGGCTGGCTTGGGGGGAGCATCGTCAGCCGCACGCGCGGCTTGCTTGCGCTCTTCATCCAGGCGCGCGGCCTCGATTTCGCGCATGATGCCGCCCACATCCGCCAGCTCTTCCGGCTCGTCGAACTCGCCGGTCAGGACGCTGGCCGGGTGCAAAGTGCCCG
The DNA here is from genome assembly GCF_949767605.1 of Pseudomonas sp. IT-P218. Classification (NCBI taxonomy): domain Bacteria; kingdom Pseudomonadati; phylum Pseudomonadota; class Gammaproteobacteria; order Pseudomonadales; family Pseudomonadaceae; genus Pseudomonas; species Pseudomonas sp. IT-P218. Next base: position 25,827 of record NZ_CATKQQ010000018.1, read on the forward strand.
CCTCGTACAAAGCCCACATTTCCTTGGCGTACCGGGTCTTTTTCAACTCCGGTGCAAACCGTCCGAAATAGGACGCCATGTTGCCCACGTCCCGCTCCAGCATGCTGAACGCGTGGTTGTTGCCGGCCGCGTCAACTGCTTGCGGCAAGTCGATGATCACCGGGCCGGTCGGGGTCAACAGCACGTTGAACTCGGACAGGTCACCGTGCACCAGACCGGTACACAGCATCAGCACGATCTGCGAGATCAGGAACGCGTGATATTCACGCGCCTGGTCCGGTTCCAGAACCACGTCGTTCAGACGCGGCGCGGCATCACCGTACTCGTCGGCTACCAACTCCATGAGCAGCACGCCTTCGAGGAAATCGAACGGCTTGGGCACCCGTACACCGGCATTGGCCAGGCGGAACAGCGCCGCCACTTCGGCGTTCTGCCAAGCGTCTTCGGTTTCCTTGCGACCAAACTTGGAACCCTTGGCCATGGCCCGGGCCTGTCGGCTGTTGCGCACCTTGCGGCCTTCCTGATACTCGGCCGCCTGCCGGAAACTGCGTTTATTCGCCTCCTTGTAGACCTTCGCGCAACGTAACTGGTTGCCGCAGCGCACCACATAAACAGCTGCTTCTTTACCACTCATGAGTGGGCGCAGCACTTCGTCGACCAGACCGTCCTCGATCAGGGGTTCAATGCGTTTTGGAGTCTTCATCAGCTTTTATTGTGGGTCCTTTATTACCAAACACGCGAAAGTCATTCGTTATACGGCAATCCACCGATTCGGGGGAGGGGGTGCCGACCTATGAACCATGCAGATGCACACAATGTGCCGATTTACTCGCAAAAACCTGCAGTTCATCACCGGTCTTCTGGATCATAGTCGAGCCTGAAGCGCTTGTTGTCCGGGGCTGCATGGGCATTTGTGACAGAAACCGACACCCCGGCACTACCGTTCGCGGGATTTTTCCGGACAACCCTCAATTTCCGCAGACAACAGCCGAAGTCCTTAGTGACAAAGTGATTTGTCCGACAATCGTTTCCCTGACAACAACGATACCGCACTCACGGACCCGGGTTGATCGACAACGTTTACGGCTGCCAATAAACCGCGAGTCATCTGCACTGCGTGGGCCTACAAGAAAATCTGGAGCGCGGATGAACATCAAACAGAAACTGACCTGGGCGTTTGCAATCATCGCCTGCTTGCCGGTGGTACTGGTCGCCACCCTCGTCGTGCTGAACCTGCGCAGTGATGCCAGGGAAGGATTCGTCGACAGCAGTGGTCGCGAGATCCGTCAGGTCAGCAACGCCATGCAACTGTTCTTCGACGGCATCAGCCAGAACGTCGAGTACCTGGCCAAACAACCGCTGATCACCAACTCCGACGACAGCCTCAAGACCTACATGAACGCCAACGCCGCCAGCATTCCACAGGGCGAGATGGACAAAAAAGTCTTTGGCTTCCTGCAGGATCTGGGCAACGCCCATCCATCCTACGCCTACGCCATCCTCGGCACCGCCGCCGGTGGTTATGTGTCGTGGCCGGACGACGCCAAGCTGGCCAACTACGACCCGCGCCAGCGTCCGTGGTACAAGGCGGCCCAGGCGAAACCGGGCAAGCCGTTGCGTACCGAGGCCTATTACTGGGCCGAAAACGATACGTCCTACGTCAGCACTGTGCGCACCATCGACAACAAGCTGGGCACCAACGGTGGCGTGGTCAGCATCGACGTCTCGCTCAAGCAGCTCACCGAACTGGTCAAACAGATCAAGCTCGGCGAAAGCGGCTACCTGATGCTGCTGGAAAACACCGGTACCGTGCTGGTCGATCCGAAGCAACCGGAACACAACTTCAAGGCCTTGAACAGCCTCGGCGAGGGTTATGCGCAACTGGCCAAGGCTGGCAAGGGCCTGGTTGAAGTCGAGCTCAACGGCGAACGCTACATGGCTAACGTCTGGCCGTCGGAGCAGCTGGGCTGGACCTTCATCGGCCTGATCAAGCAGAGCGACGTGATGAGCACCGCGACCCAGCTGACCTGGTTGATCGCCATCATCGCTGCGGTACTGGCCGTTGTCTTCGCCATCGTCGGCGCCAGTTTCGCCAGCGTTATCGTGCGGCCGATCCGCAGTGTGGCCGACGGCCTGGAAGGCATTGCCCAGGGTGAAGGCGACCTGACCAAGAATCTGCAAATCCGTGGCAGCGACGAAACCGCGCAACTGGCCAACTGGTTCAACCAGTTCCTGACCGCGATTCGCAACCTGATACAAAGCATTGGTGGCGCCGCGACCAAGATCCTGGCCACCTCCAGGAGCTCGACCCAGGTTTCCAGCGACATGGCTGAAGCCGCTGGACGCCAGCGCGAAGCGGTGGACATGGTGTCCACGGCATTTCACGAAATGGTCGCTACCGCCAACGAAGTGGCACGCTCCTGCAGCCAGGCGGCCGAGTCCGCCGACAGTGGCCAGCGCCAGGCCCGTGAAGGTCAGCAACAAATTGACGCGGCCGTGAGCAGCGTCGATCGCCTGAGCCAGGAAATCGAGCAGTCGGCCCAGTCGATGCAACAGCTGGAACGCGACAGCAATGATATCCAGTCGATCCTCGGGACCATTCGTTCGATCGCCGAGCAAACCAATCTGCTGGCGCTGAACGCGGCCATTGAAGCGGCGCGGGCCGGTGAGCAGGGCCGTGGTTTTGCCGTGGTGGCCGATGAAGTACGGGCGCTGGCCAAGCGCACGGCCGACTCCACGGCGGAAATCGACGGACTGCTGGGCAACCTGGCCAAGCGCACCAGCCAGGTGACCCAGCAGATGCACGCGAGCCTGGAGGTGTCCCAGCAATCGGTGACGCGCATCGGTGAAGCGCGCAACAGTTTCGGGCAGATCCGCGAGTCGGTGGACGTCATCCGCGACATGAACACCCAGATTGCCACGGCGGCGGAACAACAGCATCAGGTGGCCGAAGACATCAACCGGCACATCAGCCAGATCCATGGCGACGCGCAATTGGTGGCTGAACTGGCGAACTCGGCGCGCCTGGATTCCCAGAGCCTGGCCGGGTTGTCGAATGAGCTGGATGGGTTGGTGCGCCGGTTCCGTACCTGACCGGTGACCGCTGCGCGGTCAATCGCGAGCAAGCTCGCTCCCACAGGGATTTTCACTGTCCTTGTGGGAGCGAGCTTGCTCGCGATGGGGCCATCACTGCCGAAACAACTCCCCCGGGGTAAACCCGAACAAACTCTTGAACGCCGCAATAAACGCCGACGTCGAGTCATACCCACAGGCCAGCGCGGCATTGGTCACGCTGTCGCCCTCCTCCAGCAGACTCAGCGACGACAGCAAGCGCATACGCTGGCGCCAGCCGCGAAAACTCAACCCGGTTTCACGCTGAAACAAACGCATCAGGGTTTTCTCCGACGCGCCCAGGCGTTCGGCCCATTGGTGCAGGGTCACATTGCTCTCGGGATTTTCGATCAGCTCATTGCACAACCCCAGCAACCGTTCATGGCGGGGCAATGGCAGGGAAAACCCGACTTCCGGCAAAGTCGCCAACTGATCGAGCAGCACACTCACCAACCGCGCCTGCGGGCTGTCACCCTGGGGATATTCCACTGGCAGCAGGCAAAAACTCTTGATCAGCTCCCGGGCCAGCGGCGTCACTTCCAGCACCCGGCAACGCCCGTCCGCCCACTGGCAATCCTCGCGACGCACATACAGGCTGCGCATCTCGGCGCGCATCGAGGTCACGACCTGGTGATCCAGATCGGCCGGAATCCAGATGCCCCATTGCGGCGGCGCGAAGAAACTGCCCTCGGCGGTGTGCACGCCGAGCACGCCACTGATGGCATAGGAAAACTGCACCCAGTCGTGGCGATGGGACGGCGTCCACGACCCGGCATTGAGGCTTTCCACCCGGGCATACAGCGGACGCGGCAACCTTATGAGGGGCGGAATGCTGCGTTCGAGGGAAACCTGTCCGTTAGTCGGCATAACCTGGCCTTGTGTTGCGAGACGGCTGATGGGCCGACGTTAGGCCATGTCACGCATCCATTCAATACCGGACGCCCCTATCGCTCGATGATGGCGGTTACCCCCTGACCGCCTGCGGCGCAAATTGAGATAAGGCCACGCCCCTTCCCCGCCGCATCAAGCAACTTGGCCATATTGGCGAGGATGCGCCCACCCGTGGCCGCAAACGGGTGCCCGGCCGCCAGTGAGCTGCCTTTGACATTGAGCTTGCTGCGGTCGATGGAGCCCAGCGGTGCATCGAGGCCCAGGCGGCTTTGGCAGTACTCGGGGTCTTCCCAGGCCTTCAAGGTGCAGAGCACCTGGGCGGCGAAGGCTTCGTGGATCTCGTAGTAATCGAAGTCCTGCAGGGTCAGGCCATTGCGCGCCAGCAGGCGTGGCACGGCATACACCGGTGCCATCAACAGGCCCTCGGCGCCATGGACGAAATCCACCGCGGCGGTTTCGCCGTCACGCAAGTAGGCGAGAATCGGTAGACCGCGCTCCTTCGCCCATGCCTCACTGCCCAGCAGCACCAAGGATGCGCCATCGGTCAGCGGCGTGGAATTGCCGGGGGTCAGGGTGCCTTTTGCGCTTTTGTCGAAAACGGTCTTGAGCGAGGCGAGCTTTTCCAGGGTCAGGTCCGGGCGCAAATTGTTGTCGCGGGTGAGGCCGAGAAACGGCGTCATCAAATCGTTCTGCCACCCTTCGGCGTAGGACGCATCCAGGTTCTGATGGCTCAGCAGCGTCAGCTGATCCTGCTCTTCACGGGGAATGTTCCAGGCCTGCGCCATCAACTCGCAATGCTCGCCCATGGACATACCGGTGCGCGGCTCGCCATTGCGCGGGAACTCGGGAATCAGGTGCCGGGGGCGCAGCTGCAGGAAGGGTTTGAGTTTTTCCGCGGTGGTGCTGGCGCGATAGGCCTGCAGCAAAATCTTGCGCAACCCTTCGTTGACACTGATTGGCGCGTCCGAGGTGGTGTCGACGCCACCGGCAATGCCGCAGTCGATCTGGCCGAGGGCAATTTTGTTCGCCACCAGCAGCGCCGCTTCCAGCCCTGTACCGCAAGCCTGCTGGATGTCGTAGGCGGGGGTAGCGGGCGACAGCCGCGAACCGAGCACGCACTCGCGTGTCAGGGCCATGTCCCGTGGCAACTTGAGCACCGCCCCCGTCACCACTTCGCCAAGGCGCAGTCCATGCAGGTTGTAGCGTTCGATCAGGCCTTCGAGTGCAGCCGTGAGCATGGCCTGGTTACTGGCGGTGGAATAGGGTCCGTTGGAGCGAGCGAAGGGTATCCGATTACCGCCGATGATCGCGACGCGACGCAGCTGAGTCATGAAAAGCTTCCTATTCTGTGAAGGCCATTACCCGCAAGCGTAGGCCGAATCTGGCAAATCGAACGACTGATTGCCATTCATGGTCCACACTTTGAACCTCATCTGCTGGAGCGCGTTCCATGTCCGACCGCTATATCGACTTCGCCAATTCGTCCATCGGCCATCGTCTGGTCGGGGCCATGGGCCTGCCTTCGCCGGTACGCCTGGAACGCTGGCAAGCGGGCAGATTGCGCCCTGTGGAAGGCGCCTTGCTGATTGGCGGCGGACCGCTGGCGGAGAAGGTCAACACCTTCGCCAACCGCCTGACGGACGCGATCTACACCTACGGCACCGAGCCCTCGATGGCGACCGCGTGGATTCCCGGACACGGTCCGAAACTCAAGGCCGTGGTGTTCGATGCCAGTGATCTGGTGCAGGTCGGCCAGCTCAAGCAACTACGCGAGTTCTTCCAGCCCCTGATAAAAAATCTCGACCACAGTGCCCACCTGGTGATCCTGGGACGTGACCCGCAGTCGTTGAGCGACCCATTCGCCGCCAGTACCCAGCGCGCCCTCGAAGGCTTCAGCCGCTCGCTGGCCAAGGAACTGCGCAGCGGTGGCACCTTGCAGCTGATCCATGTTGGCGAAGGTGCCGAGGATCAACTGGAGGGACCGCTGCGGTTTTTCCTCTCGCCGAAAAGCGCCTTCGTGTCCGGGCAAGTCATCAACCTGACTGCCTGCGACACCCAGGTAATGGACTGGACTCGCCCGCTGGCCGGGCGCAAGGCACTGATCACCGGTGCGGCGCGCGGTATCGGCGCCGCCATCGCCGAGACCCTGGCCCGTGACGGTGCCGAGGTCATCCTGCTCGACGTCCCCCCGGCCAGGAACGACCTCGACGCCCTCGCCGCACGCCTCGGCGGGCGTGGCATCACCCTCGACATCTGTGCCGAGAACGCCGCCACGGAACTGGTCGAACAACTGCCCGACGGCATCGACATCGTGGTGCACAACGCCGGCATCACCCGGGACAAGACCCTGGCCAACATGACCCCGGAATTCTGGGACGCGGTACTCGCCGTCAACCTCAACGCTCCGCAAGTGCTGACCAAGGCCCTGCTCGACAGCGGCACCCTGCGCGACAATGGCCGGGTGATCCTGCTGGCGTCGATCAGCGGCATCGCCGGCAATCGCGGGCAAACCAACTATGCGGCGAGCAAGGCTGGCCTGATTGGCCTGGCGCAAGCCTGGGCGCCGCTGTTGCATGAGCGGGGCATCAGCATCAATGCCGTGGCGCCGGGTTTTATCGAAACCCAGATGACCGCGCACATTCCATTCGGCCTGCGCGAAGCCGGACGGCGCATGAGCTCGTTGGGCCAGGGCGGTCTGCCGCAGGACGTCGCCGAAGCGGTGGCCTGGCTCGCGCAACCGGGCACCGGCGCGTTCACCGGCCAGGCACTGCGTGTCTGCGGGCAAAGCGTTCTGGGGGCCTAGGCATGATCATCGACTGGCACACACTCAATCGCGAACCCAGCCTGTCGGGGCTCTATGTGCAGGCGGCAACGCGGCGCAAGATCACCGGTACCACCCTGCCCCATTCGGGTCTGCGCTGCTGGCTCGATGTCGACCCGCAGCGCCTGGCGGCCTATCGCAAAGTCTGCGGCTTCGCCGACAACGGCCTGCTGCCACCTACCTATCCGCATATCCTCGCATTCGCCTTGCAGATGCAATTGCTCACCGCCCGGGACTTTCCGTTCCCGCTGCTGGGGCTGATTCACCTGAGCAACCGCATCCGCGTGCTGCGCCCCATGGGCGGCGTCCATCGAGTGCGGGCCAGCGTGTGCGTGGAGAACCTGCAACCCCATGCGAAGGGGGCGACCTTCGATCTGGTGACGACGCTGGATGATCAACTGGGACCGCTCTGGGAGGCGCAAAGCCAGATGCTGTGCCGAGGGGTGAAGCTTGAGGGCGAGCCCGTCGAAGAGGAGTTGGCCTCGACGCTGCCCCTGACGCAAGTCGCCCAATGGAACGTGCCCACAGACATCGGCCGGCGATACGCCAAGGTATCCGGCGACTACAACCCGATTCACTTGAGTGCGCTGAGCGCCAAAATGTTTGGCTTTCCAACGGCGATTGCCCATGGCCTATGGAACAAGGCCCGCACCCTGGCCGCGCTTGCAGAGTATCTGCCGGCGGCGAACATCGAGATTGCGGTGCAATTCAAGAAGCCGGTGCGCCTGCCCAGCGAGGTGACATTGCTGGCCAGCGCTGCGGGCTCCAGTGGGGATTTGCAATTGATAGGGGCTGGTGATCTGGAGCACATGATTGGCCATTGGCGGCCCATCGCCTGACGCGAATCGTATGACATACACCTTGTAGGAGCCGGCTTGCCGGCGAAGGCGTTCTTGAACCTTGCGTCAGTCTTTCAGGCGCTTTCGCCGGCAAGCCGGGCTCCTACAAGGCCCTCACCTGCTTCAACGATTGGCCAACTCCCCCAACGGCTGCGGGAACAGGTTATTCAGGGTCTCCAGCAACCGCACGTGATAGATCGGCTTGCGAAACAGGTCCAGCACCTGCAACCGCAACATGTCGCTGACACTTTCCATGTCCGCATGCCCGGACATCACGATCACCGGCAAATGCTGGCGCGCCGTGTGCTCGCGCAAGCGCTTGATCAACGACATGCCACTCTCCTCCGGCATGCGCAGGTCGGTAATGACCAGAGCAATATCCGGATGGCGTGTCAGATGCTGCAGCGCCAGCTTGACCGAGGTCGCGGTGAAACAATTGAACCCCTCGCCCTCCAGCAACTCCGCCAACTCAAGCAACGCATCCTCCTCGTCATCGACCAGAAGCAGTTGTTGGCGCGGCAGTGCGGGGGCGTTCATGGGCAACACCTGGAATAGACTAAGCGCTGACATTAGAACCCGCCTTGTGCATTAGCAAGTGACAGCCGCCTTAAGCACCACCACCGCCACCACCGGTGGGGGCGCCCACCATTGCACCGGTGATTTTTCCAAAGATCGTGGTGATCGTCGTGCCCATGCCGCCACTGAGCCCGGCAATCACCACCGCAACCATGGCGGCGACGATGGCGTACTCGATACCCGAAGCTCCCTCGGTATCCTTGGCCAGCCCTTTGTAAAAATCGATTTCGGATTTGACCTTCTGAACCAGCTTGGCGAAAGACATGAAGTTCTCCTAGATGACTCCGGGTGTTGCACGGACGCAACATGATTCCCCTGTGCCAGCATCAGCATTGTCGGCATTTCCCCGCCAAACAACTGTAAGAACGCATTAACACCAAAGTATTAACCGTTTCGTTGACGTCAAAAAACCCTGTATTTGCTCTGAACCATTAACTTTCGTTGGATTTTTGCCCCCTGGGTAATGGCGTTTTGCTCTAGCTGCGCTACCTTCAAATAGCCAAATAGTTCCATGTTCATAGCTGCCTGATTGCGAAGTTGTCTCGTTGCGCAAACGAGTTATTTGAGCAGCAGGAAAGATGCACCAGGAAAGGAAGCGCCGTCATGAACAGTCGTGTCATCCTAGGCCTGGCCGGCCTGTCCCTGGCGGGCGCAGTCATCGCCGGTTATTGGGGCTTTACCTTGACCCGTCAGCCGGCCGCCGCCCCTGTTGCGCAAACCGAGATTTCACCTGCGACCACCGCCACTCCAGCAGCTGTTCCCCAGCCAGAAGAAGACACCCGTCAACCGATCGTGGTGTTGTTGCATGACATCCCACCGTTCGTGCAGATCACCGCCGCCGACATTGCCTTGGAAAAACTACGCACCGTTCCGGCCGGCAGCCTGACCCGTCTCGATCAAGCCATTGGCCGTACGCCCTGGCGCGCCCTGCCCGCCGGCAGCTGGCTCAATGACGAGAGCTTTGAAGCCGGCGGCAAGCTGGCGCGGATGATCCGTCCCGACGAGCGCGCACTCGCTGTTGCCGTGGATGAAGTGATCAATGCCGGCGGGCAGTTGACGCCGGGGGACTATGTCGATGTGCTGCTGTTCTTGCGCTCGGACAACCTCAACCTTCAGCCCTCGGCCCAGCTCGCCATCCCGGCCTTGCGCGTATTGGGGGTGGGCGAGCAATTGGGCCTGACCAACGACGGCCATCCGTCCAGCCCGGCCCAGGGCAACGATGAAAAACTCCGCCAGGAGCAACAACGCGCCAGCGCCCGCACCGTGCTGCTCGCCGTCCCCGAACAACTGTTGAGCCGCTTGATGCTCGCCACCCAAGCCGGCGTGTTGCGCCTGGCCGTGCGCAGCGCCGAGGAAAAACGCCTGGCGCGCTACTGGGCCGGGGAACGGGATTCTGCGACCAATCTCGCCAATGCCAATCGCGACCTGATCCAGTTCAACCAACTGGCCATGACCGCACCGCCCAAACCTGCAATCGCCAGTAGCGCAGGCGCACCGCGCCGCTCCGGTGTGGAAGTCATCCGCGGCAACGAAACCCAAAAGACCCCCTGAATCGTGCAAGGAACCGCTTTAATGCACAGACGTATTATGCCGTTGTTCAACGGCTTGATCTGCGCCACCTTGCTCAGCGGCATGCCGGTAACGGCAGCACTGGCAGCTACCGGCAGTTGCGCAGCGCTGGGCCCGCTGCCAGCGGTACTGGAAGTGGGCGAAGGCCTGCAACAGGAAGTGCAATCGCCGGTGGCGATCACCCGGATCGCGGTGGGCGACCCGAAGATCGCCGACGTGCGAGTCAATGGCAACCAGGCGTTCCTGCTCACCGGCATGGGCGCCGGCGCCACCAGCCTGATGGTCTGGACCGCTTGTGCCAGTGCACCGCGGCAAAGCATGGTATTCGTCCAGGGCCGCGCGACGGCGGCCATGACCAGTGCCAGGCAGTCACCGTCCGATGATGGGTTGCTGCCATCGCAAGTGCAGACCGACATCCGCTTCGTCGAAGTCAGTCGCACCAAGCTCAAGGAAGCCAGTACCTCGATCTACGGCAAAAACTCGAATTTCCTGTTCGGTTCCCCCGGTACCGTCCCCAACACGGCGGTGACGCCGCGGGTGTTTCCGTTGCGCAACCTTGATCCGCGGATTGCCGTGCCGAGCATTCCGTTGGCCAACGACATGTTCAACATCGTCGCCGGCGGCGGCAACTTCCTGGCCATCATCAACGCCATGGAAAGCAGTGGCTTTGCCTACACCCTGGCACGCCCGAGCCTGGTGGCGATCAGCGGCCAAAGCGCAAGCTTCCTGGCGGGCGGTGAAATCCCGATCCCGATCCCCAGCGCCAACAGCAACAGCTACTCCATCGAATACAAGGAATTCGGCATCCGCCTGACGCTCACGCCGACGGTGGTCAGCAACGACCAGATCGCCCTCAAGGTTGCTCCCGAGGTCAGCGAACTGGATTACAACAACGCCGTGACCATCGGCGGCACCACCGTGCCGGCGTTCACCATTCGCCGCACCGATACCAGCATCTCCCTGGCCGATGGCGAAAGCTTCGTCATCAGCGGCCTGATCAGCACGCAAAACACCTCGCAGGTGGACAAGTTTCCGGGGCTGGGCGATATCCCGATTCTCGGCGCGTTCTTTCGCAGCTCCTCGATCAATCGCGAAGAACGCGAGTTGCTGATGATCGTCACGCCACACCTGGTGCAGCCGCTGGCGGCCAATGCGCAACTGCCGTCGCTGCCGGGTGAAAAACTGCGCAATTACGACCCCAACTGGTATCGCATGTACTTCCTCGAAAACGGCGACTTCGATAAACGCAGCGGGCTATCGCAATGAGCCAGAACCTGAGTCAGACCTTCCTGGCGATCACGCGCAACAGCACGGACCTGGAATGGCTGCAAGGCGCTCTCGCCCCCTTGGGCCAGGTGGTCAGTGCCGGTGGCGGCAGCCTCGACGAACTGTTGGCGCTGGTGGACGTGACCCTGGCCAGCCTGGTGTTCGTGGGTCTGGACCGTGAACACGTGGTGGCCCAGTGCGCCCTGATCGAAGGCGCCCTGGAAGCCAAGCCGCGGTTGGCGATCGTTGCGCTGGGCGACGGCATGGACAACCAGTTGGTGCTCAACGCCATGCGCGCCGGGGCCCGGGATTTCGTGGCGTATGGATCGCGCTCCAGTGAAGTCGCCGGGCTGGTGCGGCGCCAGAGTAAACGCCTTCCGCCTGTAGTGCCGAACACTCACCTGGGCGGCCTGACCGTGCTGTACGGCGTGCAGAGCAACGCCGACGGCGCGCTGCTGGCCAACCACATGGCGCAAGTGGTGCAAAAAAGCGGTCAGCAGACGCTGCTGCTCGACCTCGGCCTGCCGCGCGGTGACAGCCTGGCCCTGCTCGGCCTGGAGAGTTCGTTTCATTTCGGTGATGCGCTGCGCAACTTGCGCCGCCTCGACGCAACCCTGATCGACAGCGCCTTCACCCGTTGCGAAGCCGGCCTGCGAATCCTCGCCTACGCCACCCACGACGAACCGCTGGAACACACCAGCGCCGCCGAGTTGTACATGCTGCTCAGCGCCCTGCGCCAACACTTCCAGCACATCGTGGTGAATGTCACCGGCCAGCCCGACAGCGAAGCCCTGCGCACCTTTGTCAGCCATTGCGACAAGCTGCTGTGGTACACCGACCAGAACGTGCTCGACTGCCGCCGCAACCTGGCGATACTGAACCTTTGGCGCGAAAAAGGCATGAAGCTCGACCATGCCAAACTGCTGGTGGATCGCTACCTGCGCAGCGTCGCGCCGGACTCCGAGGCCTTGGGCAAAAGCTTCGGCATGGAGGTCATCGCCACGCTCGCCTACAGCCCCGAAGTGCGCTTGAACGCCAAGAACCAGGGCGTGACCCTGTTCGAACTGGCCCCGCGGGAAGTGCTCACCCAAAGCCTGCGCAACCTCGGCGAACGCCTGGCCAAGCGCTCCGAAAGCCTGGCCAAACCCAAGTCCTGGTTCAGCCGTTTGAGAGGTACGCCATGAGCGGCGAAAAACTGTTCGGCGCGACACACCGCGGGGTGGCCGGCAATACCGACCACGAAGGCCTGAAACTGGTGCTGCATCGCTACATCATCGATGCCATCGAGGAGTCCGGGAAAAACCTGCTCGAAGGCTCGCGCCAGGTGCTGGCGCAGTTCGTCATCGACAAGGTGGCCGAATACATCGCGCGCCTGCACTTGGCGATTTCGCGCTACGAGATGGAGCGCCTGGCCGAGGAGATCGTCGACGAGCTCACAGGTTTCGGGCCGCTGGAAGTGCTGCTGCGGGATTCGGCAGTGACCGAAATCCTGGTCAACGGCCCGCACCGCGTGTTCATCGAGCGCGATGGCGTCCTGCACCTGAGCGACCTGCGATTCATCGATGCGCACCATGTCGAGCGCGTCATCCAGCGCATCCTCGCGCCCTTGGGCCGACGGCTCGACGAGTCTTCGCCGATGGTCGACGCGCGCCTGCCGGACGGCAGCCGGGTCAACGCGATCATTCCCCCGATCGCGCTCGACGGGCCGTGCCTGTCGATTCGGAAATTCCGCCAGGACATGCTCAACAGCACCGACCTGATGGCCATGCAGACCATCGACCAGGCGATCTACGAATTTCTTCAGGACGCCGTGGGCAAGCGCTGCAACATCCTCATCAGCGGCGGCACCGGCACCGGCAAGACCACGCTGCTGAACATCCTCAGCCAGTTGATCGATCCCCACCAACGCCTGGTGACCATCGAAGACGTCGCCGAACTGCAACTGGGCCACCCTCACGTGGTGCGCCTGGAAACCCGGCCGCCGAATGCTGAAGGCCATGGCGAGGTAAAAGCCAGCGACCTGATTCGCAATGCCCTGCGGATGCGCCCGGACCGGATCATCCTCGGCGAAATCCGTGGCGTCGAAGTGGTCGACGTACTGACCGCCATGAACACCGGTCACGACGGTTCCATGAGCACCGTGCACGCCAACAACGCGCAGGATGCCTTGTTGCGCCTGGAAACCCTGGTCGGCCTGACCGGCCGCAGCATTGCCGAAAGGACTTTGCGCCAGATGATCTGCGCGGCGCTGGACGTGGTGATCCAGTTGACGCGCATGCCCGATGGCCGCCGCTGCGTCAGCGAAGTGGTCGAGGTGATCGGCATCCGCGAAGACGTGTATGTCACCAATACGCTGTTTCGCCTCGATCGCCGCAGCGGCTTCGGTTTCATGCGCGAAGCCCTCAACCCCGCCGGTGACAAACTGCGCCGCGAATCGGCGCTCTCTCCCTCGGTATATTGAAGGTCACGGCATGCTCAAACCGCTGCTGCTCATCCTCGTTTGCCTGGCGTTGCTGGGGCTGTCGGTGCGCTTGCTCAGCCGCGGTTTGCGCGAACCCGGTACTCGCCGCGTACTGGAGCGCCTGAGCCAGGGGCAACCGGAGCGGGTGGTGCAGAAAACATCCTGGACGGGGCTGGATCGCGCCTTTTTGCGCGCCGGCCTCGGGCGACCCACTGAACGTCTGGGTGTGTGGCTGACGCTGTGGGGCTTGAGTGTTCTGCTTGGTTTCATCGCTGGCGGCTGGCTGGGTTTGTTCGCCCTGTTACTGGTGCCGCCCCTGCTGCTGCGCCTGTATGTCGACTGGCGTTACCAGCGCCGGCTCAAGCGCATGATCGAACAATTGCCAGCGCTGCTCGATCACAGCGTGCGCAGCCTGAAGTCCGGGCGCACCCTGGCCGACGCGGTGCTGGGTGCCATCGACGCCGCCGAAGACCCGCTGAAAAATGCCTTGGGCCGCGTGCAACGCCAGGTGCACATGGGTATCAGCCTGCCGGACGCCGCCTCGGACTTCGCCGAACTCTACGACAAGGACGAACTGCGCCTGTTTGCCCTGGGATTGAAGGTCAACCACCGCTACGGCGGCAACGCCAGTGAACTGCTGGAGAACCTGATCAAGATCATCCGCGAACGTGAACAGGCGGCTCGCCAGTTGAGCGCCATGACCGGCGAAACCCGGGTCACCGCGGTGGTCCTGGCGCTGATGCCGGTGGCACTCGCCGGCTACATCCTGGTGTCCAATCCGAAGTACTTGATGGGCATGTGGAACGACAGCTCGGGGCAAACGATGCTGGTGGGCGCGCTTGCCCTCCAGGTGTTCGGCTGCGTGGCGCTGTGGCGGATGTTGCGTAGCCTATGAACCTGTCCATGCTGCTGAGCTCGCTGCTGTTCCTGCTGGCATCGGGATTGTTTGTCGGCGTCATTGTGCAAATGCGTCGGCGTGCCCGCCAGGTGGTGCAGCGCCTGGACGGCAAAGCGCCGAGCAAAAACCGCTTCAACCAATGGCTGCACGCGCTGGGCAGCAGCCGTGTCGGCCAGCAGTCAGTCAAGCTCGACAACGAAACCCAGACGCTGCTCAATTGCCTGGGCTGGCGTACCGCGCGGCAACGGGCTTTGTTCGCCGCCTTCCAGGTGGGTGTCCCGGTACTGGCGCTGGCGTTGAGTGCGCTGGTGCAGGGCCTGTTCTTCCCCGAGGTCACTCGCCCGTGGCTGGTCCCGGCGTTCGCCCTGGGCATCGGTTACCTGCTGCCCAAGCGCCTGCTAGCCGCCGCCGCGCAGCATCGGCAAAAGAAACTGGCGGTCGAGATTTCCACCTTCATTCCGTTGCTGCGCATCCTGTTCGAATCGGGCATGGCCGTGGAGCAATCGCTGCGCGTGTTGAGCAATGAAGGCAAGCTGCTGATGCCCACGCTGACCCACGAACTGCGCCTGGTGCTGGCACGCGTCGACTCGGGCCTGGAGCTGGGCGAAGAACTGAACAAGGCCACCCGCTTGCTGGCGGTCGATGAATTCACTGACACCTGCGTGATCCTGCAACAGCTGATCCATCAGGGCGGTGGCGCGATGAAATCCCTGCTGGCGCTCAAACTGTTGCTCGATGACAAGCGTCTGTCACGCCTGCAGGAATACATCTCCAAGATGTCCGCGAAAATGTCCGTCGTGATGATGTTGTTCCTCTTCCCGGCGTTGTTGATCGTACTGGCCGGCCCGGGCTTCACCGCCCTCGCCCGGGCTTTTGCTTCCTAGGGGAATCGTGATGAAAGCATTGATTGCCGGTTTGAGTCTGCTGATGCTGGGGGGTTGCGCGAGCAACGGACCGGCACCCTGGAGTGCCATGACCGGCACCGCCAGTTGCGCCAAATTAAACGCCGAACAACAGCTGTCACTGAACCTGGCCGATGACATGGCCAATGACGGCAAGCTGCACGCCAGCCTCGCCAACCTGCAGAGCCTGCCGGACAATCTCGCCGATGTGCGCCTGCGCAAGGCCAAGGTGTATCGACTGCTGGATCGCAGTGAAGCCGAGCCGCTGTACCGCAGCCTGCTCGGCGGCTGCATGGCCGCCGAAGCAGAACACGGCCTGGGCCAACTCGCCGCCGCCCGGGGCGACCATCGCCTGGCCCAGGCGCACCTGCAACGGGCCGCACGCCTGGCGCCCACCGACGAAAAAATCCGCAACGACCTGGGCGTGGTGTACCTCAATCAATTGCGCATCGAAGACGCCAAATTCGAATTCCTCACGGCCATCGAGCTCAAGCAGAGCGATCAATTGGCTGCGGTAAACCTGGTGACCCTGTTGATCTACCAGGACGATTGGAACCGCGCCGCCGAACTGGTCAGCCGCCTTGGCCTGAAACCGGCACAAGTCACCCAGGCCCAGGCCCGCGCGGAGAAACTCAAGTCCCCCGGCAGGTCCGGTCCGACCGTCGCCGCCGTTCAGTAAGGAGCCCCCCGATGAAATCGACCACCCTTTACTGCCTCGGCGTGCTGGCCCTGCCCCTTGCCGCCCACGCCATCGACGCCGGCCCCGCCTCGCCACAACAACAGGAAACCGAAGGCTGGCTGCAACTGCAAAGCAGCAACGCAGCCGCCTCCACAAAACCGCAAACCGCCAGCACCACCGAACGCGAACTGGCGATGCAGCGCTGGCTGAAAAGTTACCAGCATGAGATCCCGCAGTTCTTTGACCAGGATGTGGGAGGAAAAGTGAGTAGCGGCTCGCAGGAATAGCAGGCGCCGCCATCGC
>NZ_CATKQQ010000019.1:0-41415 GCF_949767605.1 Pseudomonas sp. IT-P218
TCAGAGAAGTTTGTGTTCCATCGCGTATTTCACCAGCTCTGCCAGTGAGGTGATGTTGAGTTTCTGCATCAACCGCGCCTTGTGGGTGCTGATGGTTTTGCTGCTCAATGCCAGTTGCTGGGCGATGTCGTTGACGTTGGCGCCCTGGGCCAGGCGTTCGAACACGGAAAACTCACGTTCCGAGAGCAATGAGTGCAACGGCCGCGAGTCGGTCAGGCCGACTTCGAAGACCATCCGGTCAGCCAGGTCCGGGTCGATGTAGCGCCCTCCCGCGGCTACCCGGCGGATGGCTGTCAGCAACAGGGCCGGATCACTGTCCTTGGTGGCATAGCCCGCCGCACCAACCTTCAAGGCCCGCGCGGCCATCTGCGCCTCGTCGTGCATCGACAACACCAGGATCACCGGCGGATTGTTCAAGGCACGAATCCGCGGAATTGCCTCGAGGCCGTTGATCCCCGGCATGGAGATATCCAGCAGCACCACTTCGCAGGGCACGTGCCGCAAGGTCTCGAGCAACTGTTCGCCATTGCTCGCCTCCCCCACCACAAGCAAGTCCTTGGCCAGGCCGATCAATTGCTTGATGCCCTCACGCACGATGGTGTGGTCTTCGGCTACCAGTACACGGATCACTTACCTCTCCTCATCCAGGGGTACTCGCACGATCAGGGTCGTGCCCTCACCCGGCTCACTCTCAAGGGACAGCTGCCCGCCCATGATCAACACCCGCTCGCGCATGCCCACCACCCCAAAGGATGTCGGCCTGCCTCTCGAGGCGACAAATCCTACGCCATCATCGCTGACGGTCAGGCACAGGTCGTCACCCTCAATCGCCAAAGTCAGTTCGACAGTATGCGCCTGGGCGTGACGCATGACATTGGTCAAGGCCTCCTGAAGGATACGAAACAGGCCGATGGCCTTGGCATCACTGAGCACCGGCAAGTTTTCCGGCACCTGTACCAGACACGGAATCTGCGTACGCGCCTCGAAGCGACGTGCCTGCCACTCGATGGCCGAAGCAATCCCGGCGTCCAGAATCGGCGGTCGCAAAGCCGTCGCTACATCGCGTACCAGCTGGAACAGTTGGGCGATCAAACGCTTCATGCTGTTCAACCGCTCGTTCAACCCGGGATCGAGTTGTGCATAAGCCAGCTCGCACATGGACGTTTCCAGCTTGAGCACCGTCAACATCTGGCCCAGTTCATCGTGGACTTCCCGGGCAATACGGGCCTTTTCCTCTTCGCGCACGCTCTCCAGGTGCGCGGACAATTCCCGCAATTGCCCACGGGAGCTGGCCAGTTCCAGCTCGATGCGCTTGCTCTCGCTGATGTCCCAGACAATCCCATCCCAGACGTAGGCGCCATCCTCGAGTTGCCGGGTGATCGCCTTGATTTCAGCCCAACGCTGCTCGCCCTGTCGCGTCAGGATTCGCCCTTGCCAGGACCAGTCGCTGTCGGTGTCCAGCGCATGATCCTGGGTCTGGTGATAGCTCGCCTTGTCGTCCGGATGCACCAGGCTGCGCAGGCCTTTGTCACGATGGGCCAGGGTGGCCGGCGAGTAACCCACCAGGCTCTCGCTGCCTTCACTGATGTAGGCAAAGTCGATCTGGCCCGTCACCGGCGCCCGCTCCAGGCGAAAGACCAGGCCAGGCACATTCGCCGCGATCCCTTGCAAGCGCGCTTCACTTTCCTGCAGCGCCGCCAAGGCGCGACGCCTTTCGGTGACATCGGTCAGGTAGACCACCAGGTACTCGCCATCGCGAAAGCGCAGGAAGCTCAACGAGACATCGGCCGGCAGCACGCTGCCATCGGCCCTCAGGCAATGGGTTTCGAAACTTTGCGGCGCGTCGTCGCTGGCCCTGGCGCGCTTCCACAGGTTCAACCAGCGATCCATGTGCAGGCCGGGCTCGAACTCGATCAATGGCCGCTCGATGATCCCACCAGGCGGATAGCCCAGCATGGTTTCGGCGGCGCGGTTGGCGTAGCGCACGTGACTGTCCCAGTTCACCCACAGAATGCCGACGGTACTCTGGTCGATGGAAAACTGCGTGAGTCGCAGGGCTTCTTCGCTGGCGGCGCGCAGGGCAATGTCAGCCTGCGCCGCCGCCAGGCGTTGCTCCAGGCTGTGCTGCTGGCGCCGTTGCCAGAACACGATGGCCATGGCGCTGAGCGCCACTACCAGCATCAGCAGGCAGAGGTTTTGCCAGAACCCCGGGGATTCGCTGAGCCGAGGATACTTGGGTTGCAGCCATTGGTTGTGCAGCGCCTCCAGATCCTTGGCCGGGATCGCCCGCAGCGCGCTTTCGACAATACCGGCCAACTCTGGCAGGTCGCGCCGCGTGGCCACCCGCAGCAGCTGTGGCAAGCCGATATCCCCGACCACCACCAACCCGGCGAACTCCGGCTCGACGGACAGGCGCCCCAATTGCGCCTCGTCGACCACCGCGTAGGCCGCTTGCTGGCTCAGCAACAGCTGCAACGCCTGGCGTTCGACCGGCACCCCCTGCAGGTTCAAATGCGGGTAGTTGCCGCGCAGGTAATCGGCGGTGGCACTGGGCATGCGTACGGCGACGCGGGTTTGGCTGTCGAGTTTCTCCAGTTCCACCGCACCGGTGCTTTTCTGGTCGCTGACCACCAGTTGCGGCACCCGCATGTACGGATCGGAAAACTGCCAGAGGCGCAGACCGCCCGGGGTCTGGGTCAACCCCGGGGCGATGTCGATTTCGCCTGCGCGGGCGGCCGCTTCCAGTTGCTCCAGGTCAGGAAAGTTGCGCCAGCTCAGTTCCACCTTGAGCGACTTGGCGAGCCACTTCATCAGCTCGACATTGACCCCGGACAAGCGCTGCAAGCGGCGGTCGTACTGGGCGTAGGGCGCTTGCAACACCAACCCCACCCGCAGATCGCCCTGCTGCGCCAGCCATTGCTGCTGGCCTGCCGACAACGGCGCGACATGCGCCGGTGGCGCGGCGGCCGCCCAGCCCATCAAGGGCAACCACAAACAGCCGATAACCCACAGGCAGCGAAAAAGCATCATCGATCTCTCACACACTGACAAATACTGACCAACCCATTAGGCTGCCGGGATAACTTCTGGCCTGGAATATCCGATGCTCCCTGTCTACCGCCTGGCACTGCCAGCATTGTGCCTGTCGCTGATCCTGCCATGGGCTTTTTCCGCGGCAGCTGCCGCAGAGGCAAAACCCGCCGAAGAAAAACCACTCGAACGCCAACCATTGCCTGAGCGTAGTCAGGAAGAAGCCGCTGCACTCGAGCGAAAAATCCCGCTTCAAGAACAGCAACAACTGCAAGCGGGCAGCGATACATTCCTGGCCCTGTGGAAGCCGGCCAACTCCGCTGACCCCAAAGGCGCGGTGATTATCATCCCCGGCGCAGGCGAAACCGTTGACTGGCCGCAAGCAATCGGTCCGCTGCGTCGCCAATTGCCGGATGCGCAATGGAGCAGCCTGAGTATCACCCTGCCAGATTTGCAAAGTGATGCCATTGCGCCACGCGTGATGGAAGCCGCTCCAGCCCCCAAGGCCCCGGACGTCGGCAGCAAAGACTCGACCACCGCGGCCCCCATTGAACAGGCGGCGGGCGGCGAAGCCGAGGTGTTGGACAAGGCCGTCGCCGAAACCGCCGACGAGCAAAGCAAGGCTGACGCCGAGCGAATCTTCGCCCGAATCGACGCGGCCATCGCTTTTGCCGAACAGCAAAGCGCCCGCAGCATCGTCGTGCTGGGGCATGGCACGGGCGCCTATTGGGCCGCGCGGTATCTGAGCGAGAAGCAGACGGCGCAAGTCGAGCGCTTCGCCATGGTCGCCGCGCAGACGCCGGTCAAAGTGACACCTGAACTGGACGAACTCGCGCCAACCCTAAAGCTGCCCACCGTCGACCTCTTCTATATGGACAAGCCGCTGGATCGCAACGCGGCGCTGGCTCGCTTGCAGGCCACCAAGCGCGTGAAGACTTCGGCCTTCAGCCAGGTCTCGCTCAAGGCTTTGCCGGGCAATAACAAGGCACAACAGGAGCAATTGGTGCGCCGGGTGCGGGGCTGGTTGAATCCGCAAAGTGCGGCGGACTGATTGACCGGATCGCTGCTAGCGAAAATCCCGCCGCTGACGAATCAACGTATAGGCATTGTGCAGCTCGCGCGTCTTGTCGGTGGCCTCGCGAACCTGCGATGCCGTTGCACCACTGCCGGCAATCTTGTCCGGGTGATGGCGACTGAGCAGGCGTCGATAGGCACGCTTGATCTGGGCGGGCTCACTGGTGGCGGACACCCCCAGCAACCGCAAGGCGTCCTGATAGCTTGTAATGACACTGCTGACCGGCGGTCGATGCTGCGGCTCGTAATCGGTTGCCAGCCCCTTGACCTGTGGCGCGCTCCACCCCAGCCAACTGCCCCACTGGAACAGCAGTTCACGCTCGCGGGTACCGGCATGACCATCGGCCCAAACCATCCGCCAGCAAGCGCGCAAGACCCCTTCTGCGGCAAAAGGCTGAGACCTCAGCCGGAGCAGATGACCCCGCAACCGGTCACTGCCCGCCTTGCCCCGATTGAACGCGGCAATCGCCCGTCGCTGTGCCGATTCGGACATTTCCAGGGCACGCATCTCCGCACGGGCCTGCTGGATATGCCCCTCCACTACCCTTCCATCACACTTGGCCAGGCGCCCCAGTAATACAAACAGCAACTCGTCGTTGCGCAGGACCGGTCGCCCCCCGAGCTTTTCGCGTAGATGCGCCCAACTTTGCAGGGCCAGGTGCCTGTCCAGCACCTGCCCCATCAAGGCCCCAAGCATGGCCCCGGGAATACTGGCGATGGCAAAGCCCGCTCCGGCTCCGATCAGAGTCCCTGGCCACAGCATGTCAGCGGCTCGCTTCGATCAGGGATTCAGCTTCCGCCAGGCGCTCGTGGGTGCCGACATCGACCCAAAGACCTTTCAGACGTTCGCCGGTCACTTGCCCTTCAGCCATGGCCTTGCGCAACAATGGCGCAAGCTTGAACGCCCCTGCCGAGCAGCCATCGAACAGCTGTGGATGCAGCACGGCGATACCGCTGTAGGTCAGGGTGGCGGCGTCCGGCTGACCGTCCCGGACCTGGTCACCGGTCAGGCTGAAGTCGCCGGCGAGGTGATGGGGTGGGTTGTCGGCCAGCACCAGGTGCGCCAGCCCGGCGATGGGTTGATGCAGCACGCTGAAGTCATAGTCGGTCCAGATATCCCCGTTGACGACAAGGAAAGCCTCGCCACCCAACAACGGCAACGCGCGGAAGATTCCGCCACCGGTTTCCAAGGGTTCGCCTTCGGCGGAGTAGCGAATGCTGACACCGTAGCGCGATCCATCGCCGAGATAGTCTTCGATCTGCTGGCCGAGCCAGGCATGATTGATCACAATCTCGGTAAACCCGGCAGCGGCCAACGCTCGCAGGTGGTACTCGATCAGCGGCACGCCACCTGCGCGGACCAGCGGCTTGGGCGTGGTCAGGGTCAAGGGACGCATGCGCTCGCCCTTGCCCGCCGCCAGAATCATTGCCTTCATGCCGGCACTCCAGCACGCAGGCTGGCCAGCAGAACATCCAGTTCAGCCAGCTCAGGACGCCGCGCGATCACTGCATCCATATAAGCAAAGAAGCGTGGCACATCAGCCAGGTAACGCGGCTTGCCATCCCGGTGGCAAATGCGCGCGAAGATACCGATCACTTTCAGGTGACGCTGCACCCCCATCAGGTCGCTGGCGCGCAAAAAGTCTTCAAAGTCAGGCTGCACCGGAATATCCAGCGCAGCCGCTTGCTGCCAGTAATTTTCCTGCCAGCCGCGCACGCGCTCCTCGGGCCAACTGAGGAAGGCATCCTTGAACAGGCAGGTCACGTCGTAGGTGACAGGACCGTAGACGGCGTCCTGAAAGTCCAGCACACCGGGATTGGGTTCGCTGAGCATCAGGTTGCGCGGCATGTAGTCGCGGTGCACCAGGACTTTCGGCTGGGCCAATGCACTGTCGATCAACAGATCGCTGACCTGCTGCCAGAGCACTTGCTGCGCCGCATCGAACTCGATGCCCAACTCATGCTTGACGTACCACTCGGGGAACAACTCCAGCTCGCGGCGCAACAACGCCACATCGTAACTCGGCAATGGCGCAACCATCGGCAACTGCTGGAACGCCAGGAGCGCTTGCAGGGCATCCTTGAACAAATCGTCGGCGTTTTCGCTGTCGATCACATCCAGGTACGTCTTCGTGCCCAGGTCATTGAGCAAAAGAAATCCGCGTTCAAGGTCTTCGGCGTAGATTTTCGGCACATTTATTCCGGATTTCGCCAGCAGAAAAGCGATATCCACGAAAGGCTTGCAGTTTTCCTGGGGCGGTGGCGCATCCATCACGATCAGGCTTCTGCCTGCGCCTTCCCAACGGAAATAGCGCCGAAAACTCGCGTCGCTGCTGGCCGCAGTCAACGTGGCCGGGGGGACGGCACCCCATCCCTGTTGCGCAAAAAGGATTGCCAGCTGTTCATCGAGCCAAACTTTCAGGTGTTGCAAACGTAGATCTTGGTCAGGCATTGCAAGGGTCTCCGACGGCGCTAGCCGTCAAGCGGGTCATGCTTTATTATCCAGCATCTTTTTCAGACCATCGAGAGGCGTGCGGCCCACACCGCGGGCAGATGGCACGCAGGAAGCCCGGACTATTAAGATGGCATTGAAATCCCCCGCGTTTCGTAAAAAATTTCCGTTGTTGATGACCGGCAGTTTGCTGGCTCTGCAACCCTTGGCCACCCCTTTCGTGGTCGCCGCGGAACAGTATGACTGCTCGGCCTCCGCTTCGGGAGCCTGGAGTTGTGCGCCAAAATCGCCGGCGGCTGCATTGCCACCTCGTCCGGTCCACGACGGCAGCGCAGTCAGCGCCACCGGCGAGACACCCGCCGAAACGGGTACCAGCGAAGACACGGGGGCCAAACCCGCACTGGTCACCGAATCCAAAGGCCGTGGCCTGAAGTCGCGTAGCGCAGACTACAGCCACCTCGACTGGGTTCCGCGCGAGCAGCTCACTGCAGCACAATTGGCCGAAACCGGTCCTTATTGCTCTGGTTCCTATATCGAACCGACTCGTCCTGGCATGAATGACAAGACGAATAAAAGTGACGCCCCAACCTTTATCGGCGCCAAAGCCTCCCGCTACAAGCAGGATGAGCAAGTCGCCACCCTGGCCGGTGACGTGGTCATGCGCCAGGGCAGCATGCAGGTCGAGGCCGACGAAGCCAACCTTTACCAGGCCGAGAGCCGTGGTGAGCTAAGCGGCAACGTGCGCATTCGCGACAACGGCGCACTGATCGTGGGCGACCACGCGGATGTGCAACTCGATACCGGTGAAGCCAAGGTCGACAACGCCGAATACGTGATGCACAAATCCCGTATCCGCGGTAACGCGCTGTACGCCAAGCGTGCCGAGAACGCGATCATCCGCCTCAAGGATGGTACGTACACCACGTGCGAGCCGAACAGCAACGCCTGGCAGCTCAAGGGCAACAACATCACCCTGAACCCGGCCACCGGCTTCGGTACCGCGACCAACGTGACACTGCGGGTCAAGGACATTCCGGTCCTGTACACGCCGTATATCTACTTCCCGATCGACGACCGTCGTCAATCCGGCTTCCTGCCGCCGACCATCGGCACAGGCACCGATACCGGCTTCCTGCTGGTCACGCCGTATTACTTCAACCTGGCACCGAACTACGATGCCACGTTGTACCCGCGCTACATGAGCGATCGCGGCCTGTTGATGGAAGGCGAATTCCGCTACCTGACCAAGTCCAGCGAAGGTCAGTTCGGCGCCGCATACCTCAATGACGAGAACGACGATCGCAAGCTGCAGACCGATTACGAAAAAACCCGCTACATGTACAACTGGCAGCACAAGGGTGGTCTTGATTCGCGTGTGCTGACAGAAGTCGACTACACCAAGATCAGCGATCCTTATTACTTCCAGGATCTGCAGACTGACCAGATCGGTGTGAAAAGCGCCGACTACGTGAACCAGCAAGGTGTCGTCAGCTACCGTGGCGACAGCTACACCGCTCGCGTGAATGCCCAGGCTTATCAACTGGCGACCGTGTCGAACATCACGCCGTACGATCGCTTGCCGCAGATCACCTTCAACGGTGCGCTGCCGGATCGTCCAGGCGGCCTGAATTTCACCTATGACACCGAGCTCGTACGGTTTGACCGGGACTTGAAGAACGGCAACTTCACCGATGAAGATGGCAACGTAGAGCCGCGCCTCGACACCAACGTTCAGGGTCTGGCCCGCGCCAATGGCGATCGCCTCAACCTTGCGCCAGCGGTCAGCTATCCGATGGAGGCAAGCTATGGCTTCCTCACGCCAAAACTCAAGTACCAGTACACGCAATACCAACTGGATCTCGACAGCATCGGCAAAAGCCAGGTTGCCGCGCAGACTGCAGAACAGGACCGCCTCAACGGCACGTTCGACAGCAACCAGAACCGTGGCGTGCCAATCGCCAGCATCGACAGCGGCCTGTATTTCGATCGCAAGACCAACTGGTTCGGCAAAGACTATAACCAGACCCTTGAGCCACGCCTGTTCTACCTCTACGTACCCGAGAAGGACCAGGAAGACATTCCGGTATTCGACACCAGCGAATACACCTTCAGCTATGGGTCGCTGTTCCGCGACAACCGCTTCTCTGGCTCTGACCGTGTCGGCGACGAGAACAAACTGTCCCTGGGCGTGACCAGTCGCTGGATCGAAGAAAACGGCTTCGAGCGCCAACGCATCAGCGTCGGCCAGGCTTTATACTTCAAGGATCGCGAAGTCCAATTGCCGGGTATCGATGCAAAAACCCGCGAAGACGCGCACTCTGACGTTTCTCCTTATGCGCTGGAGTACGAATACCGCTGGAACCGCGACTGGCGCACCACTGCCGATTACAACTGGGACCCGGACAGCCGCAGCCCTCGTTCGGGCAGCGCGATGTTCCACTACCAGCCTGAAGACAACCCGAACAAGGTCATCAACGCCGGCTATCGCTATCGCAATGACCAGGTTCGTTATGACCAGAACTCCGGTACATGGCAGGTCGGCGGTGGTGACTATGGCACCCCGGGCACTCCTGGCTACGTGAAGGACTACTACAAGATCGAACAGCACGACTTCTCGGTGATCTGGCCGGTCGTGCCGCAATGGAACGTCATCAGCCGCTGGCAGTACGACTACAACCGCAACCGTACCCTGGAAGCCTTTGGTGGCTTCGAGTACGACAACTGCTGCTGGAAACTGCGCCTGATCAACCGTTACTGGGTCGATTATGACGAAACCAGTCAAGACGCTCCGGAAAACGAAAAAGGCGACCATGGCGTCTTCCTCCAAATTGTTCTGAAGGGACTCGGCGGCCTCACTGGCTCCAAAGTAGAGAGTTTCCTCGACAAAGGCATCCAAGGTTATCGTGAACGTGAAGACCAAGCTTTCTGATTGTCTGCGCCCGCTTTTGCTGGGCGCGCTGTTCCTGGGTACCGCGGCCAACGCCGCGGTACAGTCCATCGATAAAGTGGTGGCCATTGTCGACAACGACGTGGTCATGCAGAGCCAACTGGACCAACGGGTCCATGAAGTCCAGCAAACCATCGCCAAGCGCGGCTCGGCCGTGCCACCGGCCAGCGTACTGGAGCAACAGGTGCTTGAGCGCCTGATCGTCGAGAACCTGCAACTGCAGATCGGCGAACGTTCCGGCATCCGTATTACCGATGAAGAACTGAACCAGGCTGTCGGCACCATTGCCCAGCGCAATAACATGTCGATCGAGCAATTCCGCGCTGCCCTGACTCATGACGGCCTGTCCTACGATGACGCGCGTGACCAGATCCGACGTGAAATGGTCATCAGCCGTGTGCGCCAGCGCCGGGTGGCCGAGCGAATCCAGGTGTCCGAGCAGGAAGTGAAGAACTTCCTCGCTTCAGACCTGGGCAAAATGCAGCTGTCCCAAGAGTTCCGCCTGTCCAACATCATGATTGCCACGCCGGAAAGCGCCAATTCCGAGGCCATTCAGGCTGCAGCCAAACAGGCTGACGCGGTGTACCAGCAGCTCAAGCAAGGCGCTGACTTCGCTCAATTGGCCCTCGCCAAATCCGCCAGCGAAACCGCACTGGAAGGCGGCGACATGGGCTGGCGTAAAGCCGCACAGTTGCCACCTCCGTTCGATCAGCTGCTGAGCACCATGGCGGTTGGCGACATCACTCAGCCAATGCGCACGCCAGGTGGCTTCATCATCCTGAAGATCACCGGCAAACGTGGTGGTGAAGCCCAGGTACGCGACGAAGTGCATGTCCGCCACATCCTGGTCAAACCAAGCCCGATTCGTGACGAAGCTAAAACCAAGGCCTTGGCCGAGTCGCTCTACAGCCGCATCGAATCGGGTGAAGACTTCGGCGAACTGGCGAAAAGCTACTCGGAAGATCCGGGTTCCGCGCTCAATGGCGGCGACTTGAACTGGATCGACCCGAGCGTACTGGTTCCAGAGTTCCGCGAAGTGATGGCCAAGACCCCGCAAGGTCAGCTGTCCAAGCCGTTCCAGACTCAATACGGCTGGCACGTCCTGGAAGTCCTTGGCCGTCGCGCCACAGACAGCACCAACCAGGCTCGCGAGCAACAAGCGATGACCGTACTGCGTAACCGCAAATACGATGAAGAGCTGCAAACCTGGCTGCGTCAGATCCGTGACGAAGCGTACGTGGAAATCAAACTCCCTGGCGCCGACCAGGCAGCGCAGTGAAACCCCAACGTTTCGCGCTGACACCCGGCGAACCAGCCGGCATAGGTCCCGACCTGTGCCTGCTGCTCGCCTCGCACGCCCAGCCACACCCCCTGATTGCCATCACCAGCCGCGACCTGCTCCTTGAGCGGGCCGCGCAGCTGGGTGTGGCTGTCGATGTGCTGCCCGTCACGCCGGACAACTGGCCGGATGCTCCCGCTCCCGCCAACAGCCTGTATGTCTGGGATACACCGCTCAACGCCAAGGTCGTCGCCGGGCAACTGGACAAGGCCAATGCCGCTTTCGTCCTGGAAACCCTGACCCGAGCGGGCCAAGGCTGCCTGGATGGGCATTTTGCCGGCATGATCACCGCCCCGGTGCACAAAGGCGTGATCAATGAATCCGGTATCGCCTTTTCCGGGCACACGGAATTCCTCGCTGACCTGACCCATACCGCGCAAGTGGTGATGATGCTCGCCACTCGCGGGCTGCGCGTGGCGCTGGTCACTACTCACCTGCCTCTGCGCGAGATTGCCGATGCGATCACACCTGAGCGGCTGGAGCGGGTCACGCGAATCCTGCACACCGACCTGCAACAAAAATTCGGCATTGCCCAGCCACGCATCCTGGTGTGCGGGCTCAACCCCCATGCCGGTGAAGGCGGACATCTGGGCCATGAAGAAATCGATATCATCGAACCCACGTTAGAGCGCTTGCGCGGCGAAGGCATGGACCTGCGCGGCCCCTTGCCCGCCGACACTCTGTTTACCCCCAAATATCTGGAGCACTGCGATGCAGTGCTGGCGATGTACCACGACCAGGGCCTGCCTGTGCTGAAATACAAAGGCTTCGGCGCAGCAGTCAATGTGACCCTCGGCTTGCCGATCATCCGCACATCGGTCGACCACGGCACCGCCCTGGACCTGGCCGGCAGCGGCAAGATCGACACCGGCAGCCTGCAAGTCGCCCTGGAAACCGCCTACCAGATGGCCGAGACCCGTCTATGACCGAGCAATACCAACACAAGGCGCGCAAGCGCTTTGGCCAGAACTTCCTGCACGATGCTGGCGTTATCGACCGCATCCTGCGCTCCATTCATGCCAAGGCCGAAGACCGTCTCCTGGAAATCGGCCCTGGCCAGGGCGCATTGACCCAAGGCCTGCTCAGCAGCGGCGCCCAGCTCGACGTGGTGGAACTGGACAAGGACCTGATCCCGATCCTCAACCAGCAATTCGCCGGCAAGAGCAACTTCAACCTGCATCAGGGTGATGCGTTGAAGTTCGATTTCACCAGCCTGAATGCCGCACCTGGCAGCCTGCGCGTGGTCGGTAACCTGCCCTACAACATCTCCACGCCGCTGATTTTCCACCTGCTGCACAACGCGCACCTGATTCGCGACATGCACTTCATGCTGCAAAAGGAAGTGGTCGAGCGCCTGGCGGCAGGGCCTGGTGGCGGTGACTGGGGCCGGCTGTCGATCATGGTCCAGTACCACTGCCGGGTCGAACACCTGTTCAACGTAGGGCCTGGTGCGTTCAATCCGCCACCCAAAGTCGACTCGGCCATCGTGCGCCTGGTGCCCCACGCGGTGCTGCCGCACCCGGCCAAGGACCACCGTTTGCTGGAGCGTGTCGTGCGCGAGGCATTCAACCAGCGCCGCAAAACCCTGCGCAACACACTCAAGCTGTTGCTGAGCAACGCCGAAATCGAAGCCGCTGGCGTCGATGGCAGCTTGCGGCCCGAACAGCTCGATCTGGCGGCCTTCGTACGCCTTGCCGATAAGCTAAGCGAACAAGTCCTACAGAAAGCCGCGGACGTCTGACAGAACTGAAGCGTTATCGGGTAGGACACCAGCGTTTATGTCTGGTTTACTATCCGATACCTGGCCTAGACTGATCATCAGTCATGCCCCGCGTTCCGCTTCGTTTTTAAGGCCCTTTGCATGTCCGATCCTCGTTATCAGGTCGACGTCAGCGTCGTCACCCGCTATCTGGCAGAACAGTCGCAACCCGAGCAAGAGCGTTTTGCCTTCGCGTATACCATCACCGTGCAAAATAACGGCTCGCTAGCGGCCAAACTGTTGTCTCGGCATTGGGTCATCACCGATGGCGACGGGCATGTCGAGGAAGTTCGCGGTGCGGGCGTGGTTGGCCAGCAACCGCTGATCGAGCCGGGCGAAAGCCATACCTACAGCAGCGGCACCGTCATGACATCCAAGGTCGGTACCATGCAGGGTACCTACGAGATGCGCGCCGATGACGGCAAACATTTCGATGCCATCATCGCCCCGTTCCGCCTGGCGGTGCCCGGAGCCTTGCACTAATGGCAACCTATGCCGTTGGCGACCTGCAAGGCTGCCTCGACGCATTGCAATGCCTGCTCAAGAAGGTCGCCTTCGACCCGGCAAGCGATCGCCTGTGGCTGGTGGGCGACCTGGTCAACCGCGGCCCGCAGTCGCTGGAAACCTTGCGCTTCCTCTATAGCATCCGCGAATCGCTGGTGTGCGTGCTCGGCAACCATGACCTGCACTTGCTGGCGGCCGGGAAGAACATCGAGCGCCTGAAGAAAGCCGACACCCTTCGCGAGATTATCGAAGCCCCGGACAGCGCCGAGTTGATGGAATGGCTGCGCCAGCAAAAACTCATGCACTACGACGAACAGCGCAACGTTGCGATGGTGCATGCCGGCATTCCACCGCAATGGTCGCTGCGCAAAGCGCTGAAATACGCTGCCGAAGTCGAGACCGCCCTGCGCGACGACAACCTGCTGCCACCCTACCTCGATGGCATGTACGGGAACGATCCGGCGAAATGGGACAGCGACCTCAAGGGCGTGACGCGCCTACGGGTGATTACCAACTATTTCACGCGCATGCGCTTTTGTACGGCCGAGGGCAAGCTTGACCTCAAGAGCAAGGAAGGCCTCGACACGGCACCGGCAGGCTACAAACCGTGGTTCCAGCACAAGGAGCGCAAGACCAGGGACCTGAAGATCATCTTCGGCCACTGGGCAGCGCTGGAAGGCAAGGTCCAGGAGCCGAACATCTCGGCCCTCGACACCGGCTGCGTCTGGGGCGGTGCCCTGACCCTGATGAATGTCGACACGGGCGAACGCCTGTCCTGCAAATGCGACGAACATGGCCATGCCGCCGCGCCGCCAGTCCCCCCACAGATTTCCGAACCATCGTCAGCCAGCGCCCCGCGCTAGACTGCGCTTTCAGCCGAGCCAAAGGAGCCCGCCATGAGCGAATTCAAACGTATCCCCCCGGAACAGGCCCAGGCCCTGCGCGAACAAGGCGCAGTGGTGGTCGACGTCCGCGATCCCGCGACCTTTGCCGCCCTGCACATCAGCGGCTCCAGGCATCTGGACAACCACTCCCTGCACGCCTTCATCCAGGGCGCCGACCTGGACGCGCCAACCGTGGTGGTCTGCTATCACGGCAACTCCAGCCAGGGCGCCGCCGCCTACCTGATCAGCCAGGGTTTCTCCGACGTCTACAGCATGGATGGCGGTTTTGAGCTGTGGCGTACGACTTACCCTACGGAAACGGCGCAAGGCACCAGCGAATAATTTTTTTGTCATGTGCAAGCCCCAGCCACCGCGGGCTTGCGCGGTGGCAGACGAACGGTCAGCCACAACTAATTACGTATCTCGCCTTTACCTCCCGAATTCCCAACTATCCTTAAGCGCAGGCCATCCAAAACAGGGGAGAGCCGGTACACCGGCGCACGGGTCATCGGGAGTAGCTTTCGGGGTAGTCAGCTCCGAAAGAGTTCTGGGGGGTAAACAGCGACTGCCTGTTCGGTTGCTGCCAGCATCGACTGAGTGATCCGGCGTCGGCTCCACGTATCGAGCGAGGTGACGTCATGAGTATCTTTAGCCACTTCCAACAACGTTTCGAGTCCACACGCCAGGAAGAACTCTCGCTGCAAGAGTATCTGGAGTTGTGCAAAAAGGACCGTAGCGCCTACGTTTCCGCCGCCGAGCGTCTGTTGCTGGCCATCGGCGAACCGGAACTCCTCGACACCTCGACCAACTCGAGGCTGTCGCGAATCTTCTCCAACAAGGTGATCCGCCGCTATCCGGCCTTTGAAGACTTCCACGGGATGGAAGAATGCATCGACCAGATCGTGTCGTATTTCCGCCATGCCGCCCAAGGCCTGGAAGAGAAGAAACAGATCCTTTATCTGCTCGGCCCCGTTGGCGGTGGTAAATCGTCCCTGGCCGAAAAACTCAAGCAACTGATGGAAAGAGTGCCCTTCTACGCGATCAAGGGCTCGCCGGTATTCGAATCGCCCCTGGGTCTGTTCAACGCCACTGAAGATGGCGCGATCCTCGAGGAAGATTTCGGCATCCCGCGGCGCTACCTCAACACCATCATGTCGCCATGGGCCACCAAACGCCTGGCCGAATTCGGCGGCGACATCAGCCAGTTCCGCGTGGTCAAACTCTACCCGTCGATCCTCAACCAGATCGCCGTGGCCAAAACCGAGCCGGGCGATGAAAACAACCAGGACATCTCGGCACTGGTGGGCAAGGTCGATATCCGCAAACTGGAAGAATTCCCACAGAACGACGCCGATGCCTACAGCTATTCGGGCGCACTGTGCCGGGCCAACCAGGGCCTGATGGAATTCGTCGAAATGTTCAAGGCGCCGATCAAGGTCCTGCACCCATTGCTGACCGCGACCCAGGAAGGCAACTACAACAGTACAGAAGGTCTCGGTGCGATTCCGTTCACCGGGATCCTGCTGGCCCACTCCAACGAATCGGAATGGCACACCTTCCGCAACAACAAGAACAACGAGGCGTTCATCGACCGGATCTACATCGTCAAAGTGCCGTACTGCCTGCGGGTCAGTGACGAGGTGAAGATCTACGACAAGTTGCTGTTCAACAGCTCGCTGGCCAAAGCCCATTGCGCGCCCGACACTTTGAAAATGCTTGCCCAGTTCACTGTGCTTTCACGTCTGAAGGAACCGGAAAACTCCAACATCTACTCCAAGATGCGGGTGTACGACGGCGAAAACCTCAAGGACACCGATCCGAAGGCCAAGTCGATCCAGGAGTATCGCGACAACGCCGGTGTCGACGAAGGCATGAACGGCCTGTCGACCCGCTTCGCGTTCAAGATCCTGTCCAAGGTCTTCAACTTCGATCCTCACGAAATCGCCGCCAACCCGGTGCACCTGCTGTACGTGCTCGAGCAACAGATCGAGCAGGAACAGTTCCAGGCCGAAACCCGTGAACGCTACCTGCGCTTCCTCAAGGAGTACCTGGCACCGCGTTACATCGAATTCATCGGCAAGGAGATCCAGACCGCCTACCTCGAGTCCTACAGCGAGTACGGACAGAACATCTTCGATCGCTACGTGCTGTACGCAGACTTCTGGATCCAGGATCAGGAGTATCGCGACCCGGAAACCGGCGAAATCCTCAACCGTGTTGCGCTGAACGAAGAACTGGAGAAAATCGAAAAACCGGCCGGCATCAGCAATCCGAAGGATTTCCGCAACGAAATCGTCAACTTTGTGCTGCGCGCCCGTGCCAACAACAACGGCAAGAATCCGACCTGGCTCAGCTACGAAAAACTGCGGGTGGTCATCGAGAAGAAAATGTTCTCCAACACCGAGGACCTCCTGCCAGTCATCAGCTTCAACGCCAAGGCCAGCAAAGAGGACCAGCAGAAACACAACGACTTCGTCACTCGAATGGTCGAGCGCGGTTACACAGACAAACAGGTACGGCTGCTGTCCGAGTGGTACCTGAGGGTCAGAAAGTCCCAGTAAGGGAGCTGCAAGCGGCACGCGACACCGCCCCACCGAAAACGCGTTGTTGGCGTAAATGTGGCCATATGTCGCGCGCCGCTTGTTTCTGAAGCTTCTGTCTTGCAGCTTGAAGCTTATGACTCGAAGCTCCCCGGAGGGCCTATGAGCTATGTGATCGACCGACGTCTCAATGGCAAGAACAAGAGCACGGTGAACCGCCAGCGGTTTCTGCGGCGTTACCGTGATCACATCAAAAAGGCTGTCGAAGAGGCGGTCAGCCGGCGTTCCATTACCGATATGGAACACGGCGAGCAAATCAGCATCCCGGGGCGCGACATCGACGAACCGGTGCTTCACCACGGACGCGGCGGCAAACAGACCGTCGTGCACCCGGGCAACAAGGAATTCACCAGCGGCGAACACATTGCCCGGCCACCTGGGGGTGGCGGCGGCAGAGGACCTGGCAAGGCCGGCAACTCGGGCGAAGGGATGGACGAGTTCGTCTTCCAGATCACCCAGGAAGAATTCCTCGAGTTCATGTTCGAAGACCTTGAACTGCCAAACCTGGTCAAGCGCAACCTGACCGGCACCGACACCTTCAAGACCGTGCGCGCGGGGATCAGCAACGAGGGCAACCCCTCGCGGATCAACATCATCCGAACCCTGCGCTCAGCCCACGCACGGCGAATCGCCCTGTCCGGCAGCAGCCGGGCGAAACTGCGCGAAGCCAAGGAGGAACTGCTGCGACTCAAGCAGGAAGAACCGGACAACTTCGGCGATATCCAGGAACTTGAGGCAGAAATCGAAAAACTCAGCGCGCGTATTCACCGCGTACCCTTTCTCGACACCTTCGACCTCAAGTACAACCTGCTGATCAAACAACCCAACCCCAGCTCGAAGGCGGTGATGTTCTGCCTCATGGACGTTTCCGGTTCGATGACCCAGGCGACCAAGGACATCGCCAAGCGCTTCTTCATCCTGCTGTACCTGTTTCTCAAGCGTAACTACGACAAGATCGACGTGGTGTTCATCCGCCACCACACCAGTGCCCGCGAAGTGGACGAGGAGGAGTTCTTCTACTCCCGAGAAACCGGCGGCACCATCGTGTCCAGCGCCTTGAAGTTGATGCAGGAAATCATGGCCGAGCGCTATCCGGCCAACGAGTGGAACATCTACGCTGCCCAGGCCTCCGACGGCGACAACTGGAACGACGATTCGCCTATTTGTCGCGACATCCTGATCAACCAGATCATGCCATTCGTGCAGTACTACACTTACGTTGAGATTACCCCACGGGAACATCAGGCCCTGTGGTTCGAGTACGAGCGCATCGCTGAAGCCTTTTCCGACACTTTTGCCCAGCAACAACTGGTCTCGGCCGGGGATATCTATCCGGTCTTCCGTGAACTCTTCCAGCGCAGGTTAGTGACATGACCGCCAAAGAGCAGAAGCGCCAACCCATATCCACCGGATCGGAATGGACGTTCGAGCTGATCCAGGCCTACGACCGTGAAATCAGTCGTATTGCAGCTCGCTACGCGCTCGATACGTACCCTAACCAGATCGAAGTGATCACCGCTGAACAGATGATGGACGCCTACGCCTCCGTCGGTATGCCGCTGGGGTATCACCACTGGTCCTACGGCAAACATTTTCTCAGCACCGAAAAGTCCTACACACGCGGTCAGATGGGGCTGGCCTACGAAATCGTGATCAACTCCGACCCGTGCATCGCCTACCTCATGGAGGAAAACACCATCTGCATGCAGGCGCTGGTGGTGGCGCATGCGTGCTACGGGCACAACAGCTTCTTCAAGGGCAATTACCTGTTCCGCACCTGGACCGATGCCAGCTCGATCATCGATTACCTGGTGTTCGCCAAGCAGTACATCATGCAGTGCGAAGAGCGCCATGGCATCGATGCGGTCGAAGACTTGCTCGACTCCTGCCACGCATTGATGAACTACGGTGTTGATCGCTACAAACGTCCCTACCCTATTTCTGCCGAGGAAGAACGACGCCGGCAAAAGGACCGGGAAGAACACCTGCAGAAGCAGATCAACGATCTGTGGCGCACCATTCCCAAAGGCGCAGACAAGTACAGCGACAAGGACAACGCGCGCTTCCCCGCCGAACCGCAGGAGAACATCCTGTACTTCATCGAAAAACATGCACCGTTGCTGGAGCCCTGGCAGCGGGAAATCGTGCGGATTGTGCGCAAGATCGCCCAGTATTTTTATCCTCAACGCCAGACCCAGGTCATGAACGAAGGCTGGGCCACATTCTGGCACTACACCCTGATGAACGACCTGTACGACGAAGGCCTGGTGACCGACGGTTTCATGATGGAGTTCCTGACTTCCCATACCAGCGTGGTCTTCCAGCCTGGCTTCGACAGCCCCTATTACAGTGGTATCAACCCCTACGCCCTGGGCTTTGCCATGTACCGCGACATACGGCGCATGTGCGAAGAACCTACTGAAGAGGATTACCGCTGGTTCCCGGACATTGCCGGCACCGACTGGCTGGCAGCCATCAAGTTCGCCATGAGCAGCTTCAAGGATGAGAGTTTCATCCTGCAGTACCTTTCACCCAAAGTGATCCGCGACCTCAAGCTGTTCAGCATTCTCGATGACGACCAGAAAGACGATCTACTGGTACCGGCCATTCATGACGAAGGTGGTTATCGCATCATCCGTGAAACCCTGGCCGCCCAATACAACCTGGGCAATCGCGAACCCAACGTGCAGATCTACAGCATCGACAGACGCGGCGACCGCTCTCTGACCCTGCGCCACCAGCAACACGACCGTAAACCGCTGGGAGAGTCCACCGAGGAAGTGCTCAAGCACCTGCATCGCCTCTGGGGCTTTGATATTCACCTGGAAACCCTGCAGGGTGACCAGATCATGAAAACCCACCATGTGCCACCGAGGGGCGAACACGCCGAAGGCGATTACGGCCGGCTGGACCTGGCTGTCATCCATTTGTGATGCCGTTTATGCCTCCGAACGCTCGAAGCAAGGGTTATCCTGTCGAGCTAACGGAGGTTTTTCATGCAGATTTATAAAGTTGGCGGCGCGGTACGCGATCGCCTGCTCGGCATAGCTGTCACCGATATCGACCGGGTGGTGGTTGGCGCGACCACTGAAGAGATGCTCGCCCAGGGTTATCGGCCTGTAGGCGCTGACTTTCCGGTGTTTCTTCATCCGAAAACCGGCGAGGAATATGCCCTCGCCCGCACCGAACGCAAAAGCGGACGCGGTTATGGCGGGTTCACGTTCCACGCCAGCCCAGACGTGACCCTCGAAGAAGACCTGATACGCCGCGACCTGACGATCAACGCGATGGCCGAAGACGATCAGCAGAACCTGACCGACCCCTACCACGGCCAGCGCGATCTCGAGGCCCGTGTACTGCGCCACGTTTCCCCCGCGTTTGCCGAAGATCCGCTCAGGGTCTTGCGCGTTGCTCGCTTCGCCGCACGCTACGCCGAACTCGGCTTCACTGTCGCTCCCGAAACCCTCGATCTGATGCGCCAGCTCAGTGAGTCAGGCGAACTCCAGGCACTGACGGCTGAGCGCAGCTGGAAAGAAATCTCCCGCGCCCTGATGGAAAATCAGCCACAGGTGTTTATCGAGGTATTGCGCGCGTGTGGCGCGCTCGAAGTGCTGATGCCGGAAGTCGACGCACTGTTCGGCGTCCCGCAACCGGCAGCCCACCACCCGGAAATCGACACCGGCGCCCACACCCTGAGCGTGCTGCAGCAAGCGGCACAGCACAAACAACCGCTGACCGTGCGCTGGGCCTGCCTGCTGCATGACCTGGGTAAGGGGCTGACGCCAGAGGAGCAGTGGCCGCGTCACATTGCCCATGAGTCCAAAGGACTGAAGTTGATCAAAGCGGTCAACGAACGCTTCAAGGCACCGAGGGATTGCCAGGAGCTGGCGTTGCTGGTGGGCGAGTACCACACCCACGGTCATCGCGCACTGGAACTGAAACCATCGACCTTGCTGGAGCTACTGCAGAGCTTCGACGTTTACCGTCGGCCGCAGCGGTTCGAGGAATTCATCGCCGCTTGTGAGATGGATGCGCGAGGGCGGAAGGGGCTGGAGCAGAGAAGTTATCCACAGGCCGATTACCTGCGCGGGGCGGCGACGGTGGCGCGTAGCGTGGCGGTTCAGCCGTTGCTGGAGCAGGGATTCAAAGGGCCTGAGCTGGGCGAGGCAATCAAGCGTGAACGGCTCAAGGCGTTGAAAGCTTATAAGGAACAAGCCTAAGCAAGATCACAAGATCGCAGCCTGCGGCAGCTCCTACACAGGAATATGCGTTTCCATGTAGGAGCTGCCGCAGGCTGCGATCTTTTGCTTTAAAGCAAATCGGACGGGGTTAATGGCTGCCCACGCCACTCAAATGCCACCGGCGCAAGCACTTGATCAATCTGCGCTTCGGCCCACAACGCGGCGAAACTTTTACCTACACCCGGGTGCACGCGATCCGGCGCAATCAGCGACAACGGCCACAATACAAAGGCATTTTTAAGAATTTCCGCCCTCGGCAGTACCAGGCCATCGAAGTTGCCCACCAGGTCACCGAACAGCAACACGTCGATATCCAGAGGCAAACCTCGGCGATCAGGCGCGTAACGCCCATTATCGGCCTCAATGAACTTTAATCGGCGATCCAGCTCCATCAGCGGCAAGTCGGTACAGGCCGACACCACGAAATTGAAGAACGGCCCGCTCTTGATCCCCACTGGCTGGCTTTCGAAGACCGCCGAGCAACGCATATCCACCAAAAAACCCGCCAGTGCTTCCAGGCCGGCCTGCAAATGGGTTTCGCGCTCGATATTGCTGCCGAGCCCGAGATATACCTGAGTCAGCGACATCCGCGCTCGATCTCCACGCCCACGCCACCGGTAGCGGCAGGAACCGCGCCTGGCTTGGTCAGTTTGAGGCGCATCCAGGTGATCTTGAATTCGCTCATCAGCACTTCAACCAGCCGCTCGGCAAAGGTCTCGACCAGCTGGAACTGCGCCTGCTCGGCAAAGGCCTGGATGCGCGACGAAACGCTCGCGTAATCCAGCGCCAGGGTCAGGTCATCGCCAGCGGCGGCCGGACGATTATCCCAGGCGAAACTCAGGTCAAGCCGCAAGCACTGTCGGATGCCTCGCTCCCAGTCATAGGCACCGATCACGGTGTCGACTTCCAGGCCCTCGATAAACACTCTGTCCAAGCACTTTTCTCCGCTACACGACAAGGGCGCAATGCGCCGTTAGAATCAGGGCGTCCTCGCCCGGAATAGTTAGCATGTTTTGGTTACTGGCGACCCTCGCCTACCTGCTCGGCTCTCTGTCCTTCGCCATTTTGCTCAGCCGCCTGACCGGTACCCCCGATCCGCGAATGAGTGGCTCGGGCAATGCCGGCGCCACCAACATGTTGCGCCTGGCCGGCAAGAAACTCGCCATTCTGACCCTGCTCGGCGACCTCTGCAAAGGCCTGTTGCCCGTACTGATCGCCAGCCTCGCAGGCCTGTCACTGCAGGATCAGGCCTGGATCGGCGTTTGCGCCGTTATCGGTCACCTGTTCCCGCTGTACTTCCGCTTTCGCGGTGGCAAGGGTGTCGCCACCGCTGCCGGCATGCTGCTGGGGCTGTACCCGCCAGCAGCCTTGATGGCGGTCTGCGCCTGGCTGCTGACGTTCTACCTGACCCGTACCAGCTCGCTGGCCGCCTTGATCGCCACGCCCCTGACCCTGCCACTGCTGGCCTGGCAAGAACCGGCAGCGCTGCTGCCCATGTGCGCCCTGACCGCAATGATCGTCTGGCGCCACCGGGGCAATCTACGCGACCTGTTTGCCGGGCGCGAACGGCATTTTTAGCAGCCAGCCATGAGCGCCGCTCATCACAGGGGCGACAACTGCTCCATCGGCCACCGCGCCTGCACACTGATCGCCAGGCTTTCCTGCTGGCCAGCCTGCAGGCGCTGGCAACCGGCAAACGCAATCATGGCGCCGTTATCGGTGCAGAACTGCGGACGGGCGTAAAAAACATCGCCCTTCAGGTCGCCGAGCATTTTTTCCAGGGAGGAGCGAAGCGCCTTGTTGGCACTGACGCCTCCAGCGATCACCAGGCGCTTCATGCCAGCCGCTTTCAGGGCGCGCTTGCACTTGATGGTCAAAGTCTCCACCACGGCCTGCTGGAACGCCAGCGAGATGTCGCAACGGGCTTGCTCACCGTCGTCTCCGGCACTCACACACTGCTGCCAGGTGTTCAGGGCGAAGGTTTTCAAGCCGCTGAAGCTGAAGTCCAGCCCAGGGCGGTCGCACATCGGACGCGGGAAAACGAAACGTCCTGCAACGCCCTGCTCGGCCAGCCGAGCGATTTCCGGGCCACCCGGATAATTGAGCCCCATCATCTTCGCGGTCTTGTCGAAGGCCTCGCCTGCGGCGTCATCCAAGGTTTCGCCCAGCAGCGTGTACTGACCGATTCCGTCGACCTGAACCAACTGTGTATGACCACCCGACACCAACAAAGCGACGAACGGAAATTCCGGCGGCTGAGACTCCAGCATCGGCGCCAGCAAATGGCCTTCCATGTGGTGCACGCCCAGCGCTGGAATGCCCCAGGCAAAGGCCAGCGCCTGGGCACAGGAAGCACCCACCAGCAATGCACCGACCAGGCCGGGGCCCGCGGTATAAGCGATGGCGTCGATCTCGGTCGGCACGCAGTCGGCTTCGGCCAACACCTGACGAATCAAGGGCAGCATGCGCTTGACGTGGTCACGCGAGGCCAGCTCCGGCACTACGCCACCATAGGCGCGGTGCAGGTCGATCTGGCTGAACAGCGCGTCGGCCAACAGACCGCGTTCACTGTCGTAAAGCGCGACACCGGTTTCGTCGCAAGAGGTTTCTAATCCCAGTACTAGCATGGGTTTGCGCCTTGTTTAGGCTGAATTCGAAGGCGCGCATAATAGTCGCCGCGTGATGCCCCGACCAGCGGTTTTCGATCAGAGGCTTTGCATTCCGTGCGATGAGGGGTTAACATCCGCAACCCTTAAAAACCGACGTCTTCAAGTGCTCTTTTGCCGCGAGGATGTTGACCCCGGTAATGAATGAAGGTAGCTCTGGATGCCAGCCGTCAAAGTAAAAGAGAACGAACCCTTCGACGTAGCTCTGCGTCGTTTCAAGCGCTCCTGCGAAAAAGCCGGTGTACTGGCTGAAGTTCGTAGCCGCGAATTTTACGAGAAGCCAACTTCTGAGCGTAAGCGCAAAGCAGCAGCCGCTGTTAAGCGTCACGCCAAGAAAGTTCAGCGCGAACAGCGCCGCGCCGTTCGCCTGTACTAATACACAGACGATCGTAGCAAGCTTCTGCCAAGCCCGGCTTCACGCCGGGCTAATGGCATTTGCGTAAAACGCTTGATGCTTCACCGTCGAAGCCGCAGACGCGACCGAGACAAATCTGCTTCACTGCGTCAGACCTGGCTCTTTTGCCAGCGGTGCACGTCTTTTCTGACGAGCCTTTCAAGGCTACTGACGAGCACACCCACTGATTCCTCTCACGACGATCAGCCCAAGGCACCTGTTTGCGTGCCGAAAAAGAGCTATCCGAGACCCTTGACGGGCGCAGCCGGATTCAGCGCAACACTTTCAAACAGTCGAATACTGATGAGTAGTAACGTCAGTGGATTTTCGGCAGATACACTTCCCGACAGCGATTATGCAGGCGATACCGGTCGAGCAGCACATTTTGCGTGCCTCAAGCAATGACCCGCGCTCAGCTACCCTTCGCTTCGGTTCCTTTTCAGCGCAGACGACGAGAACGCCATGGCCGGGCTGATTCCCCAGAGCTTCATTGACGACCTTCTGAACCGCACCGACATCGTCGACGTGGTCAGCTCGCGCCTGCAACTGAAAAAGGCCGGCAAGAACCATACGGCCTGTTGCCCGTTCCACAAAGAGAAAACACCCTCTTTCAGCGTGAGCCCCGACAAGCAGTTCTATTACTGTTTCGGCTGCGGCGCTGGCGGTAACGCCCTGGGTTTCATCATGGACCACGACAACCTGGACTTCCCCCAGGCTGTCGAAGAACTGGCCAAGGCCGCCGGGATGGAAATCCCCCGGGAAGAAAGCGGGCGCCCGCACAAGCCGCGCCAGCCCACCGATTCGCCGCTGTACCCGTTGCTTACGGCCGCCGCCGACTTCTATCGCCAGGCCCTGAAAAGCCATCCGGCGCGCAAAGCCGCAGTGGACTACCTGAAAGGTCGCGGGCTGACCGGTGAAATCGCCCGGGACTTCGGCCTCGGTTTTGCGCCACCTGGCTGGGACAACCTGTTCAAGCACTTGAGCAGCGACACCCTGCAACAAAAAGCCATGATCGATGCCGGCCTGCTGATCGAAAACGCCGAAACCGGCAAACGCTACGACCGCTTTCGTGATCGCGTGATGTTCCCGATCCGCGACAGTCGCGGGCGCATCATCGCGTTTGGCGGCCGGGTGCTGGGCGACGACAAGCCCAAGTACCTCAACTCGCCGGAAACCCCGGTCTTCCATAAAGGCCAGGAACTCTACGGCCTGTACGAAGCGCGCAAGAACAACCGCAACCTCGACGAAATCATCGTCGTCGAGGGCTACATGGACGTCATCGCCCTCGCCCAGCAAGGCTTGCGCAATGCCGTCGCGACCCTGGGCACCGCCACCAGCGAAGAGCACATGAAACGGCTGTTTCGCGTCGTGCCCAGCGTGCTGTTCTGCTTCGACGGCGACCAGGCCGGCCGCAACGCCGCCTGGCGAGCCCTCGAAGCCACGCTGTCGAGCCTGCAGGATGGCCGTCGCGCGCGATTCCTGTTCCTGCCCGAAGGCGAAGACCCGGACACCCTGGTCCGCTCCGAAGGCACCGACGCCTTCCGCGCACGCATCAACCAGCACGCGCAGCCATTGGCCGATTATTTTTTCCAGCAACTGACGGAAGAAGCCGACCCGCGCTCACTCGAAGGCAAGGCCCACATGGCCACCCTGGCAGCACCGCTGATCGACAAAGTGCCAGGGGCCAACCTGCGCATCCTGATGCGCCAGCGCCTCAGCGAAATCACCGGCCTGAGCGGGGAAGCCGTCAGTCAGCTGGTGCAAAGCGCTCCGCAAGAAGCGCCACCGGCCTACGATCCGGGCATCGATTACGACGCGATGCCCGACTACAGCGACTATCATCAGCCGCAATCGCAGGAAATGTACGTTCCGCAGCAGGAATGGACGCCGAAGAAACCCGGCGCAGGCGGCAAGAAATGGGACAAGAAGCCGTGGGACAAGAACGGCAAGCGGGGTGGTGATCGCGATCAACCCCGCGCGCCCAGGGTGCCGGCGGCCGTAGAGCCTCCGACGCTCGCCGCGTTGCGCACACTGCTCCACCACCCGCAACTGGCCGAAAAAGTCGAGGATGCCGGGCATTTTGCCGCCGAGGACCACACCAACACGCAACTGCTGGTGGCGCTGCTCGAAGCCGTACAGAAGAATCCCAAGCTAAACTCATTTCAGTTGATTGCGCGCTGGCACGGCACGGAGCAAGGACGTTTGCTCAAGGCGCTGGCGGAAAAGGAATGGCTGATTGACGGAGATAACCTTGAACAACAGTTTTTCGACACCATTACTAGCTTGTCAGCCCGCCAACGCGAGCGAAATCTGGAACAACTGCTCAGGAAAGCCCGACAAAGCGAGCTGAGCACAGAAGAGAAAAACCAACTGCGCGACCTATTAAGTCGCAATGTTTCCGCATCAAGCCCGACCTCAACTGGCGCGTGAGGTCATAGCTCAGGTATAATCCTCGGCTTGTTTTTTGCCCGCCAAGACCTTCAGTGGATAGGGTGTTATGTCCGGAAAAGCGCAACAGCAGTCTCGTATCAAAGAGTTGATCACACTTGGTCGTGAGCAGGGCTACCTGACTTACGCGGAGGTCAACGACCACCTGCCGGAGGATATTTCAGATCCGGAACAGGTGGAAGACATCATCCGCATGATCAACGACATGGGGATCAACGTATTCGAGGTTGCGCCAGATAAGGATTCCCTTATGCTGGCCGACGCCGATACCGACGAAGCCGCGGCCGAAGAGGCAGCTGCTGCGTTGGCAGCGGTCGAGACCGACATTGGTCGCACTACCGACCCGGTGCGCATGTATATGCGCGAAATGGGTACGGTCGAGCTCCTCACTCGTGAAGGCGAAATCGAAATCGCCAAACGTATTGAAGAGGGCATCCGTGAAGTGATGAGCGCAATCGCGCACTTCCCTGGCACGGTTGATCATATTCTCTCCGAATACACTCGCGTCACCACCGAAGGTGGCCGCTTGTCCGACGTCCTGAGCGGTTATATCGACCCGGACGATGGTATTGCGCCGCCTGCGGCGGAAGTACCGCCGCCGATCGACGCA
This sequence comes from Pseudomonas sp. IT-P218, assembly GCF_949767605.1. Classification (NCBI taxonomy): domain Bacteria; kingdom Pseudomonadati; phylum Pseudomonadota; class Gammaproteobacteria; order Pseudomonadales; family Pseudomonadaceae; genus Pseudomonas; species Pseudomonas sp. IT-P218. The sequence goes on from NZ_CATKQQ010000019.1 coordinate 26,949, forward strand.
AAGGCCGCGAAAGCGGATGACGATGCCGAAGACGATGACGCCGAAGCTTCCGATGACGAAGAAGAAGCCGAAAGCGGTCCGGATCCGATCATCGCCGCCCAGCGTTTTGGCGCTGTCGCCGATCAGATGGAAATCACCCGCAAGGCGCTGAAAAAGCACGGTCGCCACAACAAGCTGGCAATTGCCGAGCTGTTGGCACTGGCCGAACTGTTCATGCCGATCAAACTGGTTCCGAAGCAATTCGAAGGCCTGGTCGAGCGTGTGCGCAGTGCCCTGGATCGTCTGCGTCAGCAAGAGCGTGCAATCATGCAGCTCTGCGTTCGTGATGCGCGCATGCCGCGTGCCGACTTCCTGCGCCAGTTCCCGGGCAACGAAGTCGACGAAAGCTGGTCTGACGCACTGGCCAAAGGCAAGAGCAAATACGCCGAAGCCATTGGTCGCCTGCAGCCGGACATCATTCGTTGCCAGCAGAAGCTGACCGCGCTGGAAACCGAGACCGGTTTGACGATCGCCGAGATCAAGGACATCAACCGTCGCATGTCGATCGGTGAGGCCAAGGCCCGCCGCGCGAAGAAAGAGATGGTCGAAGCGAACTTGCGTCTGGTGATCTCCATCGCCAAGAAGTACACCAACCGTGGCCTGCAATTCCTCGATCTGATCCAGGAAGGCAACATCGGCCTGATGAAAGCGGTAGACAAGTTCGAATACCGTCGCGGCTACAAGTTCTCGACTTATGCCACCTGGTGGATCCGTCAGGCGATCACTCGCTCGATCGCCGACCAGGCCCGCACCATCCGTATTCCGGTGCACATGATCGAGACGATCAACAAGCTCAACCGCATTTCCCGCCAGATGCTGCAGGAAATGGGTCGCGAACCGACCCCGGAAGAGCTGGGCGAACGCATGGAAATGCCTGAGGACAAGATCCGCAAGGTATTGAAGATCGCTAAAGAGCCGATCTCCATGGAAACCCCGATCGGTGATGACGAAGACTCCCATCTGGGTGACTTCATCGAAGACTCGACGATGCAGTCGCCAATCGATGTCGCGACCGTTGAGAGCCTCAAGGAAGCGACTCGCGAAGTGCTGTCCGGCCTCACTGCCCGTGAAGCCAAGGTACTGCGCATGCGCTTCGGAATCGACATGAATACCGACCACACCCTCGAGGAGGTTGGTAAGCAGTTCGACGTGACCCGTGAACGGATTCGTCAGATCGAAGCCAAGGCGCTGCGCAAGCTGCGCCATCCGACGAGAAGCGAGCACTTGCGCTCCTTCCTCGACGAGTGACACCAGAACCCCCGGCCCAGGCCGGGGGTTTTGTTTTGTGCAGATTAAATCCCCCGCACCACCCCACCCGCCGCTTTGCCCGTCTACACTCGAAACATTCCCCGAGCCATAACGAGACCGTTATGCCCAGACTGCCGACCGTGTTTTTTTTGCTGTCGCTGATTTCCTGGACCGCAACGGCTGGCGCGCTGACTCTAACCGACGAAGAACGTAGCTGGCTTGCGGCCCACCCGGACCTGCGCCTGGGTGTCGATGCGTCCTGGCCCCCCTTTGAGTTTCGCGACGACCAGGGGCGTTACCAGGGCCTTGCGGCAGACTATATCGACCTGATTCGCGAGCGACTGGCCATAAAGCTCACACCCATCGAGCCCGTGAGCTGGACGGTCGTGCTGGACCAGGCCAAACAAGGCAAGCTGGACCTTTTGCCGGGCATCATGTCGACCCCGGAACGCCAGGCCTACCTGTCATTCACCCGCCCCTACCTGGATTTCCCGATCGTCATCCTGGCGCATGTCGGAGGCGCCCAGCCGCGTAAACTCAAAGACCTGTACGGGCTGAAAATCGCCGTGGTGGAAAACTACGCGCCCCACGAACTGTTGCGTACCCACAATCCCGATCTGAACCTGGTGGCGATGCCCAACGTCAGTTCGGCCTTGCAGGCGCTGGCCACCGATGAAGTGGACGCCGTGGTAGGCGATCTCGCCTCCAGCATCTGGAGTTTGCGCCAGCTCAAGCTCGACGGGCTGTATGTCAGCGGCGAAACCCCCTACCGCTATCAGTTGGCCATGGGCGTACCACGGGACAACAAGATGCTGGTCGGCATCCTGGATAAAGTCCTGGCCGACATGTCGCCTGCTGAAATCAGCTCGATCCAGGAGCAATGGGTGGGCAACGTTCTCGATCACCGAACATTCTGGTCCGATCTGCTGATCTACGGCCTGCCTGGGCTACTGCTGCTGATCCTCGTGCTGGCTGGAGTGATCCGCGTCAACCGTCGCTTGAGTTCGGAAATCGCCCGCAGGGTCGATCTGGAGCAGGAACTGCGCAGCAGCGAATACCATTACCGCGGGCTGGTGGAGAGTCTGTCGGCCATCGCCTGGGAAGCGCGGATGAGCGACTTCACCTACAGCTATGTGTCGCCCCACGCCGAAGACCTGCTCGGTTACCCCCTGTCCCACTGGTTGATCCCCGGCTTCTGGCGCAACATCATCCACCCCGCCGACCTCACCCGCGCGCAGAGCTTCTGCGACCACGAAGTGCTGGCCGGGCGAGACCACAGCCTCGATTACCGGGTCATCACCGCTGACGGGCGTTGCTTGTGGGTCCGCGACATCGTCAGCCTGATCGAACACGGTCATGAGCCGGTGATGCGCGGCCTGATGATCGACATCAGCGAAACCAAGCGCACCGAAGAAGCACTGCGCCAGTCTGAACAGAAGTTCGCTTCGGTATTCCAGCAATGCCCGGACATCCTCGTGATCGCACGCCTCAGCGACGGCTGCCTGCTGGAGGTCAACGAGGCGTTCGAAGATCAGATCGGCCTCAGGGCCGAGGACGTTATCGGCCAGACCGCCACCAACCTCAACATCTGGGGTATCCCGGGCGTCGGGCCCGGGCTGCTGCAGCGCTTGCAGGCCGGCAGCATCCGCAACCTGGAGATGCCCTTTCGCCGCAGCAATGGCCAGGTGTTCACCGGCCTGATCTCTGCCGAACCGTTCGACCTCGACACGACCCCGGCGCTGGTGGTCGTGGTGCGCGACATCACCCAACTCAAGGAAACCCAGCAACAACTGCAAACCTCCGAAGAGAAATTCGCCAAGGCGTTCCACGCCTCGCCGGACGGCCTGTTGCTGTCCCGGCAAAGCGATGGCCTGCTGATCGAGGTCAACGAGGGCTTCAGCCGCATTACCGGTTTCAACAGCGCAATGTCCGTGGATCGCTCGGCTCTGGACCTGGGGATCTGGGTCAACCTCAACGAACGTAAACAAATGCTCGACCTGTTGCACCGGGACGGTTTCGTCCGAGACTTCAGCTGCCATATCCGCCGCAGCGACGGGCAGATCCGCCTCTGCGAGGTCTCCAGTCGTCCGCTGCCAATCGGTGACGATGACTGCATGCTGACCATTGCCCGGGACATCACCGAGCGCCACCTGATGCAGGAAAAACTGCAACAGGCCGCCACGGTATTCGAGAGCACCGCAGAAGGCGTGCTGATCACCGATACCCAGCAGCACATCAGCGCAGTCAACCGTGCCTTTAGCGAAATCACCGGCTACAGCGAAAGCGAAGCACTGGGCCATACCCCGCGCCTGCTTGCCTCGGGCCTGCATGACAGCGCGTTCTACGCCGCCATGTGGCATCAACTGACCGCCGAAGGTCATTGGCAAGGCGAGATTTCCAACCGACGCAAGAATGGCGAACTCTATCCGAGCTGGCTAACCATCAGCGCCGTGCGCAATCGCGAAAATTTCATCACCCACTTCGTGGCCGTGTTCGCCGACATTTCCAGCCTCAAACACGCCCAGGCCAAACTCGACTACCAGGCTCACCACGACCCGCTGACCGGCCTGCCCAACCGCACGCTGTTCGAGAGCCGTTTACTCAACGCCCTCAATCACCAGAAGGAAAACGGCGGCCAGGGGGCGGTGCTGTTCCTCGATCTGGACCGCTTCAAGCACATCAACGACAGCCTCGGCCACCCGGTCGGCGATCTGTTGCTCAAGGGCATTGCCGTGCGCCTCAAGGACCAGTTGCGCGACATCGACACCGTCGCGCGCCTGGGCGGCGACGAATTCATCATTCTGCTCCCCGGCCTGCAGCAAGCCAGCGACGCCGACAACATCGCCACCAAGCTGCTCAACTGCTTTACCGCGCCGTTCCAGGCCGGCGAACATGAGTTTTTCATCAGTTCCAGCATCGGCACCAGCCTGTACCCCAAGGACGGCTGCGACGTGGCCACGCTGATCAAGAATGCCGATGCGGCGATGTACCGCTCCAAGGCCAAGGGCCGCAACCGTGTCGAAAGCTATACCTTCGACCTCACCGCCCAGGCCAGCGAGCGCGTGGCGCTGGAGCACGAACTGCGCCGCGCCATCGAGCGCAATGAACTGCACCTGTGCTACCAACCCAAGATCAGCCTCGAGGACTATCGCCTGGTGGGTGCCGAAGCACTGATTCGCTGGCGTCATCCGACCTTTGGCGACGTACCGCCCGAACATTTCATTTCGCTTGCCGAAGAAAACGGCATGATCCTGCAGATCGGCGATTGGGTTCTCGAGACCGCATGCCGGCAGATGTTTGAATGGAACCAGATGTACGAAGGCCTCGGCCCGCTGTCGGTCAACCTCGCCGGTGCCCAGCTGCGCCAACCAAACCTGCTGGGGCGCATCGAGCAGTTGCTCAAGGACAACCGCCTCAACCCCGGCTACCTGCAACTGGAAATCACCGAAAACTTCATCATGAGCCAGGCCGAAGAAGCGCTGGCGGTGCTGCACCAACTCAAGCACCTGGGCGTGCAACTGGCGATCGACGACTTCGGCACCGGCTACTCCTCGCTGAGCTACCTCAAGCGCCTGCCGCTGGACATTCTCAAGATCGACCAATCCTTCGTCCGCGGCCTGCCGGATGACCCCCACGACGCCGCGATCGTGCGCGCCATCATCGCCCTCGGCCGCAGTATGCAATTCACGGTCATCGCCGAGGGCGTCGAAACCCAGGCGCAGCAGCAATTCCTGGCCGCCGAAGGCTGTGAGCAGATCCAGGGCTACATCGTCAGCCTGCCCCTGCCCCCCGACGAATTTGCCGCAACGTTCCTTCGTACAGTAGTTTCAGATTTTTCGGATAGCACAGCCGCGAAACCATCGCTATAATCCGCGACCAATGGGGCCTATAGCTCAGTTGGTCAGAGCAGAGGACTCATAATCCTTTGGTCCACGGTTCAAGTCCGTGTGGGCCCACCAAACAAGAAAGCCGCGCAATGCGCGGCTTTTGCGTGTCTGAAGGGTTCGAATCAGTCGCCATTGTCTAATCGCTCAGTTGGCAAAGTTCTCGATCTTTACCTGACCTTCCGGGAAGGTGGCAATGATTTCCAACTCGCCACCCATTGCGCGGATGTAGTTGCGCAAAGTACTGATGTACATGTCTGTACGCCGCTCCATCTTGGAGATCGCCGCCTGGTTGACATGAAGTGTTTTGGCCAGCGAGTCCTGACTCAACGCTTGCGCCTGGCGCAACTCGTGCAATGGCATTTGAGCTCGCAGCTTCTGATGCAAAGCCTCGACACGCGATTGAGACTCTGGAGCTCGACGCGCCACCAAATCAGCAAATTTTTTAGCCATTTTCATAGCCCTCTTTCTTCAATGTTTCCAAGTGCTCGTCGAAGATACGCTCGGCTAGCGGCACATGGTCCGTATACCAACGCTCCTGGCCGGTTTTATCACCCCCGATCAGCAGAATCGCGCAGCGCCGTCCCGAACGCGTACAGCACACGGTACGGCCTGCCAGCGTGTTGGACCCTAACGCAGGCCTATTCAAACATGTAACACGGGTATCGCCTGCACCGCCCGCAGCCGCTCAAGCATCTGCCCCGTCAACACGACCTCATACGTATCCGCCGCCCGCCCCCACTGCTCGACGATAACCATGCCGCCCACCAAGGCCGCTGCCAGTTCGGTAATGGTCCCGGACAGTTCTTCCACGATGTCTTGAGTCCGCTGCCACGCGCGATCCGTCAGAATTTTAAGTTCAGCGGTTATACGCTCGGACGCCGCCGGATCGGTCTCGGGATAAAGCAAATTGCGCAGTAGATGCTGCAGCTCCCTGATCTTTGCGTAATCCTGCTCCGCCCCCTGCTCTCCCTTGAGGATGGCTGTGGCTTTCGACTTGTCGACGCGTTGCCCGGCTGAAGATTTTGCAGGCAGTGTCTGCGCCATTGCGCCAGCCAGAAGGACGATCATCCGGGCCTCCAGATGTTGCTTCATGGCCTCGATCGAAGAAATCGCCCGCACCAGGCTAACGGACGCCCCGCCGTGATGCCGTAAGTCCATGGTCACTGTCAGGCTCACGCCGCCCGTGGCAAAACCCAAGGCACGGGCGACGACGTAGTGGCCCATTTCGTGATGGGCAATCTCCCAGGCACGAGCCCGTACAGCAGGAGGCATTTTCTTCGACATGACCTGTCCCTCGTGTCACGACCACAATTGAGCTGTCATACATCACAGACCAAATGCGGACTCCGGGTCAATCATCAAAACCTGAATCGAACCAGGGTGCGCCAGAGGTTTTTCCACACCGAGCGTTTGTGTTTCTTCCAGTTGCGTTCCCACCATTCATCTTCATTCACCGCGCGCGCCTCGATGTCGCTGCCTGTCACCGCCGCTGCGTGCTGGCGAAACAGCATGGGAAATACACAATGTTGTTTGATCTGCCGTTTAAACAGGACATCGACTGGTACTCCGACGTAAGGAGTTTGGGCCAGCACCCTGCAGCCTTCGCGGGAGAGGATGTAGGCGTGCAGTGCCACCACGTTGCCGCGGGCAATGAACGGGAACCATGTCAGCCACGTACGACCCATGCTGTACCCCAGGTGCAACGCCTCAAACCTGTTACGGCGAATGAACCGGTTCACCCAACTCACCTGTATCGGATGAAGCCCATAGGGCTTGGCATCGTCCTCGAATATCAACACCCGTTGCCAACCTTCGGCCAGGACTTTTCTGGCCAGTGCCTGATGTGATTCGTAACAGCCTCGGATCGGTTCGCTGTTGCGCTGGGCAATGAAGAACTCGATCGGGTTTGAAATGAGCGTTGCGACGGTGCTTCGGAACAGTTGCCGCCGGTCATGGCGCTCACTCAAGGATATGCAGTACACCTGATCAACATCGAACGAGACCTTTTCCATTCGCCCCTGGCACCTTAAGACCTCTCCGCGACCCGACGTCACGGAAAGAATCAATGATCGGCAAGGGGGTCCTGCCACGTATGTCAGACACGTCCTGAAATGGCGTTGGCTTTTCTGATCGATATCGCCCACGGTCAGCAGGATGTTGGCGTCGCGAGCGCTGCGGGGGATGTGCCTGTAACATGCCTGCACATTGATCCAAGCCGCTGGAGACCGCCTTGCCCGACATTCGCCCGCCCGTTCTCGACGAAATCGACCGTCAGCTGATTGCGGCCCTGCAGATCAACGCCCGCGAAAGCGTGGCCATGCTCGCCCGGCAACTGGGCATCGCGCGCACCACCGTCACGTCTCGCCTGGCGCGGCTGGAAAAGGCCAAGGTCATCACCGGCTACGGCGTGCGGCTCGGCCAGCGCGTGGTGGATGGCGGGCTGCAGGCGTATGTGGGGATTACCGTGCAGCCGCGTTCCGGCAAGGAGGTGTTGCGGCGCCTGAGTGCGATGGCCCAGGTGCAGCAGTTGTGTGCGGTGAGTGGAGAATTTGATTATGTGGCCTGGTTGCGCAGCGATTCGCCGGAGCAGCTGGATGAGTTGCTGGATCAGATTGGCAGTGTGGATGGGGTGGAGAAGACGACAACGTCGATCATCTTGAGCAGCAAGATTGATCGAGGGCAGCCGGTTTAAGATTTTTCCGGTGGTTATGGCTGTCTGGCTGGCCTGCAAAGAACCTGTAGGAGCTGGCTTGCCAGCGAAGGCGTCCGGACCATCAACACAAGATTCAAAGGCCTCATCGCTGGCAAGCCAGCTCCTACAGTGGTCAGTGTGCACAGTTATCTCGTCATACTGATCAGAAATCTGGCAAAACGACGACACTTTGCGTCTTATTAACGTGTTCGGTGCTCTCTAGAATGGATGGCATCTTTTCCTATACTCAGATGCGCATTCCGCGTCGGGTCGCCAGCAAGGTCAGCCATGAACAAGAACAATCGCCATCCTGCAGACGGTAAAAAACCGATCACCATTTTCGGTCCGGACTTTCCTTTCGCCTTCGACGACTGGATCGAACACCCGGCCGGCCTGGGCAGCATTCCAGTGCACCATCACGGTGCCGAAGTGGCGATTGTCGGCGCCGGTATCGCCGGGCTGGTGGCCGCGTACGAGTTGATGAAGCTGGGTCTCAAGCCCGTGGTCTATGAGGCCTCGAAGCTGGGCGGGCGCCTGCGCTCCCAGGCGTTCAATGGCACCGACGGCATCGTCGCCGAGTTGGGCGGCATGCGCTTCCCGGTATCGTCCACCGCGTTCTATCACTATGTCGACAAGCTGAACCTTGAAACCAAACCCTTCCCCAACCCGCTGACACCGGCCTCCGGCAGCACCGTCATCGACCTGGAAGGCAAGACCCATTACGCACAGAAACTGGCGGATCTTCCTGCACTGTTCCAGGAAGTCGCCGACGCCTGGGCCGATGCCCTGGAAGCGGGCTCGCAGTTCGCCGATATCCAGCAGGCCATTCGCGACCGCAATGTACCGCGCCTCAAGGAGCTGTGGAACACCCTCGTGCCGTTGTGGGACGACCGCACCTTCTACGATTTCGTGGCCACCTCCGAAGCCTTCGCAAAGCTGTCGTTCCATCACCGTGAAGTGTTCGGCCAGGTCGGTTTCGGTACCGGTGGTTGGGACTCGGACTTCCCCAACTCGATGCTGGAAATCTTCCGCGTGGTGATGACCAACTGCGACGATCACCAGCATCTGGTGGTCGGAGGCGTCGAACAGGTACCACAGGGCATCTGGCGCCATGTCCCTGAGCGCTGTGTGCACTGGCCGCAGGGTACCAGCCTCAAGTCGTTGCACAGCGGCGCGCCACGTTCCGGCGTGAAGAAGATCGCCCACGCGCCGGACGGCCGTTTTGCGGTCACCGACAACAACGGCGACACCCGCGAATACGCCGCGGTGCTGACTACCTGCCAGAGCTGGCTGCTGACCACCCAGATCGAATGCGACGAAACCCTGTTCTCGCAGAAGATGTGGATGGCCCTGGACCGCACCCGTTACATGCAGTCGTCGAAAACCTTCGTGATGGTCGACCGCCCGTTCTGGAAGGACAAGGATCCGGAAACCGGCCGCGACCTGATGAGCATGACCCTGACCGATCGCCTGACCCGCGGCACCTACCTGTTCGACAACGGCGACGACAAGCCCGGGGTGATTTGCCTGTCGTATTCGTGGATGAGCGACGCGTTGAAAATGCTCCCGCATCCGGTGGAAAAACGCGTGAAGCTGGCGTTGGATGCGCTGAAAAAGATCTACCCGAAAGTCGACATCGCCGCGCGCATCATCGGTGATCCGATCACCGTGTCCTGGGAAGCCGACCCGCATTTCCTCGGCGCCTTCAAGGGTGCCCTGCCCGGCCACTATCGCTACAACCAACGCATGTACGCGCATTTCATGCAGGACGACATGCCGGCCGAACAGCGCGGGATTTTCATCGCCGGCGACGACGTTTCGTGGACCCCGGCCTGGGTCGAAGGCGCGGTACAGACCTCGCTCAATGCGGTGTGGGGCATCATGAAACACTTCGGCGGTGCAACTCACGCCGAGAATCCGGGTCCAGGAGATGTGTTCAACGAAATCGGCCCGATCGCCCTGCCCGAGTAAGAGGAATCCGAAATGCGCGTAGCCCTTTACCAATGTCCACCGTTGCCCCTGGATGTCGCCGGCAACCTTCAACGCCTGCATCAGCTGGCGCTGGAGGCAAAGGGCGCCGACTTGCTGGTACTGCCGGAGATGTTCCTGACCGGCTACAACATCGGCGTCGATGCCGTCAGCGTGCTGGCGGAGGTACACAACGGTGAATCGGCGCAACAGATCGCGCGCATTGCCAAGACCGCCGGGATAGCCATCCTGTATGGCTATCCCGAACGCTGCGAAGACGGACAGATCTACAATGCCGTGCAACTGATCGACGCCAATGGCGAGCGCCTGTGCAATTACCGCAAGACGCACCTGTTCGGTGACCTCGACCGTTCGATGTTCAGCGCCGGCTCGGACGACTTCCCCATCGTTGAACTCAATGGCTGGAAGCTCGGCTTCCTGATCTGCTACGACCTCGAATTCCCGGAAAATACCCGCCGCCTGGCCCTGGCCGGCGCCGAACTGATCCTGGTACCGACGGCCAACATGATCCCGTTCGACTTCATCGCTGACGTTACCGTCCGCGCCCGGGCCTACGAGAATCAGTGCTACGTGGCTTATGCCAACTATTGCGGGAGCGAAGGCGATATCCACTACTGTGGCCAAAGCAGCATCGCGGCACCGGATGGCAGCCGCATCGCCCAGGCGGGACTCGATGAGGCGCTGATTGTCGGTGAGCTGGACCGCCAGTTGATGCTCGACTCCCGCGCAGCCAATCGCTACCTGATCGATCGCCGTCCCGAGCTTTACGGCGCGCTGAACAAGCGCTGAGCCACCGTTATCCGCTAGCATTGGCACTTCTCTGTCCTGGAAGTGCTCATGCCTGCGCTGAATCCCCCTCGCCCCCACACTGAAACCCTGGCCAACGGCTTGCGGGTGACGCTGCGTCATGCCCCGGATTTGAAGCGCTGCGCGGCGGCGTTGCGGGTTGCCGCCGGCAGCCATGATGTGCCGTTGGCCTGGCCGGGCCTGGCGCACTTTCTCGAACACCTGCTGTTTCTCGGCACCGAGCGTTTTGCCGCTGACCAAGGGTTGATGGCCTTCGTCCAGCGCCACGGCGGCCAGGTGAATGCGCAAACCTGCGAACGCCACACCGATTACTTTTTCGAGTTGCCACCCCAGGCGTTTGCCCAGGGCCTGGAGCGGCTGGCGGACATGCTCGCCCATCCGCGCATGAAGCTGGATGACCAGCACCGGGAACGGGAAGTGCTGCACGCGGAGTTCATCGCCTGGTCCCAGGATGCCGCGGCGCAGCAGCAACTGGCACTGATGGACGGGCTTAGCGACGCTCATCCGTTGCGCGGTTTTCATGCGGGCAACCGCGACAGCCTGCCGGTGCCGCAACCCGAGTTCCAGCAGGCCTTGCAGGATTTTTTCCAGCGCTATTACCAGATCGGACAAATGACCTTGAGCCTTGCCGGCCCCCAGAGCCTTGATGAATTGAGGCTGTTGGCCGAAGCGTTCGGCAACGTCATTGCCAACGGCGAGAAGGTCCCGCAACAAGCCCCGACGCCGCTGATGGCAGGCGCGAGCAATAGTTATCAACAGGTCGGCGAGCATCGGCTGGACCTGCTGTTTGCCCTTGAAGCACTGCCCGACTCATCCGCCGAAGCGCTGGGCTTTCTGTGCCATTGGCTGAACACCGCGAAATCCGGTGGGCTGCTGGCTGAACTGCGCAAACAGGGCCGAGTTGAAAACCTCAAGGCGCGCGCCCTGTACCAATTCGCCGAACAAGCCTTACTGCACATTGAGTTCACCCTGCCCGCCAATGCTTTGGCGAGCGAGATTGGCGAGCAATTGCGGGACTGGCTGAGCTTTTTCGCCCAACAGGACTGGCGCGGGTTACGCGAGGAATACGCGGCGCTGCGCCAGCGCCAGACAAGTAGTGCCTTGCAACTGGCTCGTCAGGACATCGAAGAGCGCGAAATAGACTTATCCGAAGTCGGTGTTGCCGCCCTCAAGGTCATTCTGGAAAAAATCGGCGCTGTGGATAACTTCAACGGCCCGTGGCAACTCCCCGCGCCCAATCCGTTCCTGCGCACCGAAGCTGCGCCTCCAGGGGCCGGCTTGATTCGCGGACAAACCAGCGCCCACCGGGGCCTGCGCACCTTTGCCCAAGACCGCTCACGCAGCCGCCGCGAACGTTCGCCGATGCAGTTCAGCCAGGCGCTACCGGAAAACGGCGCTGAAGCTGCGCTGTACCTGCGCTGGCGCCTGGACGCGGCCCCCGGCACCAGCCTTCAATCGCGCCTGGAAAACACCCTGCAAGCGCTGCGTGAAGACGCAAGTGAAGCCGGCGTGGATTTTTCCTTCGCTGCGTCGGGCAATCAATGGCTGTTGAAAATGACCGGCCTGCAAGCGCGAATGCCGTCCATACTCGAACACGCGCTGAACCTGCTGACCCAGCCTGATGCAGGGCTGTCACCGCCATCACCGGCCCGCCCCGCCTTGATGCCGATTCGACAGCTACTCAAGGTGCTGCCCGATCACTGCCTTGAGCCATCGGTTGAATCCGACAACTTGGCACAACTGTGGTCGAGCGCTCGCTGGACTGGCCTGGCGAGCGGTTTTTCTGCGCAGACTCAGGCGGCCATGGGCCTGGCATTGAGTCGCGTGCCGGGCGCAGCGGATACGCAACAGGCACCGGCACCGTCAATCCATTCGCAGCACCTGTGGAGCAGCGTGACGACCCACTCCAGCGAACACGCGCTGTTACTGTTCTGTCCGACAGCCACCCAGGATCTGGCCGACGAAGCCGCCTGGCGGTTGCTCGCCCATCTCTGTCAGACGCCGTTCTATCAGCGCCTGCGGGTGGAATTGCAATTGGGCTACGCGGTGTTCAGTGCCCTGCGACAGATCCACGGGCAGACCGGGCTGCTGCTGGGTGTGCAATCGCCGAATGTGGCCGCTGCGGAGCTCTTGCAACATATCGAACAATTCCTGAACGGGTTGCCGGCGCTGATCCAGGCCCTCGACGAAAGCGCCTTCATCAGCCAGCGCCAGACCCTGGCCGATCAGTTTTCCAGCGCCGCCCTGCCAACAAGCCAAGCCGCCGAATTGCTCTGGCAGGGTAAATTGGCCGGCCGCCCGTCGGATTATCTGACGCAGTTACCCCTGGCCATACTCCTGACCGACCGCGGCGCACTGCTGGCCGCGATCCAGCGCCTGAACCGGGCCGAAGGCGGCTGGCGCTGCCTGGCGAACAACCCTGCACCCGGAGCGCCTTGGCAAGCGACAAAATGATCATTACCCAGACGGTAAGGAGCTTTTTCAAAGTTTCACGGGCAATCCCTGTGAAATTTTGAGTAACATAGCAGCCTAACTATTTGGAACATCTCTGACTGGAGGTGGACTATACATATAGATAGCGCTGTCCAACCTTACATGAAGGAGTTCAACTGATGGCCTGGACCAAACCGGCTTACACCGACCTGCGTATCGGCTTCGAAGTCACCATGTACTTCGCAAGCCGTTGATCTCTGCCCTGGCAGAATGCAGCACAACGCCTCGGTTATCCGAGGCGTTTTATTTTCAGCGTTGAAATGATGGAGCGCCCATGTTTGTCCAGATCCTAGGTTCCGCCGCTGGCGGTGGTTTTCCCCAGTGGAACTGCAATTGCGAGAACTGCGCAGGTTTTCGCAACGGCAGCCTGCGGGCCCAGGCGCGCACCCAATCGTCCATCGCGATTTCCGATGACGGCGTGAACTGGGTGCTGTGCAACACTTCCCCGGACATCCGTGCCCAACTGCAAAGCTTCGCGCCCATGCAACCGGGACGTGCACTGCGTGATACCGGGATCAGCGCGATCATCCTGATGGACAGCCAGATCGACCACACCACCGGCCTGCTCATGTTGCGTGAAGGTTGCCCGCATCAGGTCTGGTGCACCGACATGGTCCACGAAGACCTGAGCACCGGTTTCCCGCTGTTCAACATGTTGACCCACTGGAACGGTGGCCTGAGCTGGAACCGCATCGAGCTCGACCAGAGCTTCAGCGTTCCGGCCTGCCCGAACCTGCGTTTCACCCCGCTGCCCCTGCGCAGCGCTGCGCCGCCCTACTCGCCGCATCGCTTCGACCCGCATCCGGGCGACAACATCGGCCTGATCGTCGAAGACCTCAATACCGGAGGCAAACTGTTCTATGCACCGGGCCTGGGCAAAGTCGACGCGCCGCTGCTGGAGATCATGGCCGCCAGCGATTGCCTGCTGGTGGACGGCACGCTGTGGGACGACGACGAAATGCAGCGCCGTGGTGTCGGCACCCGTACCGGCCGGGAGATGGGCCACTTGGCGCAGAACGGCCCTGGCGGCATGCTCGAAGTGCTGGAGCAGCTGCCAACGCAGCGCAAGGTACTTATCCACATCAACAACACCAATCCGATTCTCGATGAGGATTCACCGCAGCGGGCGGAGCTGGATCGGCGTGAAGTTGAAGTGGCGTATGACGGCATGAGTATTGTGCTGTAACTGACGGCCCCTTCGCTGGCAAGCCAGCTCCTACAGTGACCGCGTACCCCTGTAGGAGCTGGCTTGCCAGCGAAAGGGCCAGACCAGCCACCAAAAAATCCACCGGCTGTACTCCGGAGACCCGCA
>NZ_CATKQQ010000020.1:0-41387 GCF_949767605.1 Pseudomonas sp. IT-P218
GGCGGCATAACGGCCACCATCGATCGTCAGCTAGCCGGCTCCTACAGATCTGTGTCACACCACAAATTCAACTACCCCACAAACCCTGTAGGAGCTGGCTTGCCAGCGATGGCGGCATAACGGCCACCATCGATCGCCAGCAAGCCGGCTCCTAAAGAGGCGCGTTGTGCCTCAAAACATTTCCCCCGCAGGCCTCACCGATTATGATTGAGCGTTAACGTCCATCAGGTCTGGCTCATTTTTCGGATAACACGACATGTCCCAACTCGATACCTCCCTGCAAGACACCGCCGCGCCCGATGGCGTGTGCTACGGCTGCGGCAGCAGCAATCCCCACGGGCTGCACATCAAGAGCTATTGGCATGAAGACGGCGTGCATGTCATGGCCGAGCACGTGCCCGATGCCAAATACTGCGGCTGGCCGGACCTGGTCTATGGCGGGCTGATCGCCATGTTGGTCGATTGCCATTCAAACTGGGCGGTCATGGCCTATCACTACCGCGCGGAAAACCGTGAAGTCGCGAGCCTGCCGCGGATCAATTGCGTCACCGGCAACCTCGGCATCAAGTTCATCAAGCCGACGCCCATGGGCATCCCGCTCACCCTGCGGGCGCGGGTGGAAGGTGAAGTCGGGCGCAAGACGCGAGTCATCTGCGAAGTCTTCGCCGGGGACGTGCTGACCGCGGTGGGCGATTCCATTTTCGTCCGGGTCGATACCGCGCAACTGGCAGACAACGCCCACGGGCGCTAGGTGCAACGGTCGCGGGTCAATCTTCTTCCATGAGCGCGGTGATCCGCCCGGACCTGTACGCGGCCAGTAGCGCGGCATAGTCCTTGGCATTCTGCTTGGCATAGGCCACGGCAAACGTGCCGATGGCCTGGTCATGGGGCAGCGACAGGCGATAATCCTGCAGCGCCTCGCGGATTCGCTGCTGGAAGTCCGGTTCGTTCACATGAAAAAGGAGTTTTGCAATGAAACTCAGACATTCCCTGGCGGCGCTGATGGTCTGCGCCAGCCTGTTCGGCTGCACAAGTTCACCAAACCAGAGCGTGTCGGTCACCCTGGTCGCCACCCGGCAGAACACCGGCCAGATCGGCAATGTCGCATTGTCCGCCTGGGACCAGCAAACCGGACTCAGTTTCTTCATCAGCGGAGTGCCAAGCGGCGCCGCCCTGCCCCTGCGCCTCTACAGCTTCATCAATAAAGGCAGCTGCGAGCAACCCGGGCCCGTCGCCTACGCCATGAATGACAGGGTCAACACCGAGCGCCAACCGATTCGCGGCTGGACGTTCTCCAGAAGCGTGCCCGTGACCTTGCCGGTCTTGCTGTCCGGTGACTATCACGTCGTCGTGCGAACCGCAGCGACGGATGGCAACGTCGATATTTTCTGTGGGGATATCAAGCATCAAGACCCGGTGAAGTAGCCGCCACGGAGTTCACACCGGCGAAATCGTCGCCAGGATGCCGATCAGAATGGTCAACACCAGGAAACCACCGAGGAAAAACGCCATCTTGCCCATAAAGCCTCCAACATTTCGAAAATACGGTGCACCGCGGCCAAGGCGGCGAAACTTGCCGTTATTGTGGGGGTTGGGCTGAATGCATAACAGGGGCAGAAAGCGCTGGAAAATACGGATCAGATGGAACTGATGAACTGATGAACTGATGAACTGCAGGAGCGAGCTTGCTCGCGAAAAACCTGAGCACGCTGCGGTGTGTCAGGTTTAGAGCGTTATCGTTGACGACCATCGCGAGCAGGCTCGCTCCCACAGAAGACAGGGGGGACAGGGAGATAGCGGACACAAAAAAGCCCACCGGCCATCCCTGGCGCAGTGGGCTTGCTGATCAAGCGCTCAGTTACAGCGCCATGTCTGCCGCAGCATTCTCTTTCGGTGCCTTGGCCTTCTCAGCCTCGACAGCCGGAGCAACGGCCTGGCCAATCGCCGGTGGCGGAGTCAGTTCCAGCACCTTGGCGGTGTAGGCCCATTCCTCGGCAACCTTTTGCGGGTTGGCGTTGAGCTGGGTGCCATAGCTCGGTACGATCTGGTGCAGTTTTTCCTGCCAGGCCGGGGTCGCGACCTTGTCCTTGAAGACTTTCTGCAGCACGGTCAGCATGATCGGTGCGGCAGTCGAAGCGCCTGGGGATGCGCCCAGCAAGCCGGCGATGCTGCCGTCTTGCGAAGCAACGATCTCGGTGCCCAGTTTCAGCACGCCACCGGCGGCTTCGTCACGCTTGATGATCTGCACGCGCTGGCCGGCTTGCCACAGGCGCCAGTCTTCGGCCTTGGCGTTCGGGAAGTACTCCTTCAGGGCGTCGAGGCGGTCTTCATCCGACAGCATCAGCTGACCGGCAAGGTACTCCACCAGCGGGTATTCCTTGATGCCAACCTTGGTCATCGGCCACACGTTGTGCGTGGTGGTGGTGGTCAGCAGGTCCAGGTACGAACCTTCTTTCAGGAACTTGGTGCTGAAGGTCGCGAATGGGCCAAACAGGATCACGCGCTTGCCATCCAGCACGCGGGTGTCCAGGTGCGGAACCGACATCGGTGGTGCGCCAACCGACGCTTTACCGTAGGCCTTGGCCAGGTGTTGCTCGGCGATGGCCGGGTTCTCGGTCACCAGGAACGAGCCGCCTACCGGGAAGCCTGCGTATTCCTTGGCTTCAGGAATGCCCGACTTCTGCAGCAGGTGCAGGGCACCGCCGCCGGCGCCGATGAACACGAACTTGGCGTCGGTTTCGGACTTGCTGCCGTCCTTCAGGTTCTTGTAGCTGACGCGCCAGCTGCCGTCGGCGTTCCTGGTGATGTCCTGCACTTCGCTGGACAGCTTCAAGTCGAATTTCGGCGTGGTTTGCAGGTGCGCAACGAACTGGCGGGTGATCTCGCCGAAGTTCACGTCGGTGCCGATCGGGCTCCAGGTGGCCGCGACTTTCTGGTTCGGGTCACGCCCTTCCATCATCAGCGGGACCCACTTCTTGATCACGGCCGGGTCTTCGGAGTACTGCATGCCGGCGAACAGCGGGCTCGCCTGCAGGGCTTCGTAGCGCTTTTTCAGGAACTTGATGTTGTCATCGCCCCACACGAAGCTCATGTGCGGTGTGGAGTTGATGAACGAACGCGGGTTCTTCAGCACGCCTTGCTGAACCTGCCAGGCCCAGAACTGCCGGGAGATCTGGAACGCCTCGTTGATTTCAACGGCCTTCGGGATCGACACGTTGCCCTTGTCGTCTTCCGGGGTGTAGTTCAGCTCGGCCAGGGCCGAGTGACCGGTACCGGCGTTGTTCCAGCCGTTGGAGCTTTCCAGGGCGACGCCGTCGAGGCGCTCGATCATTTCCATCGAAGTGCCGGGTTCCAGCTCGTTGAGCCACACACCCAGGGTCGCACTCATGATGCCGCCGCCAATCAGTAGCACGTCGACTTTCCTGGCTTCTTCGGCCTGGGCTGTCGTCATCCCCAACGACAAGGCCAGCCCCAGCAGGGCCGTGTTCACTTTCTTAAACATCTGTAGCACCTATGATAAAACGCCATCCGCCCCTCCATCTGCAATCGCGAGCCGCTTGTTCACGGCATTCAGGCAAGTCTGCCGCGGGTTCTCGCACATGATGTCTGGAGGGTGGGCACGCAAGGCCGATTGAATGCATCGACCCCAGTTATATGTCCCTACTGAACTGACTTCTTATCTTTTTTGGCTTCAGCTACTTGAGCGACAGTGATTCTGCTCGCCCGTCTCAAGGACAGGAAAACTGAATGGATCAAACCAAGTTGTTGCCAAGAATATCACGACAAGGCCAGCCCGCGCGGGTTGGTTGCCGTGGATGGGTGTCTATACTCAGTGGTCACCAGTTGAACATGTGGGGAAAGAGCCATGAGCGATAAAGACGATCTGCGCAAATATTCCTCCCAGGTCATCGACGGTGTCGAGGCCGCGCCCGCCCGCGCCATGCTGCGTGCCGTGGGCTTTACCGACGAAGACTTCAAGAAACCGCAAATCGGCATCGCCTCCACCTGGGCCATGGTCACGCCCTGCAACATGCACATCGACAAACTCGCGATCGAAGCGGAAAAAGGTGCGAATGCCGCCGGCGCCAAAGGCGTGATCTTCAACACCATCACCATTTCCGACGGCATCGCCAACGGCACCGAAGGCATGAAATATTCACTGGTGTCCCGTGAGGTGATTGCCGATTCCATCGAAGTGGTGGTCGGTTGCGAAGGCTTTGACGGGCTGGTGACCGTGGGCGGTTGCGACAAGAACATGCCGGGCTGCCTGATCGGCATGGCGCGGCTCAATCGCCCGTCGATTTTCGTCTATGGCGGCACCATTCGCCCCGGCGCCGGCCACACCGACATCATTTCCGTGTTCGAAGCCGTGGGCCAGCACGCCCGCGGTGACATCAGCGAGATCCAGGTCAAGCAGATCGAGGAAGTGGCGATCCCCGGCCCCGGTTCCTGTGGCGGCATGTACACCGCCAACACCATGGCCTCGGCCATCGAAGCGCTGGGCATGAGCCTGCCCGGTTCCAGTTCCCAGGACGCGGTGGGCAGCGACAAGGCGTCGGACAGTTACCGCGCCGGCCAGCAAGTCATGGAACTGCTCAAGCTCGACCTCAAGCCCCGGGACATCATGACCCGCAAGGCCTTCGAAAACGCGATCCGCGTGGTGATCGCCCTCGCCGGCTCGACCAACGCCGTGCTGCACCTGCTGGCCATGGCCAATGCCGTGGACGTCGAGTTGACCCTCGACGACTTCGTCGAGCTGGGCAAGATCTCTCCGGTGGTGGCGGACCTGCGCCCCAGCGGCAAATACATGATGAGCGAGCTGGTGGCCATCGGCGGCATCCAGCCCTTGATGAAGCGCATGCTGGCGGCCGGCATGCTGCATGGCGATGTGCTGACCGTGACCGGCAAGACCCTGGCCGAAAACCTCGAAAATGTGCCCGACTACCCCGTCGGCCAGGACGTGATCCTGCCCTTCGATCAACCGATCAAGAAGGACTCGCACCTGGTGATCCTGCGCGGCAACCTCTCGCCCACCGGCGCCGTGGCCAAGATCACCGGCAAGGAAGGCCTGCGCTTCGAAGGCACGGCCAGGGTGTACCACGGCGAGGAAGGCGCGCTGGCCGGCATCCTCAACGGCGAAGTGCAGGTGGGCGATGTGATCGTGATTCGCTACGAAGGGCCCAAGGGCGGGCCGGGCATGCGCGAAATGCTCTCGCCAACCTCGGCGGTGATGGGCAAGGGCCTGGGCAAGGAAGTGGCGCTGATCACCGATGGGCGCTTTTCCGGCGGCTCCCATGGTTTCGTGGTGGGGCATATCACGCCCGAGGCGTTTGAGGGCGGGCCGATAGCGTTGGTCGAAGATGGCGACCGGATCACGATTGATGCTGAAACCCGGCAGATTACCGTTGATGTGTCCGACGCAGACCTGGCTGAGCGCAAGAGCCGTTGGGTTAGGCCTGAATCGAAGTACAAGCGCGGGGTGTTGGCCAAGTATGCGAAGACGGTGTGCAGTGCTTCGGAGGGTGCGGTGACTGACAAGTATCTTTAGCCCGTAGGTTTATGTTGTCTGAACCGCCGCCTTCGCGAGCAAGCCCGCTCCCACATTTGGAATGCATTCCATTGTGGGAGCGGGCTTGCTCGCGAAGAGGCCCTTAAAGACAGCGAGAGGTCTCAGAGCCGAAACCGATCCACCGACTGCGACAACTGCCCCGCCAGGCTCGACAACTCATCCGTGGTCGAAGCCGTCTGCCCAATTACCTTGCTGTTGCCTTCAGACATCCCGGCAATCATCTCCACCTGATGGGCGATTTCATTGCTGGCCAGGCTCTGCTCGCCGATGGTGCGGCTGATGTCGTTGACCAGTTGCGTGGTGTTGAGCGTGGCCTCGAGGATTTCGCGGATGGCGCGCTCGACGTCGGCGGTCACGGCCATGCCTTTGTCGACCTGGGCGACGCCCTCCTCCATGCTGATCACCGCCTCGCGGGTGCTTTGCTGGATGCGCGAGACCATGGCGGCGATTTCCTGGGTCGACGCGCTGGTGCGGCCTGCCAGGCTGCGCACCTCGTCGGCCACCACGGCAAAACCACGGCCCTGCTCCCCGGCGCGTGCGGCCTCGATGGCGGCGTTGAGCGCCAGCAGGTTGGTCTGGTCGGCGATGCCCTTGATCACCTGGATGATGCTGAAAATCCCTTCGGATTCCTTGTCCAGCGTGCGGATCACCTGCGCCGACTGCTGCGCCGAACGGGCGATGCCGTCCATGTCGTTGACCACCTGATGGATCACCCGTCCGCCATCCTTGGCCAGCGCCTCGGCCTGGTTGGCCATGTCCAGCGCTCGCCCGGCATGCCGCGTGATTTCCTCGATGCTCGCGGTCATTTCGCTGGCGGCGGCGGCCATGGTGCTGGCGGCAGCGCTTTGCTGCTGGCTGCTGCCGGCCACTTCGTGACAACCATTGCTCAGGCGTGTGCTCATGCCGCTGACGCCATGGGCGTTGCTGCGCACCACTTCGATCATGCCGCGTAGATCACGCTGCATGGTCGCCAGGCTGCGAATCAACAGGCTGGCTTCGTCGGTGCGGGTCGGCTCGACAATGGGTTCGCTCAAGTTGCCGTGGGCGATGCTCTCGGCAATGCGGCTGGCCGTGCGCAACGGCCCCATGATGCTCAGGATCACCCAGCGGCCCTGGGCCAGCAACAACAACAGGCTGGCGATGAGCACGGCGCCGAGGGTCAGGTTGGCGCTGCCGAGTGCCTGGCGGGTGCCTGCACTGGCCTGTTGGCTGTTGCTTTCAATCAGCTCGCTGAGGGCGGCCATCTGCTCTTCCAGTTGGCTGAACGCGCTGTTGAAGGTGCCGAGTTCCTTTTGCGCGGCCTCGGGATTTTCCAGGGCCATGCCGACAATGCGCTCGGCCGTACTGATGTAGGTGTCAAGGCTGGGCTTGATCCTGTTCAGCGCGGTTTTCAGGGTGTCGTTGACCGGCAGCTTGAGGTTGTCGCCGAGCACTTGCCGAAAGTGCGCCGCATGCTCTTCGATGGACGTGCGCACCTCGGCCTGGCTGCTGGTGCTCTTGCCCAGCCCGACCAGCATCGCCGACAACACGTCGGCGCGCAGCGCGTCGTGCATCATGTCGGCTTCCATGTGGTTGCGCAGCACGGTCATGCCCACTTCGTTGTCCTGCACCGCCTCCGCCATCCGGGCCGTCCCCAGGTAACCGACCAGGCCCATGACCAACGCGGTGAGCAACCCGGTCCCTATCAGCAACAGTAAACGCAGTTTAATGGACACGCTGTGGTTCCTCTTCTGACACGTGGGTTGGCGGCCAACGGCCACCGCGAATGGCATCTCAAGAGGTTATCGACGGGTCTCTGCGCGAATTGAAGGCTATTGCCACTGATTGCGGTTTTTGCGACATGCGGTAGGTAAAGCGGCTTTGTCTGCCGTATTGAGCAGGGAAACCAATAGCAGGCTGACGAATGCACCGGCGACGGCCAGCGCCATGTCCTTTTGCGAATCCCAGGGGTCGTTTTGCGCGCCGACGAAAGCTTTTGCCGTGTCGTCGCCAAGGTAAGCGCCACCGATCCATTCCACCAGTTCGTAGACGGCAGAAGTCGACAGCATGATGTTCAGGGCCACGAAAAACAGCCAGCGCCCGCGCAACGGGGTAAGCCGCAGCAGCACTTCGCGGACCGGCCAGGCCATCAACAGCCCGTAACTCAGATGCACCAGGCGGTCGTAGTGGTTACGGTGCAGGCCAAGGCTCTTGTTGAAGCTGACCCCGGTCAGTTCCGAACACCAACGGTCGTACGGCACCAGGGAATAGGTGTAATGAGCTCCCAGTTCGTGGATGCACAAGAACACGAACACCAGCGTCAGGGAGGCTGCCGATAGGCGAAACTGGCGATAAAAAACCACCAGCGTCCCCACCAGCAGCAGCGCCAGCAGGTTTTCCAGTGCCCAATCCACCCGGCTGCGTGGGGCATAACCCAAGGCGATCACGATCAGCAGAAACAGGATGAGCAGCGTCAATTCGTATCGCGGATGTTCCTTGGGCTGCATGTTTTGAAGTCCTCGAACCCTGGCACCATTGAAGTCGCAACACCTTTTGACTTTGAGACAAAACCAGGGTGCAAGTTCGCTTTTTTCCTCCGCCCCATGCTAGGTTGTACGATGACCGATGAGTAATCTGGTGCTCGTCGATCCGCTCCCCCACAACAACAAGGAAACAACATGAAAAAAGCAAAAATGCTGATCGGTTTTCTGTGCCTGTTCAGCGGGTACGTGGCCGCCACCCCGGCTGCCGGGGACAAGGACGTGGCGCAAGCCGTCGACCACTTGACCCAGGCGATGCTGCACAAGGACATTGCTGAACTGAACGCGTTGACCGCCGAGAACCTCACCTACGGCCATTCCAGCGGCAAGATCCAGGACAAGAAAGCCTTCATCGCCGATATCGAAACCGGCAAAAGCGCCTTCAAGACCCTGGAGATGCAGAACCAGACCATCACCGTCTCCGGCGATGTCGCGCTGGTCCGCCATCACTTCTCGGCCCAGGCCCTCAAAGGCACCGAGGTGGTCCCGACGGAAATCGAGAATTTCCAGATCTGGCAGAAACAAGACGGAAAATGGCTGCTGGTAGGACGCCAGGCATTCAAGTTCTGATGGTTGGCTGATCCCGAAAAAAAGGGGGCGAATCGGCGTCTACCCGCCCTTCGCCCCCTTTTGTGTTGCGCTGACTCACCCGCTGGTTTCAGTGCCCGCGAATGTAATGTTCAAACTGCCGGATCAGGTCGGCCTGCTCGACAATGGCCTCCTTGACCAGATCACCAATCGACAGCAGCCCGATCAGCTCGCCATTCTCAACCACCGGCAGGTGCCGCAAATGGCTGTCCGTCATGACCGCCATGCAATGCTCGATGCTCTGTTGGCTGTCGGCCGTGACCACCGGGGAACTCATGATGGCCCTGACCGGCGTGCCGACTGACGAACGTCCCAGCAGGACCACCTTGCGCGCATAGTCGCGCTCGCTGATCACCCCGACGACCTGGCCCTCGTCGATCACCGGCAACGCGCCGACGTTCTTTTCGGCCATTTTCTGCACGGCCTCCAACACCATGGCGTCCGGGCCGATGCTGTGCACCTGCTGGTTTTCCACGACCTTGAGCTTGAGCAACTGTGCGGCTGTCTTCATGTCCGTCTCCTGCTGAAAAAGGCACTCAGGCCACTGCGACTTCCACCACCCCGTCGTTCAACCGCACCGGCCATACCCGTAAGCGCTGTTGCGGGTACTCCAGGCAACTGCCGTCCTCAAGACGAAAATGCTGCTTGTAGATAGGCGAGGCAACGACCAGGTCGCCCTTGATGCTGCCCACCAGGCCGCGGCCGATGACATTGGCCCCGGATTGCGGGTCGTGGTTGTCGATGGCATAGAGGTTTTTACCCTCCATGCCCGGCAGGTAGAACAGCGCCACCTGGGCACCGTCCAGCCACACCACCACGCCGGAGTCATTGACCAGGTCCTGCTGGCTGCACACCGATTGCCAGGTGGCAGACGCAGTGGTTTCAACGCGTTGGCTATTGGACTGGTTCATCAGACGCTCTCCTCGGTAACAGGGATCAGGTTGAGTTCGGCCGCCATGATCGGCCGGCGCTGGCCGCGTTCCTGGACGAAGTGGATGTCAGGGTCCGCGCGTTTGTCGTTGACGAAGGTACGGAAGCGCTTGAGCTTTTCCGGGTCCTTGAGGGCGTTGGCCCACTCGCATTCGTAGCGATTGACCACCAGCTGCATCTGCGACTCGAGCTCGGCGCCCAAACCAAGGCTGTCGTGGATGATCACGTCCTTGAGGTAGTCCAGGCCGCCTTCCAGGCTTTCGCGCCAGACCGAGGTGCGCTGCAACTTGTCGGCGGTGCGGATGTAGAACATCAGGAAGCGGTCGATGTAGCGGATCAGGGTCGCGTCGTCGAGGTCGGTGGCGAACAGCTCGGCATGGCGCGGGCGCATGCCGCCGTTGCCGGCGATGTAGAGGTTCCAGCCCTTCTCGGTGGCGATCACGCCGACGTCCTTGCTTTGCGCTTCGGCGCATTCACGGGTGCAACCGGACACGGCGAACTTGAGCTTGTGCGGCGAGCGCAGGCCCTTGTAGCGGTCTTCGATGGTCAGGGCCATTTGCACGCTGTCCTGCACGCCGTAGCGGCACCAGGTGCTGCCGACGCAGGACTTCACCGTACGGGTCGACTTGCCGTAGGCGTGGCCGGTTTCGAAGCCTGCTTCGATCAGTTCGCTCCAGATGTCCGGCAACTGATGCAACTGGGCGCCGAACAGGTCGATACGCTGGCCACCGGTGATCTTGGTGTAGAGGTCGTATTTCTTCGCTACAACGCCGATTGCAATCAGCTTGTCGGCGGTGATCTCGCCACCGGGAATGCGCGGCACCACTGAATAGGTGCCGTTCTTCTGCATGTTGGCCATGAAGGTGTCGTTGGTGTCCTGCAGCGGCACCAGCGACGGGTCCATGATCGGCTGGTTCCAGCAGGACGCCAGGATCGAGCCCACCGCCGGCTTGCACACGTCGCAACCGGTGTGGCCACGGCCATGCTTGGCCAGCAGTTCTTCGAAACTGATCACCCCTTCCACCCGCACCAGCGCATACAGCTCCTGGCGGGTGTAGGCGAAGTGTTCGCACAGGCTCTTGTCGACGCTGACCCCACGGGCGATCAGCTCATGCTCGAAGACTTGCTTGAGCAAGCCTGCGCAACCGCCGCAACCGGTGCAGGCCTTGGTTTGTGACTTGAGCAGGCCGAGGTCGGTACAACCGCCGTCGATGGCCGAGCAGATGGCGCCCTTGGTCACGTTGTGGCAGGAGCAGACCGTGGCGGTTTCCGGCAAGGCGCCAGGGCCGAGGGTCGGTGCGCCTTCGGACGAAGGCAGGATCAGCGCGGCGGGCTCGGAAGGCAATGCGATCGCGTTCTGCATGTATTGCAGCAGCGTGTCGTAGTAGCTGTTGTCGCCGATCAGCACTGCACCGAGCACCTGTTTGCCGCTGGCGTCGACCACCAGGCGCCGGTAGCTGGCACTGGTTTCGTCGATGAACTGATAGCTGCGGGCGCCCGGCGTGTTGGCGTGGGCATCGCCGATGGAGCCGACGTCGACGCCCAGCAGCTTGAGTTTGGTCGACATGTCGGCGCCCTGGAACGGCTCGGCGGAATCGTCACACAGGCGCGCGGCGACACTGCGGGCCATCTGGTAGCCGGGGGCGACCAGGCCGAACAGGCTGCCATTCCACGATGCGCACTCGCCGATGGCGTAGATGTGCGGGTCGCAGCTCAGGCAGGTGTCGTCGATCACCACGCCACCGCGCGGGCCGATGTCCAGCGCGCATTGCCGGGCCAGCGCGTCCTGGGCACGAATCCCGGCGGAGAACACGATCAGGTCGGTCTCGAGGAATTCGTCGTTGGCAAAGTTCATCCGGTAGCGGTACTGCTCGCCGGCGCTGATCGATTGCGTGGCGCGGGACAGGTGCACACCGACGCCCAACCGCTCGATCTGCGCCTTGAGCGCCAGCCCACCGAGGTCATCCAGTTGCACCGGCATCAGCCGTGGCGCGAATTCCACCACGTGCGCTTCGAGTCCCAGGCTTTTCAGGGCGTTGGCGGCTTCCAGGCCGAGCAGGCCACCGCCGACCACCACACCGCGCCGGGCATTGGCCGCCGCGGCACGGATGGCATCGAGGTCTTCCAGGGTGCGATAGACCAGCCGCGAATCGCCTTCGGCGCCTTCGATCGGCGGCACGAACGGGTAGGACCCGGTGGCCAGGACCAGCTTGTCGTAGGCCACACAGCCTTGCGCGGTGATCACCTGGCGCCGGGCACGATCGATTTCCAACACCGGCACCCCCAGGTGCAGGGTGACGCCGGGCGTCTGGTACAACGCCGCGTCGCTCAGTGCCAGCGACTCGGCATCGCGACCGGAGAAGTATTCGGACAGATGCACGCGGTCGTAGGCACGCATCGGCTCTTCACTGAAGACGTGCAGCCGATAGCGATCAAGCGCGCCGCGCTCGATCAACTGCTCGACACAATGATGTCCGACCATGCCATTGCCGATCACGATCAGCGTTTGCAGCTTGTTCAAACTGGCTACATTGGAATTCATATACGACCCTGCCCAAAGCCCATCACGGTGAAAAAAAGCAAAAAAAAACGCCTGAAACCTTGCGGTTCCAGGCGTCTTTGCCTGTTCTTTTGCGGTGTCGAAACCAGACGGCCATGCCTGATCCACCGATGTTGCCCACGACCTGTGCGGCCAGTCGATCGTCGTTGACCGAGAGGGCTGCCCTTCTTTTTCAGAGGGGCTTGAGGGGGATGATGCAGTGTTTGTGCCAGATTGCTGATTGATACTTCCACGGTCGTGAAAACTGGCGTGATGACTGCGAGTCAGGCGTGTTTCTGGCGGATTGAGCGGGTCGGACGGCTGTCGCAGCTTGCCGTGGGAAAACTCGGCAAACCGCTTCGCACTGGTGCACGTTGTCAGGCATGGCGCTTTAAAAGTGCATGCAGCGGCCGATTGCGCTGCCGGGATTTCAAACCGTGTAATGCTGGCGGAGATCACGGCGAATCGGGTGCTGGATCAGATTGATCCGCCTTGATGAGTGTTCCGCCCTTCAATAATGCGCTGGTCTTTCGGCCGCCATCGCCGGCAGGCCGGCTCCCACAGTAGATTGGGTACGGCCGCGAGAGACGGGTTGGATGTCAGGCCGCCATCGCTGGCAAGCCAGCTCCTACAGGTTTCGCGCAGGTAAATTGAATTTGTGGCGTGACACATATCCGTAGGAGCCGGCTTGCTGGCGATGCGATGGTGGCCGTTATGCCGCCATCGCTGGCAAGCCAGCTCTGCAGTGGATCGGGGCCATAAGCGGGAGTTTGCAGCATCAGCAACACCGCGTATTACATTTCCCACGACCGAAACGCGCCTCCTGACGCTCACGAAAAAACGCCTCCTGGCTCATCACCGGCTCCCCCGGATGGGTGATCGCCCGCTGCGCAACGTAGTTGTCGTAATCGGGTACGCCCACCATCAAACGCGCACTCTGGCCAAGGAAACGGGCGGCTTGCTGCAGTTTACGGATCATGACGATGCTCGCTTCAACTCGTTGGAAAGCGCCATCTAATCGCAAGTTTGTATCTGCAATGTGTCGGCATCCGCCGCGTTTGTATTTTCATGTATTACACCGACCGCGACCTTTTGGCGCATGACCGGCTGGCCATCGATTGAGCGCCAACGGGCAACAGTTTGTTAACATCCACGCGCTTTTTCTCGTCTCAGAGATCAGCCACTGTAGATTTCCAGTCGCTACACAGGATGCTTTTTTCCATGAGTACGTTGTATTCCCGCCGCACGGTCCTGCAAGGCATGAGCCTGCTGAGCCTCGGCCTGCTCGCCGGCTGTGATGACAGCAGCAAGCTGTCGTTCAAGTACGGCAAGGACCTGAGCGACAAGATCATGGGGCGTTCCTTCAAGCTCAAGGATGCCGACGGCGAAACCCGCATGCTCGGCAGCTATCAGGGCCTGATGCCGATGATCTTCTTCGGTTTCACCCAGTGCCCGGCCGTCTGCCCGACCACGCTGGCCCGCGCCGCCCAGGCGAAAAAACTGATGGGCCGCGATGGCGAGCGCCTGCAAGTGATCTTCATCACCCTGGACCCCGAACGCGATACCCCCGAGTTGCTCGACAAGTACGTGAAGGCCTTCGACCCGAGTTTCGAAGCGCTGTCCGGCACCCTGGAAGAAACCGCCGCCACCGCCAAGGAGTTCGGCGTATTCTTCGAGAAAGTCCCCAGCGGCGATACCTACACCCTGTCCCATACCGCGACCAGCTTCGTGTTCGACTCCCGGGGCAATTTGCGCCTCGGCCTGTCCGCGTCCCTTACCGCTCAAGAGTGCGCAGAAGACCTGCTCACCGTCATGGAGGTCTGCTGATGATTTTGTTTTGCGCACCCCGTTTCAAACAACTGGCCCTGGGCCTGACCCTGATCGGCATGGCGTGGCAGGTGTCCGCGCAAACCCAGGTCAACGACGCCTGGGTCCGGGCGACGGTGGCCGGCCAGCCTTCGAGCGGCGCCTTCATGACCTTGCAGGCCGACACTGACAGCAAGCTGCTCAGCGTGCAGTCGCCCGTGGCGAAGTTGGTGCAGATTCACCAGTCGAGCATGAAAGACGATGTGATGAGCATGCAGCAGGTCGAGTCCGTGGCGTTGCCGGCCGGCAAGGCGGTGAGCTTCGATCCCCATGGCTACCACATCATGCTCATGGACCTGACGGGCCAGATCAAGGAAGGTAGCAAAGTGCCGTTGACCTTGACCGTGGAAAACGCCAAGGGCGAGAAAGAGACGATCAAGGTAGACGCCGAGGCCCGGGCACTGGGTACGATGGATCACGGCAACATGGATCACAGCAAGATGCATTGAGGGACTGACGGTCTCCCCTCCGGAGGCCGCGCTTTGATGGGAGGTGCGTACTGATGACGACGAACACCGAAACCGCCATCCTCGCCGGCGGCTGCTTCTGGGGCATGCAGGATCTGCTGCGGCGCTACCCTGGCGTGATCTCCACGCGGGTGGGCTACACCGGTGGTGATGTGCCCAATGCGACCTATCGCAACCATGGCTCCCACGCCGAAGCGATCGAAATCGTCTTCGACCCGGAGCAGATCAGTTATCGGCAGATCCTTGAGTTTTTCTTTCAGATCCATGATCCGAGCACCCTCAATCGTCAGGGCAACGATATCGGCATGAGCTATCGCTCGGCGATCTATTATCTGGATGAAGCGCAACAGCGCGTGGCCGAGGATACCGTGGCAGACGCTGATGCCTCTGGTCTGTGGCCGGGCAAGGT
The DNA here is from genome assembly GCF_949767605.1 of Pseudomonas sp. IT-P218. Lineage (NCBI taxonomy): Bacteria > Pseudomonadati > Pseudomonadota > Gammaproteobacteria > Pseudomonadales > Pseudomonadaceae > Pseudomonas > Pseudomonas sp. IT-P218. The sequence continues at coordinate 14,888 of NZ_CATKQQ010000020.1, forward strand.
GGTCACGGAGATCGAACCCGCCGGGCCGTTCTGGGAGGCGGAACCTGAGCATCAGGACTACCTCGAGCACTACCCCAACGGCTACACCTGCCACTTCATACGACCGGACTGGACGTTGCCCAAGCGTAAATGATTTGTGGGCGCTGGCTTGCTGGCTATGGTGTCCTTGAGGGCCTCTTCGCTGGCAAGCCAGCTCCTACAATGGGTTGCGTAGCGCGTGAGTCCGTGGCCACCGCGGACCTGTAGGAGCCCGGCTTGCCGGCGAAGGCGCCCTCGAGTATTGCATCGATCTTTCGGGCCTCTTCGCTGGCAAGCCAGCTCCTACAATGGGTTGCGTAGCGCGTGAGTCCGTGGCCGCCTCGGACCTGTAGGAGCCCGGCTTGCCGGCGAAGGCGCCCTCGAGTATTGCATCGATCTTTCGGGCCTCTTCGCTGGCAAGCCAGCTCCTACAATGTTTTTTGCGTTGAGCGCAAAACCCTAGGCCAACTCTTGTTCGCGGATCAGTTTCTTGTTGATCTTGCCGACGCTGGTCTTGGGGATCTCGGCGACGAACTTGAACTGCTTGGGGATCGCCCACTTGTTGATGCGGCCGAGCTCCACAAACCCTTGCAGGTGCGCCTCGAGGATCTTGCGATCCAGGTATTGCCCAGGCTCACAGACCACCAGCGCCATGGGCCGTTCGCCCCACTGCTCATCGGCAATGCCGACCACCGCGACCGACAGCACCGCCTCGTGTTCGCTGATCAGGCTTTCCAGTTCCAGCGAGCTGATCCACTCCCCGCCCGTCTTGATCACGTCCTTGATCCGGTCCTTGATTTCCACGCCGCCCAACGGATCGATGGATGCCATGTCGCCGGTATGCAGCCAGCCGTCCTGCCACAGCTCGGCGCCCTTTTGCGGCTCCTTCAGATAGCCTTGGGTCAGCCAGGGCGCACGCACCACGATCTCGCCCAGGGACTCGCCGTCATGAGCAACGTCATTGCCACTGGCGTCGATGATCTTCAGGTCGACCATCGGCACCGGCGTGCCAGTCTTGATGCGCGTCGGCAGTTGCGCCTGCATGGGCTGCTGGAGGTCTTCGTCGCGCAGGTAAGTCAGGCACAGCAGCGGGCAGGTCTCGGACATGCCGTAGCCGGCGTGTACCACGATGCCCTTGGCACTGGCTTCGCTGGCAATCCCCAGGGGCAGCGCGCTGCCGCCCAGGAGCATTTTCCAGCCGTCGAAACGGGCGGACTTGCCTTGCTCGCAATTGAGGATCATCTGCAGGATGGTCGGCACACAGTGGGAGAAGGTCACCTTCTCCTCCTGATACAGCCGCACCAGGCTGTTGGGTTCGTAGCGGCCGGGGTACACCTGCTTGATGCCCATCAGGGTCGCGACGTAAGGCACACCCCAGGCATGCACGTGGAACATCGGCGTGATCGGCATGTACACGTCGTCGGAACGCAGCAGTGGCGCGCCCTGGTAGACGCCCAACGAGCCCACGGCATTCAGGGTGTGCAGGACCAGCTGGCGATGGGTGAAATACACGCCCTTGGGGTCGCCGGTGGTGCCGGTGGTGTAGAACAGCGTCGCTACCGAGTTCTCGTCGAAATCGGGAAAGTCGTACTGGTCCGGGCACTGCGACAGCAACTGCTCGTACTCGCCCAGCACCGGCAACGACGTGTCGCTCGCCTGGTCTTCGGTGAGCTGGATGAAGCCCTTGACCGTGGTCAGCCGATCCTGGATCTGTTCCACCAGCGGCAGGAAATCGTCATGCACCAGCACCACATCGTCTTCGGCGTGGTTCATGGTGAACAGCACCTGCTCCGGCGACAGGCGAATGTTCACCGTGTGCAGCACCGCGCCGATCATCGGCACGGCGAAGAAGCATTCCAGGTAACGGTGGCTGTCCCAGTCGAGCAGGGCCACGGTGTCCCCGGCCTTGACCCCGGCCGCGGTCAGCGCATTGGCCAGGCGGCGGATGCGCTTGTTGAGGGTCTGGTAGCTGTAGCGCAGCTTGTCGGCGTAGACGATTTCCCGGCCCGGTTCGTAGCGCACCCCGGACAGCAGCAATTGCTTGATCAGCAAGGGGTAGGCGTAGGCGCCGTCGGCGGGTGGAATTATTTTTGTCGCCATCATGATTGAGGTTCCTTGTCCTTTCGATCAGAACTGATCGGCTTGAAGCTCGTAGAGGCAGGCGCTGCCGGCCTTGGCCGATGCGCTCAACGAGTGGATACGCGGCAGCAACCTTGCGAAGTAGAAACGCGCGGTGGCCAGTTTGCTGATGTAGAAATCGTCCTCGGCATCGCCGCTCATGACGGCCTTGGCCATGCGCGCCCACATGTAGGCGTAGGCGGTGTAGCCGAACACCTGCAGGTACTCGACCGAGGCGGCGCCGATTTCGTTCGGGTTGTTTTGTGCCCGGTCCAGCAGCCACGCGGTCAGTTCGTCGAGGGTGTCCACGGCGGCGTTCAGCGGTTGGGTGAACTCGCCCAGGTCAGTGCTGGCGCTGGCGGTGAAGTCGCGGATCTCCGAAGCGAACAGGCGGTAAAGCGCCCCGCCGCTGCCGACGATCTTGCGCCCGGCCAGGTCCAGGGACTGGATGCCGTTGGTGCCTTCGTAGATCTGCGTGATGCGCACGTCGCGCACCAGTTGTTCCTGGCCCCACTCGCGGATGAAGCCGTGGCCGCCAAACACCATTTGTCCGTGCAAGGTGGTTTCCAGGCCCATGTCGGTGAGGAACGCCTTGGCCACCGGGGTCAGCAAGGCCACCAGGTCCTGGGCGCGGGAACGCTCGGTCGGGTCTTCGCTGAACTTGGCGATGTCCAGTTGCAGGGCGACGTAGCTGGAAAACGCGCGACCACCCTCGTTCAAGGCCTTCATGGTCAACAGCATGCGGCGCACGTCGGGGTGGACGATGATCGGGTCGGCGGCCTTGTCCTTGTTCTGTGCGCCGGTTGGCGCACGGCTCTGCAGGCGGTCACGGGCGTACGCCAGGGCGTTCTGGTAGGAACGTTCGCCTTGGGCCAGGCCCTGGATGCCCACGCCCAGGCGTTCGTAGTTCATCATCGTGAACATCGCCGCCAGGCCCTTGTTCGGTGCATCGATGATGTAGCCGGTGGCGCCATCGAAGTTCATCACGCAAGTGGCCGAGGCCTTGATGCCCATCTTGTGTTCGATGGAGCCGCAGGACAGCGAATTAGGCTCGCCCAGGGAGCCGTCGGCATTGACCAGCACTTTCGGCACCAGGAACAGCGAGATGCCTTTCGGCCCCGCCGGTGCATCCGGCAGGCGCGCCAGGACCAGGTGGATGATGTTCTCGGTCAGGTCGTGGTCACCGCCGGTGATGAAGATCTTGCTGCCGCTGACCTTGTAGCTGCCATCGGCCTGGGGCTCGGCCTTGGTGCGAATCATCCCCAGGTCGGTGCCGGCATGGGCTTCGGTCAGGCACATCGAACCTGTCCAGGTGCCGGCGTACATGTTGGGCAGGTAACGCTCCTTGAGCTCTTCGCTGGCGTGGGCCTTGATCGACAGGCAGGCGCCGGCGGTCAGCATCGGGTACAGGCCGAACGACAGGCTGGCGGCGTTGACCATCTCTTCGACCTGGGCAGAAATGGCCTTGGGCATGCCCATGCCGCCGTACTGCGGATCACCGCCAACACCCACCCAACCGCCTTCGGCGAAGGCTTGATAAGCCTGGGCGAAACCGTCTGGCGCGGTGACCGAACCCTTGCTCCAGGTACAGCCCTGCTCATCGGTGGCGCGGTTCAAGGGGGCGATGACTTCGCCACTGATCTTGCCGGCTTCTTCGAGGATCGCGGCGGCGGTTTCTTCATCGATCACCTCGGCCAGGCCAGGCAACCTGGCCCAGAGCCGGGACACCTGGAAAACCTCGTTGAGTACGAAGCGCATGTCGCGCAGGGGAGCTTTGTAATCAGACATCTTGGCTTACTCGGAAGTGGTCACGGCATGCGGCATGCCAGGACGTTCAGTGGATTCAGTGTTCTCGGTTGCCGCGACAGCACCGGGCTGGGGTGCCCGTTCACGCAGCAGGAAGTACGACAGGGCCGGGATCAGGATCAGCGCGCCGAGCATGTTCCACAGGAACATGAAGGTCAGCAGGATGCCCATGTCGGCCTGGAACTTGATCGGCGACCAGACCCAGCACACCACGCCAGCAGCGAGGGTGATACCGACCAGCCCGACCACCCGGCCGGTGAACGACACGGCGTTGCGGTAGGCCTGGGACAGCGGCAGGCCCTGGCGCTGGAAGTGCAATTGCACGCTGAGCAGGTACAAGGCGTAGTCGACGCCGATCCCCACGCCCAGGGCGATCACCGGCAGAGTCGCGACCTTCACGCCAATGCCCATGGCGACCATCAGCGCTTCGCAGAGGATCGAGGTCAGCACCAGCGGCAACAGCGCCACCAGCGTGGCGCGCCAACTGCGGAAGGTGATCAGGCAGAACAGCGTCACCGCCAGGTAGACGTACAGCAGCATGGTGCGGTTGGCCTCGCGCACCACGATGTTGGTCGCCGCTTCGATGCCGGCACTGCCGGCGGCCAGCAGGAACTGGCGATCGTCGGTGCTGTTTTCCTTGGCAAACTTGTCGGCAATCGCTACCACGGCGTCGAGGGTTTCCGCCTTGTGATCCTTGAGGAAAGCGATCACCGGCATCAGCGAGCAGTTGTTGTTGAACAGCTCCGGCGAGTTGACCGAGGCCTGCTGCGCGGCATAGTTCAGCACGTCCTGGTTGCGCTGGATGTTGTTGAGCTTGGGGTTACCCTCATAGGTGCCGGCGGTGATCTGGCGTACCGCGTTGACCAGCGAAGCGGTGGCCTGCACGCCCGGATACTGCTGCAGTTCCCAGGCCAGGCGATCGGCGAGGACCAGGGTCTTGTAGTTCAGGCAGCCTTCCGGCGCGGTCTTGATCATCACCGCGAACAGGTCGCTGGACAGCGCGTAGTGGCTGGTGATGTAGGCGTTGTCGCGGTTGTAGCGCGAGTCGGCGCGCAACTCCGGCGCCCCGCTTTCAAGGTCGCCGATCTTCAACTGCAGGCTGACCATGAAACCGCCGATGCCCATCAGCACCGCGACCAACACGGCGCCAGTGGCCCACTTGCGGGTGGTGAAGCGATCGAGCAAGTCCCAGAGTTTGCCGAAGCCTTTGTGGTGCTCGGCACGGGTGTCGATTTTCAGCGCACGCTCGGCGGCCTTGCGGCCGACGCCGATGTAGGACAGCGCCACCGGCATCAGCAACAGCGAAGTGAAGATCAGTACCGCGACGCCGATACTGGCGGTGATCGCCAGGTCCTGGATCACCGGAATGTCGATCAGCATCAACACGGCGAAGCCGACGGCGTCAGCCAGCAGCGCGGTAACGCCAGCGATGAACAGACGGCGAAAGGTGTAGCGCGCGGCGATCAGCTTGTGGGTGCCACGGGCGATGTCCTGCATGATCCCGTTCATCTTCTGCGCCGCGTGGGACACGCCGATGGCGAAGATCAAAAACGGTACCAGCACCGAATACGGGTCGATGGCGTAGCCCAGCCAGGCGACGATACCCAGTTGCCAGACCACCGCGATCAACGAGCAGCCTACCACCAGCAAGGTGCTGCGCACGCAACGGGTGTAGGCATAGATGATGACCAGCGAAGTGACAACGGCCAGGCCGAAAAACATCATCACCTGGATCAGGCCGTCGATCAGGTCGCCCATCAGCTTGGCAAAACCGATGACCCGGACCTTGTAGTGGCCCTTGCCCTCGACACCGGACTTGCGTGCGGCGCTGTCGCCAGCGTATTCGATCTTGTCGCGCAACTGCTCTTCGAGCATCTGCGAAAAGGCGTGGTAGTCGATGCGCTGGCCACCGGCGGCGGCCTTGTCCAGCAGCGGCACGATCAGCATGGTCGACTTGAAATCGCTGGCCACCAGACTGCCGACGATACCGGCGCGGGAGATGTTCTGGCGCAGTTGCTCGATCTGTTCAGGCTGCCCCGAGTAGGTATCAGGCATCACCGGGCCACCCTGGAAACCTTCCTCGGTGACTTCCGTCCAGCGCACCGCCGGGCTCCACAGGGATTTCATCCATGCACGGTCGACGCCTTCGGTGAGGAACAGCTGGTCATTGACCTGCTTGAGCACGTCCAGATACTCAGGGTCGAAGATATCGCCCTGGGTGTTCTCGACCACCACCCGCACCGAGTTGCCCAGGCCGCGCAGCGAAGCGCGGTTCTCGAGGAAATTCTGGATGTACGGCTGGCTCTGCGGAATCATCTTCTCGAAGCTGGGACGCAGCTCCAGGCGGGTCACGGCCATGAAGCCCAGGACCACGGTGGCCAGGGCCATGAGCAGCATGAACAGCGGCCGATAGTTGAACACCAGCCGTTCGAGCAGGTTGCCGGAGCGGCGGTCGAAATCACGCAGCTCGCGGATCACCGGCATGGCGTCTTGTTTGATATTGCCCATGTCTGGGTTCTCGCTCTGAATTTTCGAGGTCTTAATCGACGGACAGTGCCTGTGCACCACGGCTACCTGCTACCACCAACGCGCCAGTGGCGGACTGGGTGGCACCGGCGACCGGGGTACGTGCCGGTTGCTGCACCAAATGCAATTGCGCGCCAGTGCCCTGGCTGACCAGCATCTGGCCGCCCTGGGTGAACAGGCGGTAATTGCCACGGGCATCGATGAGGCCGGCGGTGATGCTGACGTGCAGGCCACTGTCCAGTGCGGTCCAGTTGTGCCCGCCGTCGGTGCTGCGCAGCACGTTGCCGCGCAGGCCGTAGACCAGCACCTCGCCAGGCTTGCCGACCACGCCGAAGAAGCTGCCTTGGTAAGGCGTCGGCACGGCGGTGAAGCGTTGGGCGTTGTCATCCCACTTGAGCAACAGGCCTTGCTCACCGGCGATGTACAGCGCATCGCCGGTGGAGGCGATGGCATTGAGGTGGAAGCCTTGCGGGTTGTCGGTGCGATCCTGGAACGGCGTCCAGCTCTGGCCACCATCGTCAGTGCGCAGGATCAGGTTGAACACGCCGACCACATAGCCGGTTTTGTCATTGGCGAACCACACATCGAGCAGCGGTTTGTCGGCGCCCTGCTCCACCAGGCGCTGGCCTTCGGCGACCAGCAGCGGCCATTGTTCATTGCCCGGTTCGGCACTGGCCAACGCCGTGTAATGCTTGACCAGCAGATCGCCGATCTGGCGGCCGTCGAGTTGTTTGTTCCAGGTCACGCCAGCGTCGCTGCTGTGCAATACCACGCCGTCATTGCCCACCGCCCAGCCCTGGCTGTCGGTCGGGAAACTCACGGCGGTGAGGTCGGCACTGACCGGCACGGCGGCCTGTTGCCAGTGCTGACCGGAATCATCGGAAAACAGGATATGGCCGCGTTGGCCAACGGCGATCACGCGCTCACCGGCGCGGGCCATGCCGGACAGAGGACTCTTGATGGCCAAGGCGCTGACCCTGGCAGGCAGGTCCAGCACGTCGACGTAATCGGCCGCGTGGCTGACGCCCTGCGACAGGCAGAGCGCAATGCCAAACGCCAGCTTCAACATATTATTTTTATACGAACACATACCGCGTCCTCTTCGGAAAACCGCGCCACACCTCGCGCCGTGCAGCTCATGTGGGAGCGAGCCTGCTCGCGATGGACGTTAACGATTACGCGTGCTGTCTGGATGCCCGCGTCGCCCTCAGGTCCATCGCGAGCAGGCTCGCTCCCACAGTGGATCGTGCGAGCGTCTGCTTGCGGTTGGTTTAGCGAATGCCGCTGCCGGCCAGGGATTCCGAAGACCACTGGGCCTTGGAGAGCGGATCGATGTACTTGATGCCGCCGTAAGGGCCGACTACACCGTTGATGTTGTAGGAACCACCGACCAGGTCGTAGATCATGAACGGCGTGGAGTCCGGGATCTGCTTGTCATAGCTCTGGCTGAGGAAGGCGAAGGAACCGCGATAGAGCTGACCACGGGCGTCATATTGATCCGAGGCCAGAGCGGTCCAGCTGTCTTCGTCGAGGTAGAAGCGACGCTTGGCATAGATGTGCCGGGCGCCCGACTTGAGGGTACCTTCGACGACCCACACGCGGTGTTTTTCCCAGCGAACGAACTCCGGTGCCAGGTGATTCGGTGTGGTGATCGACTTCGGATCCTGGACGTAGGTCAGCTTGTAGGTGTTGTAGGGCACGATCATTTCCTGCTTGCCGACCAGCTTCCAGTCGTAGCGATCCAGCGCACCGTTGAACACGAATACGTCATCGTAAGTGCCCGCACCGGCAGTACCCGGGTTAGGCGTGTCGTACGCCAGGTTCGGTGCCAGTTTCACCCGACGCTGGCCAGGCAGGTATTGCCAGGCACGGCGTGGTTGGGTCAGCGGGTTGGCGGCGTCCTTGAGCATCACCGCTTCGCCGGCACGACGCGCGGGGCCGGTGTACGACAGCTTCATCTGGTAGTAAACGTCGGCGCTACTGATCGGCTGCGCGAGGTTTTCGTAGATCGGGTAGGAAATGAACGCCTGCCCGGTGGTGGCCAGGCTTGGTACGCCGGCGGAGTCAACGTTCCAGGAGTCGTACTTGGAGTTGATGCTCACGCCCTGGTAACGCAACAGGAAGTTCCACATCGCTTCGTTGCCAGACTGCGGGATCGGGAACGGTACGCCCGGCAGCACGTTGTCGATGGCCAAGCCGCCTTCGAGGGACTTGGCGCCGCTGGCGTTCTTCACGCCGTTATCGAGGATCGCCTTGGGCAGCGACACGGTGCGGTGGGTCGGGAACACATCGACACGGAACGTTGGGAAGCGCTTGGCCAGTTCCACGGTGGTGGCGGTGAGCATGCCCTTGTACTGATCGACGTTCTTGCCGTCGATCACCAGCAAGGGTTTTTCACTGGCGAACGGGTCCGGGCGCATGCTGTCGCCGGATTTGAAGCTGGCTGGCGGCGTGGTCAGGCCACCGTTGTAGGCCGGAATGGAACCATCAGCGTTCCCGGCCTTCTCGGCGCCCACCAGGGTCAGGCTGGTGCCCAGCTTGGCAGCGTCCTGGGTTGAAACAGCGGCCTGTACCTGGGCGGCAAGGACCATGGCCAGCGAAGCGGCCAACACGGTTTTGACGAATTTCATGTTGTTATTCTCCTGCTTGCGTTGAGCAAATCAGTGGTGAATCAAAAAGTGGTTTTCATCGTCAGGTAAACGGCGCCACGGTCCTCAGTCGTTGCACCACCACCGGAAAAGGCTGAGTAGCCACCGGCGTAGCAGGCGTAGTTTTCGTTACCGCTGAAGGCGTTCGGCGCAGCGCCGTCACCTCCGTTGGGGCCGGTACTCACACCACTGACATTGCACTTGTCGGCTTTGCCGAAAGAATCCACGTACTTCAGGTCGACAAAGTATTTGTTGTACACAACGGCCCCGAGGCCGACTGCGTAGTTACCGGTATCCTTGGCACCGCCACCGGAGACCGGTGACACGCCGTCGAGACCGAGGTTGATGGACATCGGCGCGTTGAGGTCGACACCGGGAAACACCTGGTACCAGGTCGGTGTGAAGTTCACCGCGATACCCCAGTTGTCCCGGGTCGGCTGGTCGATGCCGCGATAGGTATCCTTGCCTTTGTAGAGCGCCTCGTTCTTGCTATCGAGCTTGAGCAAGTTGCTGTAGTACAACTCGGCGAGCAGGGTCGCCGAATCGAACACGGGGGTTTTCGGCATGGTCATCAGGCCGTTGAGCGTCCAGTGCAGGGTGTCGCCGGTGGCGGCCATGCTGTCGCCCTTTTCCGGGGTGTCATAGACGATGCCGGTGCCGGGCGTGCGCGCCGGCAACAGGCCAAGACCCTGGCCCAGGCCCAGCGGACTGTTGGTGCTGACGACCGCCGGAATACTGGCCAGCGGCATGTTGTGCCGAACGTTGAGGTCCGAGCCCACGCTCACACCGCCCACGTCCTTGGACAGGCTCAGGCCGACGATCTTGACGTTGTCGGCATAGGCCATTTGATAGGTGGCGGTGCTCAGCGAGTTGAGGGTGTTGATCACCGCGGGTACCTGGCCGGCCGGACGGGTGCCGTTGGCGTTGGCCGAACTCAGGCCGCGGGCATCCAGCCAGGCTTGCGGCAGGATTTCCGAGGTTTCGCGGTAGTAGACACCGAGGGTGCCATCCAGCCAGGCCGGCGACCACTTGGCCATGATGCCCCAATCGCCACGCTTGTCCGGCGTCAGGTCATGCCCGCGACGCACGTTGGTCAAGCCGTTGCACGGCGCCAGGCCACAGCCCAGCGGGCTGCCCGGGACCACGGCGTTGGTGTTGCCCAACAGGAACGACTGCGCACCAAAACCGACCAGGTCGGAACCGCCGTAGTAGGTGCCGGCTTCCGGCAGGCGCGCGGCGTCCCAATCGAGGAAGTACTGGGCGCCCACGGTCAATTCCGGATTGACGGTGAAGGTCATCGACAGCTGGTTGCGCGGGACGAACAGTTCCTTGGCTTCAGTGCCCGGCGACGCGGCGAGCTTGGCCAGGTCGAGGCCGGACTGGCCGTAGCTGATCGAATGCACCGGATTGAGAATGGTCTCGCCCCAGAACACGTTGTGCTGACCAGCCTTGACGCTGAGCATCGACTCTTCGCCCACTTCGGTGCTGTAGAACACGAAGGCGTCGAGGGTTTCGCCGGACGGGCCGCTGTAGTAGCGCTGGGCGTAGTTGCTCAGGTGCGGGCTGCCATTGCCGACGTTGTCGTTGGTGACACCGGCCAGGCGCGGGTCGTTGGCGATCAGGCCCGAGGTCGAACCGTTGCCGTTGACGAACGGGTTGGAGTTCGAACCGGTGTTATCGTAGGCCTTGTCGTACCAGGTGGCGGCGCTGACACGGAAGCCCATGTGGTTCTGATAGACCACGTCCATCTCGGTCAGCAGGTCGACACGGTTGGTGATGTTGGTGCCGGACTTGCGGAAGTTGTAGTCGCCGTCGTTGTTGTTCGGAGTGCCCAACATGCGCTTGTCGGCGCTTTCGGTGCGCACGCCATAGTTGTACTTGATGGTGTTGTCCAGGCGAACGTTCCAGTCCGGGTTACCGGTCTCGATTTCTGCGCCATGGGCGGCCGGCATCATGGCGGCCAGGATGGCCGAGGCCAACAAGGTGTAGCGTGCGGTGGTGAAGCCGTGATTCTTATTGTTGTGCATTGCGTTGTCTCCGCCTTTTTGTATTTGTTTTAAGCGCAGCAGCCCTCGCGCGACCCGGTGGGGCCTGCGTGTTCAGGGATGAGGGCGAGTGCTGGTCGGGATGCGGCCCGACCGGCTCCTGTACTAGCGGTCCAGCTCGAGGATGAGTGCTTCAGCCTCAGGCCAGTGACCGAAACCCGCCGCCGGATTGAGGTGGCCGACATCGCCCAGATTGAGCAATTCGGCGCCCCAGCCTTGGGCAAGTCTAGTGGCGGCGTCCAGGCTGGCCAGGTGATCGTTGGTGCTGGCGGCCACCAGGCTACGGAATGGCAGCGGCCCTGTTGGCAGAGGATCCCAACCGCTGCTGCGCAGGGTTTCAGGGGATGGGTAGTTGGCGGGCCAGGCGGCCTCGAGATCCGGTGGCGCGGCCAGCAGGGCGCCCTTGATCGGACGACTGAATTGCGCAGCCCAGTGGGCGACCATCAGCACACCGGCGCTGTGGGCGACCAGGATGACCGGCCCGTCGATCTGTTCCAGCTGGTGCTGGATCGCCCGGACGCGGGCATTGCAATCGAGCTTGTCGGTTTCCAGTGGCGGCACACTGCGTACCTTTTCCAGCCTGGCTTCAAGCAGCGTTTGCCAATGTTCGGCAACGTGCTCGCGCAGGCCCGGTACGATCAGAACGGTTGCGGCGGTTTGCAGTTTGTTCAATTCAACACCTACGCTTTCTCGATGACTCGACTGGCTCTGTGGCCAGGGGCTTTTTGTAGGACTGACATTAAAGATCGCCCCCCCCTGGCGCTTTTCATTGGACGTCAGGCACTTTTCATTTGATGACAGGTTTTTTCGCCACGGGATGCTCCTGACCGCTGGTCGAATAACCCCACGGGATCGCTACGGGTCACTGTAATCAATGGGGAGCGTCGACCGCCCTTCGGTAACGGTTGTCGGCCGGGCAGAATCGGGCGTGCACTGTCGTCAATCGCACAACTGTTCAAGTGCTGATGTGCTGGATATAGTCGCCAGGTTCAATTGATCGCAATTGGCTAAGGAAAGACCTTCGAATGCCCAAGCTTGTTCGCGCCGCCGTCTTGACCAACTACCTTGAGGTCACTCAATACCTGGGTTTCAACCCGCACGATGTACTGGCCGGCGTCGGCTTGACCAAGGCCCAGCTGCAAGCCCCCGGGCACCGCATCCCCATAGATGCCGCCGTACGCCTGCTGGAGGATTCGGCCGTCGCCAGCGGCTGCCAGACGTTCGGCCTGAGCATGGCCGAGTCACGCCAGCTCTCGGATTTCGGCGTGGTCGCCCTGCTGCTCAGCCATCAGCGCACGCTGCGCGATGCCTTGCAGGTGGTGGTGCATTACCGGCACTTGATGAACGATTCGCTGGCGATTTTCATCGAAGAAGCCGGCAAGATGGTGATCATTCGCGAAGAGGTGGTCACCGAATCGCCGATGGCCAGCCGCCAGGCCACTGAGCTTGCCATCGGCGTGATGTTCCGCCTGTGCGCCGCCCTGCTCGGCGCCCACTGGCATCCCTACAGCGTCAATTTCACCCACCAGGCCCCCGACAACGTGCAGCTGCACCGGCGCCTGTTCGGCTGCACCCTGGAGTTCGGCAGCGAGTTCAACGGCATCGTCTGCGCAGGCGCCAACCTGGACATGACCAACCCCAATGCCGACCCGGCCATGGCCCGCTACGCCCAGAGCTACCTCGACTCGTTGCAAAGCACCGAAAGCACGTCGATGCTGTTCGAAGTGCGCAAGGCCATCTACCTGCTGCTACCCATGGGCCGCGCCACCATCGAGCAGATCGCCCAGAGCCAGGGCATGAACGTGCGCACCCTGCAACGTCGTCTCAAGGACGATGGTTGTGCTTTCAACGACCTGATCAATGATGTGCGCCGGGATTTGGTGCTGCGTTATCTGGAGAATCCGAACTACTCGCTGGGAAGGATCGCCGACATGCTCGGGTATGCGATGGCGAGTTCGTTTACCCGCTGGTTCATCAGCCAGTTCGGCATGCCGCCGGCGGCGTGGCGAGCGCAGAAGCAGGATTCGGCAAAAGCTCCGGCGGATGCTGTCCCACCCAAGATCTCCTGATATCGCGGCGCAAAAAAACCGGCGTGACCGTCGACCCATCACTCACGCCTGCACCCAATCAACTGTGGGAGCCGGCCTGCCGGCGATGACGGCCTCAAAGCCACCCCATCTCCTCCGGCCACACCCGATCTACTGTAGGAGCCGGCTTGCCGGCGAAGGCGGCCTCACAGCCACCCCATCTCTCGCGGCCCTACCCGGTCTACTGCAGGAGCCGGCTTGCCAGCGATGGCGGCCTGACAGCCAACCCATCACTCGCGGCCCTACCCGATCCACTGTAGGAGCCGGCTTGCCGGCGATGGCGGCCTGACAGCCAACCCATCACTCGCGGCCCTACCCGATCCACTGTAGGAGCCGGCTTGCCGGCGATGGCGGCCTCAAAGCCAACCCATCACTCTTGGCCCTACCCGATCTACTGTAGGAGCCGGCTTGCCGGCGAAGGCGGCCTGACAGCCGACCCATCACTCGCGGACCTACCCGATCCACTGTAGGAGCCCGGCTTGCCGGCGATGGCGGCCTCAAAGCTGACCCATCTCCCACGGCCGTACCCGATCTACTGTGGGAGCGAGCTTGCTCGCGAAAAACGTCTGGACAACGCATTCATTCAGACAGCGCGCGTCATCGTTGACGACCATCGCTGCGATGCGGCGACCCGACAAGCCAGCTCCTACAGGGGGGATGCGTTCACTTGGGATCAGGTCGGCTCGTAGGCCGCCTCGCTTTTGCTTTTGAATTGGCTTTTGATTTTCTTGCCACATCGTGAGGCCGAGTGGAGGTTCTGCGTAGTGGGCCCATGTAGGAGCGAGCTTGCTCGCGAAAAACCTGAGAGCACCGCGGGGTGTCAGGCTTCCCGCGTCATCGTTGACCTCCATCGCGAGCAAGCTTGCTCCTACAGTAGATCGGGTACGGCCGTGGGAGTTGGGTCGGCTGTGAGGCCGTCATCGCCGGCAAGCCGGGCTCCTACAGTGGATCGGGTACAGCCGTGAGAGATGGGTTGGCTGTGAGGCCGTCATCGCCGGCAAGCCGGGCTCCTACAGTGGATCGGGTACAGCCGTGAGAGATGGGTCGGCTGTGAGGCCGTCATCGCCGGCAAGCCGGGCTCCTACAGTGGATTGGGTACAGCCGTGAGAGATGGGTTGGCTGTGAGGCCGCCTTCGCCGGCAAGCCGGGCTCCTACAGGGTGTGCGCGGTGCGAATGCACCCTGGTTGACCCGGCAAAAAAAAACGGCGACTGCTGGTACAGTCGCCGTGTAAAGACCGGTGTGGGTAACACCGGTCGAGCGCTTCACTGTGACGAGGAGCCAGCCCAGTGAAGCCCTGCGATAAAACCTGTGGAAGACCTGCCCTCAGAGCCCCCAGCGCAGCAACAACAGCACCAGCACGACGAGGAATACCGTCTCCCCCACCATCAGCAGGATCGGCTTGATGCCCACCGCCGCCAGCTCCTTGAGCTGGGTCTTCATGCCCAGGGCGCTGATGGACACCACCAGGCACCAGCGCGACAGTTCATTGACCGAACCCTGCACCACCGGGGCAATCCAGCCGGTGCTGTTGATGCACGCCAGGATCAGGAAACCGACGGCGAACCATGGCAGCAACGGTGGTCGCTTGCCGGTCGGATCGGCGCCTTGCATACGGGTGATCATGGCGGCGGTGACGATCACCGGCAGCAGCATGGCGACCCGCATCAGCTTGACGACCGTGGCGGTGTCACCGGTCTCGGTGGACATGCTGTAGCCGGCACCGACCACCTGGGCCACGTCGTGGATGGTCGCGCCGAGGAACACGCCCGCCACCTGCGGCGACAGTTGCAGCCAGTTGGCGATCATCGGGTAGACGATCATCGCCATGGTCGACAGCGCCGAGACACCGATCACCGTGAACAGGGTCGCGCGTTCTTTCTGCGGGTGATTTGGCAGCGCTGCCGCCAGGGCCAACGCGGCCGATGCGCCGCAGATCGCGGTGGCGCCACCGGTGAGCATGCCGAACAGGCGTTGAAAGCCCAGCGCCTTGGCCGCGATCACCGATACGCCGATGGTCACCACCACCAGGATCACCACCAGGGCCACCGGCTTCCAGCCCAGCGCCGCCATCTGTTCGAGGGTGATGCGCATGCCCAGCAGCGCCACGCCGATGCGCAACACGGTGCGCGCGGTGAATTCGATGCCGGCCTTGCAGACGCCGTCACCGGCGAGGAAATTCAGGGCCATGCCCAGCAGCAACGCGAACAGCATGACCGGGGCACCGTAGTGCTCGGACAAAAACGAGGCGGCGGCGGCCACGATCAGACTGACGATAAACCCCGGGGCCAATTCGCGCGTGCGACTATGGATACGGGTAAGGGCGATGGCGCTCATGGCGCGGCCTCCTCGGGAACGATGACGATGAACGCCTGGCCGTCGATGATCTCGACCGGGTAGTTGTTGACTTTCACCTGCCTGGAATTGAGCAGGTAGCCGCTGTGCAAATCGAAGCGCAAACCATGGGCGCAACATTGAATCACTCGCCCCTCAAGACGCCCGCCACACAGCGAGGCGCCCTGGTGCGGGCAACTGTCGTCAATGGCGAACAGCTGCCCGTCGACGTTGAACAACGCCAGGCTCTTGTCGTCGAACTCGAACAGCGCCCGGCCGCCGGCCTGCGGGTGTTTGCCGGCAGGTACGGGAATGCGCCGGGTCATGCCGGCTGCCGCTCGCGTTCATTTTCCTTGAGTGCTTCGTTCATGGCCCCGAGCAGCGCCTGGGCAGGTTGGGCACCGATCACCGTCATGCGGCCGTTGAACTGAAAGCTCGGCACGCCGCTGGTCGCACCGGGAGATCCCTCGAATGGCGTGCCGTCGCCCTTCAGGCAATCGAGCAGCGCATCCGCATCGATACCGCAGGAGCGGGCAATGGCGAGCAAGGTCTCGCGGCAGCCGAGGTTTTCGCGTTTGCGGAAGTAAGCGGCGAACAGCCGTTCGAGCAGCATTTCACGCTGGGCAACATTACCCAGTGCGCTGGCTCGCTCGAACAGGCGATGTGCGTCGGCGGTGTTGGGCATCGTCTCGATGTGGCTGAGGTCGATGGTCAGTCCTACCGCCGCGGCAGCCTGCTGTACCTGGGCCTGGCGCATGGTCACGGCATCGGCATTGCCCAGGCGCTTGCGGTAGAAATCGGCGAAGGGCTCACCTTCTACCGGCAAATGCGGCAGCAACTGCACCCCATGCCACCGGGTGTTGATCTGCACATCCGGATGGCGATTGCGAAACTGCACCTGCGCATGCTCCAGCTGGCGTTTGCCGATCAGGCACCAAGGGCAGATAAAATCGAAAAACACATCAATTTGTAGACGACGACTCACAACTTCACCTCTAACCCGGCCTGGTTGACGGGGTCAGGCACGCTCTGACCCTGAAGGCGGGCAATATCTTTGTGGTAATGACACTTGGCGTAAAAGAACACCGCCGCTGCCGCGAGGCTGACCAGTGGCACCAATTGGAACGCGGCATGCAGGCCGATCAGGTCCGACACCCGTCCAGTGATGAACGGCCCAGGCGCCAGGCCCAGCATGTTGTTGGCCAATGTCAGCGTGGCGAAGGCTGTGCCGTGGACCGAGTAATGGGTCAGGTTGGCGACCATCGCCCCAGCCGGGCCGGTGGTGCCGGTGGCAATCAGCATGCCCAGGCAGATCAGCGCCAGTTGCAATGGCCCTGCCTGTAGCGCGAACGCCGCCGACAGCAGCAGGCAGCTGCCCAGGCAAAACGCGATGGCCAGGCTGACCTTGCGTTCCGGCGAATTACGGCACAGCCGATCGCTGAGCATGCCGCACAGGATCATCCCGGCGCCGCTGCACAGGACGATTATCGCGGCCATGCCGCCCGCCTTGTCCGTGGGCATGTCGTAGTAGCGATTGAGGTAGCTGGGAATCCACACCATCACCGTGCCGCCGACGAACAGCTGCAAGCCACTGCCGAAATAGGTCGCCACCACCGAACGGCTGGACCACAACGTGCTCAATGGACGCTTGACCGCGGCCACCTTGTTCGCCAGCTGGGCTGCGCGCTTGGGTGCAATCTTCGCTTCCTTGACGATGATCGGGTAAAGCATCGCCAGCAGCAGGCCGAACAGCGCCATGCCGGCGAACGACCAGCGCCAGCCGAGCTTGGCGGCGATCGCACCGCCCAAGGCCATGCCCAACACCGAGCCGAACATCCCGCCCGCCATGAAGGCACTGGCCAGGGTGGCGCGCATGTGTTTCGGAAACACCGAAATCACGACCGCGATGCCGACGCTGCCGTAGGCCGCCTCGCCAACGCCCACCATGAACCGGGCGATGAACATCTGCTGGTAATCCTGGGCCAACGCGCAACCCAGGGTTGCCACGCTCCACAGCATCGCCATCAGCGCCAGGCTCTTGACCCGGCCGAAGCGGTCGGCCATCAGCGACAGCGGAAACGTCAGCAGGCCGACCATCAGGGCGACAATGCCACTGAGCAGGCCCAGCTGACCGTCGCTCAGGGACCACTCGCTCTTGAGCAGCGGGAACACCGCATTGAGCACCTGGCGCGACATGTAATCGGAAATCAACAGGCCGAACGTCAGTGCAAAGACAATCCAGGCATATTTACGCGCAACGTTGACGCAACCAGCGTCGTCATCGTCGGCGATTGGGTGAAAGGCCATGCAGCCTCCTCAAAGCTTTTATTTATTTTTGTTATCAAGCGTTTTGCAGTGCGCACGAGCGGTCACGGCCCCTCGTGCGCGCCACGGGTCAGCCGCGTTGCGGCACACCTTTTTGCCCAGCCTTGCGGTTGGGGGACATTCCGTTGGCCAGCAGGGTGTCTTCGATGCTGTCGTACTGCACACCGATGCGATAGATCTCACGGGCTTCTTTGCCGGTGGCGATTTCGCGACCCAGTTCGTGGGCGATGCGTACGGTTTGCTTGATCTGCGCAACCGAGCCGAAACGCTCGCCCTTGTGATCAATGATAGTGTCTTCGTTGCCCACGCGTGGGTGCAGACCCATGGACATCGCCATGGTGTTGAACGGCAGCACGTTCTTGAGCAGCGACTCGGAGGTCAGGGTGCAACCATCCGGAACACGGTGGATGAAGTTGAAGAAGTTGAACGGGTTCGGACCGTCGAAACCACCGCCGATGCCGATCCAGGTCAGGTTCAGCGGGCCCTTGTAGATGCCCTTGCGCACCAGGCGCTCCAGGGTTTCGTAGGCATGGATGCCGGTCAGCTGGAAGTGCGGCTGGATGCCGTTGTCCATCAGGCGCTTGAGGTGCTCGGCAACCCAGGCTGGACCGGCCGGTACGGTCATTTCGCTGTAGGCGGCCTGGACCATCGGGTTGGCCAGGGAGGTGCCTTCCAGGTATTCCGGATACAGCAGCTCCATGATGTTCATCTGGGTGGTGTTGATGGCCACCGTGACCTGGTCCGGTTTCGGCGTCAGCTCGGCCAGCATGTGGCGAGTGTCGTCGGATAGCCACTTGGCCGCTTCACCATCGCTTTCCGGGGCGAAGGAAATCGAGCCGCCGACCTGGATGATCATGTCCGGCACGGCTTCGCGCACACCGGCGATCAGCTCGTTGAACTTGGACAGGCGCTTGGAGCCCTTGCCGTCCAGTTCACGCACGTGCAGGTGCAAAACCGTGGCACCGGCTTCATAGCATTCAACCGCTTTCTGGACTTGCTCGTCCATGGTCAGCGGGATGTCTTCGGGGAAGTCTTCAGGCATCCATTCCGGGCCGTACGGGGCCACGGTGATGACCACCTTTTCCATGTTTTCGGGGTGCAGGGAATCGTCGAAGAATTGCATGGTTTACTCCAGTTCTTATGATTGTCCCGTCCGCCCGGGTCGTGGCCGGGCAGACGTGTCTACGAGTGCGTATGCAGAAGGGTTGGATCAGAAAGTCTTGTCGCCGATGATCCCGGCGCGTTCCATCTTGCGATGGCACGGCGGGTAGTCCATGACGGCGTAATGCTGGGTACTGCGGTTGTCCCAGATGGCGATGCTGTTGGGCTTCCAGCGCCAGCGCACTTGATACTCAGGGATGTACGCCTGGCTGATCAGGTAGCGCAGCAACTCGCCGGCGCCAGGGTTGGCGTCCTGGCCGAAGCGCACCCGCTCAGGGGTGTGGTAGTTGCTGAAATGGGTGGTGAAGGCGTTGACGAACAGCACCTTCTCGCCGGTTTCCGGATGGGTGCGCACCACCGGGTGCTCGGCGTCCGGGTACATCGCCTTGAGTCCCAGGCGTTTTTCGATCGGCATGGCGGCGCCGAAGCTCGCTTCGATGCTGTGGCGGGCACGCAGGTCGGCGATCTTGAGCTTTACGTCTTCGGGCAGGTTCGCATAGGCCTGGACCATGTTGGTCCACATGGTGTCGCCGCCCACTGGCGGGCATTCAACACAACGCAGCACGGCACCCATCGGCGGAACTTCGCGCCAGGTCGCATCGGTGTGCCAGGCGTTTTCGTAGCGGTCCATCGGCTGGTCAGGATTCTTGTAGATGCGCACCAGCCCCGGATGCTCCGGATCGCTGCCGGCCACCGGGTGGTCTTCCAGCTCGCCGAAGCGGCGGGCGAAGGCCACGTGGTCGGCGCGGCTGATGTCCTGGTCGCGCAGGAACACCACTCGGTGCTTGAGCAACTGGGCACGAATCTCGGCAAACAGACCGTCGTCATGCACCGCGTCGGCGAGGTTCACGCCGATCAGTTCGGCACCGATGCTGCAGGTCAATTGTTCGACTTTCATGGCTGGCAGCTCCTTAAATGACGAAAATCGACGAGCCGGTAGTCTTGCGCGACTCAAGATCGCGATGCGCCTGCACCGCGTCCTGCAACGCGTAGTGCTGGTTGATCTCGATCTTGATGCGGCCGCTGCCGACGTGGTCGAACAGCTCACCGGCCAGGGCGGCTTTTTCCGCAGGGTCGCTGATGTAGTTGGCCAGGGCCGGACGGGTCAGGAACAGCGAACCTTTCATCGCCAGCATCACCGGATCGAACGCCGGGATAGGCCCGGATGCGGTACCCACGCAGACCATCAGGCCACGGGGTTTCAACGAATCCAGCGAACCCATGAAGGTGTTCTTGCCAACGCTGTCGAACACCACGTTGACGCCCACGCCGTCGGTCAATTCGCGAACGCGAGCGGCGACGTCTTCATGGCTGTAATTGATAGTATGGTCGCAACCGTGGGCACGGGCGATTTCAGCCTTTTGCTCGGTCGACACCGTGCCGATCACGTTCAGGCCGAGCAATTTGGCCCACTGCGAAACGATCAGGCCAACGCCACCGGCGGCGGCGTGCAGCAGGATGCTGTCGCCTTCCTTGAAGTCGTAGATGCGGCGCATCAGGTACGACGACGTCAGGCCGCGCATGGTCATGGCCGCGGCGGTTTCGAAACTGATGGTTTCCGGCAGCTTGATCAGCGGCGCGGCCGCGATCAGTCGTTCGGTGCTGTAGGCGCCGAGGGTGTTGAGGAAACCGGTATAGGTGACGCGGTCCCCCACCTGGACGTTGGTCACGCCTTCGCCGATGGCCTGGACCACACCGGACGCCTCGACGCCCATGCCGTTGGGCATCGGGATCGGGTAGGTGCCGTTGCGAAAGTAGGTGTCGGCATAGTTCAGGCCGACCGCTACATGACGCAGACGTACCTGACCAGGACCGGGGTCGCCGACTTCGACATCCTCATAACGAAGGACGTCGGGACCACCGGTTTCGTAGAAGCGTACGGCTTTGGCCATTTTTCTTGTTCTCCAGTCTGCAATATTGGCTGCTGCGTCGATTTGCGCTGATTGGACTGTAGGATGACGCCCAAACAGCCGCTTCTCATCAGACGACAATGGCTTTTCATTTCATGACAGTGCCCGCCGTGGCGTTCCCGGCGGTGGATGACTTATCCGCTGCCGCTCGCTACCCTGCACACCTCGGCGCCAGCCGGCGCGGGACCACCCACACTCCGTCCAGACGAGCGCGTCATGAAATCCCCCGCAGGTTTGTTGCTGTCGGCCATCGAGCTGGACCGTGCCAGCGCCATCCCCTTGTACCGCCAGCTTTACTTGCAGATTCGCAAGCAGATCCTCGGCGGCCGCATCCAGGGCGGCGTGCGCTTGCCGTCGACGCGCACCCTGAGCAAGGAGCTGGCGCTGTCGCGGATCACCATCCTCAATGCCTTCGATCAGTTGATCGCCGAAGGCTTCCTGGCCTCGCGCACCGGGGCCGGCACCTACGTCGGCACCGAGTGGGAACAGCGCACGATGGTCGACGACGGGCAGGCGCGCCAGCCGCCTCGCCTGTCCGACCTGAGCCAGTCGATGCTGTCGCTGCGCAGCGATCATTTTCGCGGGGTGTCCTATGCCGATTGGGACCCTTCGACCCCGACTTCCTTCCTGCCCAGTCACAGCACCTACGACGCGTTCCCGCAAGCGATCTGGCGGCGCCTGATGAACCGCCACCTGCTCAAGCCGAGCAAGGCCATGCTCGGTTATGGCGAGCTGCAAGGCTTGCAGGCCTTGCGCACGGCCATCGCCGAGTACGTCTTCGACGCCCGGGGCATCGACTGCGACGCCGGGCAAGTGGTGATCGTTTCCGGTGCACAGCAAGCCTTCAACCTGCTGGGCATGCTGCTGCTCAACCCGCAGGACAGCGTGTGGATGGAAGACCCGGGGCACATCGCCGCGCGCATCGCCTTGCAGGCCCAGGGCGCGCAGGTGGTGCCGCTGCGCGTCGATGAACAGGGCATCGATGTCCAGCAAGGGCTGGCCCAATGCCCCGATGCGCGCCTGGTGTTCACCACCCCCTCGCGCCAGCATCCCCTGGGCGTGACCCTCAGTTATGCGCGACGCCAGGCCCTGATCGATTGGGCGGCACGCCAGCAGAGCTGGATCATCGAGGACGATTGCGACAGCGAACTGCGCTACAGCGGCCGCCTGCTTCCCGCGCTCTATGCCATGGACCAGATGGCGCGGGTGATCTACGTCGGGACCTTCAGCAAGGTGCTGTTCCCCTCGCTGCGACTGGGCTACGTGATCTTGCCCCAGGCCTTGGTCGAACCCTTCTGCACCTTGCGCGCGGTGATGGATCGCAGCCCGCCCACCCTGCTGCAGGCGACCACGGCGGACTTCATGGTCGAAGGCCACTTCCTGGGGCACATCCGTCGCCTGCGCACACTGTACCAGGCTCGCCAGCAGGCCCTGGTCGAGCAGTTGCAACAACAGCTCGGCGGATTCTTCAGGATCACCCCGGTGGACGCCGGCATGCACCTGATCGCCTGGCTCCCCCCGGCGCTCGACGACGACGCCATTGCCAAGCAACTGGCCCGGCACAACATCCACACCTACGCCCTCTCCGACTACTGCATCGGGCACGTGCTGCCGCCGGCCCTGCTGATCGGTTTTGCCGGCACCCCTGAACACCAGGCCCAGGAACGCGTCGCGGCGCTGGCCCGGGCGCTGGACGCGATGGGGTGCCTGACGCAGGCCACTTGAAGCCCGCAAGTGGTCTTATCAATTAACTGATAATGGATCTATCGAGAGTTCCTGACTGGCGCGATAAAGGCTGCGTCGCAAGACCCAGCGTCTGAACCAGGAACGACTCGAATGAACAATAAGATCCAGGAACGATTCAACGCCCTGCTCGGCCACAACGTGGTCGAGGACGGCACCGCTCCCGTGCTGACCGACGCACTGGCCCGGCAGCTGCTCGACCGCCTGGCGCAACTGCGCCTGTTCGCCCACGCCTACCCGCTGCTGACCAACCTCACCCACGGCCGTGTCACCCCCGCCGACCTGCTCGACTTCGCCTATCGCCACGAACTGCAAGGCCTGAGCCTGCACTTGCTCGACGGCGAGGAAAACAGCCTGAGCCAGATGACGCCTGCGCAACTGCAGGTGTTTGCCGCCAAGGCCAGGGCCCTGGGCCTGGATGTGCATCTGGAAATCAGCAGCACGCGGAAAAAGGACGTCGACCAGGTGATCGCCATCGCCCTCGCCCTGGGCGTGCGCAACATTCGCGTCTACTCGCGCTACGAGGGCACGCTGTCGCAAGTGATGGACGTGATCGAAACCGACCTGCACTACCTCGCGCAGCAGGCCGACAAGCACGACCTGTACTTCGACTTCGAGCAGCATGAAGAGCTCAAGAGCGCCGAGATCGCGCAACTGCTGACCCGCCTCAACCACCCTCGCCTGCATGCCCTGTTCGACTTCGGCAACATGATCAATGCCTGCGAACAGCCCCTGCAGGCGCTGCGCAACCTGGCGCCGCACATCCGCCAGGCGCACCTCAAGGGCGTGCGCGTGGTCCCCGAGCAAAACGGCTTCGGCCATTACGGCGTGCTGCAGGGCAGCGCCGAAGACGACCTGCCCAGTGCCCGCCTGCTGTTCGAGCTGCTGATGCTGGGCGACACCAGCCCGCAGGTCATCGCCTTCATCCTCGAGCAGGAAAACCACTACGTGGCCCCGGCGTTCCGCCAGACCCTTGAGGCGGCCGACCCGTTCATTGCCTACCGGGAAATGAGTGATACACCGCTGCCTGAAGGCTTCTCGCTCGAACGAATGCTTGCCGACGAACACCGCTGGGCGAACAACCAGGTCGCCTATGTCCGCGGTGTGCTGGCCGAGTTGCGCACCCTGGCCGAACTCACCCTCGCCGATACCTGCAGCGCCTGAACCCGACGCTACGAACCGATTACGCCCGGAGAACAATAATGACAATGCAAAACAAGGCCAAATGGCTGCGATTCCTGATCCTCATCCTCGGTGGCGGCACCATCTACAAACTGGCCAACCTCAAGGACGCCTTTTATGTGCCCATGCAGGAATTCATGGGCCTGAGCCACACTGAAATCGGCATGCTGCTCAGCGCCAATGCGATCATCGCCACCGCGCTGTTCGTGGTCGGCGGCCTGCTCGCCGATCGCTACGACACCCGCAAGCTGATACCCCTCGGCCTGATCGGCACCGGCGGCCTGGGGCTGTACCTGGCGACATTTCCACCCTTCAGCAACCTGCTGATCGTGTTCAGCCTGCTGGCGGTGTGCGCCGACTGCCTCTTCTGGCCGTCGCTGCTCAAGGCCATCCGCAACCTGGGCGACGATCAGGAACAGGGTCGGCTGTTTGGCCTGCTCGAAGGCGGTCGTGGTGTCGTCGATACCCTGGTGGCCTTCTGCGCGTTGGGTGTGTTCATCGCCATGGGCTCGGGCGAAGCCGGCCTGAAGTCGGCGATCCTGTTCTACTCGGTGATCGACATCCTGGCCGGCACCCTGACCTGGTTCCTGCTCAAGAGCGGCGCCACCCAGTCGACCGCCAAGCCCGGCAACGGCCTGGCCAACCTGTTCGAAGCCATCAAGGTGCCGGGCATCTGGCTGGTCAGCCTCAATGTGTTCATGGTCTACATCGTCTACTGCGGCCTGACCTATTTCATTCCCTACCTCAAGGAAATGTACGGCCTGCCCGTGGCCCTGGTCGGCGCCTACGGCATCATCAACCAGTACTTCCTGAAGATCCTCGGCGGCCCTGCCGGCGGATTCATCGCCGACAAACAGTTCAAGAGCACCAGCCGCTACCTGAAGTGGGCGTTCCTGGCGCTGCTGCCGCTGATGGCCGTGATCCTGTTGATTCCGAAAAGCCCGAGCTTCATCTATGCCGGCATGGCCGCCACCCTGTCCTTCGCGCTGATCGTGTTTTCCATGCGCGGCGTGTTCTGGGCGCCCATGGGTGAAGTCGGCATTCCCCAGCACATCACCGGCTCGGCCTTCGGCATCGGCTGCCTGATCGGCTATGCCCCGGGCATGTTCGCCTACGTGATCTACGGCGCCATCCTCGACCACTTCCCCGGCCAGCAAGGCTATAACTATGTGTTCAGCCTGATGAGCGGGTTGGCGATCGTGGGCTTCCTGGTGTCCAGCCTGCTGTATCAATCGGTGCGTAGAAACGCCACCGTCACGGGCAAGGTGAGTGCAGCACAGGCTTGATCCTGACGCTGTGTATCACTGTGTATCTGGACAGCAGCGGGATACAGGGGCTGACACCGGCCCCGGTCTTCGACACAGGCCAGATACGTCTTCGCGTTCAAATGCAGGCAGGGTTTAAAGGGGATCGGCCGATCCCCTGGCCAGCGGCTTGAACAGGAGACATCACATGAAGAAGGCACAGCACAACGACAGAACCGGTAACCCTCGCCGCCGCCTGGTCGGCTCGTCGATCCTAGCCCTGAGTCTGTTGGGCGTTCTGGGTGTAGCTCACGCGCAGACATGCCCTGCCGCCCCCCCTGCCGGCACCACGCAGGCGGCGCCCTCGCCGTTCGGTCCGCTCAAGCATGTCAACGCGGGCCTGCTCAGCGTGGCGTACGCCGAAACGGGCCCGGCCGACGGCCCGGTGGTGATTCTGCTGCACGGCTGGCCGTACGACATCCACAGCTATGACGAAGTCGCGCCCTTGTTGGCGGCCAAGGGTTATCGCGTGCTGATGCCCTATGCGCGCGGCTACGGCGATACGCACTTCCTCTCCGACAAGACCTTGCGCAATGGCCAACCGGCCGCGCTGGCCAGCGACGTCATCGATTTCATGGACGCCCTGAAGATCAAGCAAGCCGTGCTCGGTGGTTATGATTGGGGCGCGCGTTCCGCCGACATCGTTTCGGCGCTGTGGCCGGAACGGGTCAAGGCCCTGGTGTCGGTCAGCGGCTATCTGATCGGTAACCAGGCCGCCGGCAAGAACCCGCTGCCGCCCAAGGCCGAACTGCAGTGGTGGTACCAGTTCTACTTCGCCACCGACCGCGGCCGCGCCGGCTACGAGAAACACACCCATGACTTCGCCAAGCTGATCTGGCAACTGGCCTCGCCAAAATGGGCCTTCGACGACGCCACCTTCGACCGCAGCGCCAAGGCGCTGGACAACCCCGACCATGTCGATATCACCGTGTTCAACTACCGCTGGCGCCTGGGCCTGGTGCAGGGCGAAAGCCAATACGAAGCACTGGAGCAGAAACTGGCCACGGCACCTTCCATCAGTGTGCCGACCATCACCCTGGAAGGCGACGCCAACGGCGCCCCGCACCCGGCCCCCGAGGATTACGCCAAGCGCTTTACCGGCAAATACCAGTTCCGCCTGATCAGCGGCGGCATCGGCCACAACTTGCCACAGGAAGATCCGCAGGCGTTCGCCAAGGCGGTGATCGATGCGGATCATCTTTGAGGCCTGACAGCCGCCCCATTTCTCGCGGCTGTACCCAATCACTGTAGGAGCTGGCTTGCCAGCGATGCGATGGTGGCCGTGACGCCGCCT